>NZ_JAYXBQ010000046.1:0-112251 GCF_039668335.1 Mycobacterium sp. SM3041 | reverse complement strand
TACGATGCGACCGCCCACGAGTCCGGGCAGGCTATGTAATCGCAGCTCGAGTTCAGTGACGATCGCGAACTGACCGCCTCCTCCTCGGAGCGCCCAAAACAGGTCAGGGTGGTGCTCGGCGCTTATCCGGGCGCGTTCACCGTCCGCCATCACGACATGGAAAGCTTCGACATTGTCGGCGCCCCAGCCGAATTTGCGAGCGAACCAGCTGATTCCACCGGCCAGCGTGTACCCCGCAACCGTGACGCCGCCGGAACTTCCCGGGGCACCGGTGAGGCCGTGAGGTTCGGCGGCTGTGAGTACTTGGTTCCAGTTCACTCCCGCCCCGACGCGAGCGGTGCGTGTAGACGCATCGATCGCGATGTCGCGCAGGTGGCCGGTGCGCAGGACAACGGTCCCATCGAGGTGCGGACTCGCGCCGTGGCCGCTTGGCTGCGCGGTGACTGGGACACCTCCTGCCGCACAGAATCGGATCGCGGTGACTATGTCGTCGGCGTCAACCGGCTCGAGGACCGCGGCGAGATTCTGTGTGACCGTCTGGTTCCACGGCTTCGAGGTTTCCTCGAATTGCGTGCTGCCAGGTATGAATACAGCGCCCCGCATTGCGGCACGCAATGCCGATACGTCTGCCATCGCGTTGTCGTTTCTCTTCTAGGTGGTCACCAGATGCCACAGCGTCTGGCGGGTCGTGATCACCTGGTTTGTCGGAGATGAATTGCCTTGCGCGGCAGGGCAGTTATTGTTCGTCGAAGACGGGGTAGTCGGTGTACCCGCGGTGATCGCCGTGATAGTGGGTGGCGTGATCATCGGGAGTGAGTGGGGCGCCGATCCGGAGCCGGTGTACGAGATCAGGATTGGAAATGAACATCGAGCCGTAGGAGACCATGTCGGCCAGGCCGTCGGCGACGACGTGCACCGCATCTGGACCTGCTGGCCAGTCGTCGAATGTCTCGTGCGGGTTGAGTATCAACTGGCCCGGCCATTCATCGCGGAGCGCGCGGGTAACTGCCCGCTGTCCCGGCCATTCAAAGATGTGCAGATAGGACAGGTCGTGACGCAGTTCCCGGACCAGGGTGCGGTAGAGGGTCTCAACGTCCGACTCGACGATGCCCATGTCGGTGACTCCCGGGTTGATCCGCAGTGCGAGGTTGTGCGGACCAATCCGGTTCGCGATGGTGTCGACGAGTTCCAGCACGAACTGGATGCGGCCGTGGATTGATCCTCCATACTTGTCACTGCGCAGGTTGGTGCTGTCGGCCAGAAATTGTTGGATGAGGTAGCCGTAGCCGCCGTGTAGCTCGACGCCATCGAATCCGATTCGCATCGCGTTCTCTGCAGCGGTGGCGAAGTCGTCGATCGTTGTGGCGATGTCGTCCACGGTCATTGCCTCGGGGATCGGCAGTGGTACCCGTTGCGCGGGTTCGGGGATGGTGATGCGGATCAGTCCGGGGCCGGCCACCGGCGATGGCGCCTTAGGGTGCATCCCGTCCTCGAGCAGAGCGGGATGGCTGTGACGACCACCGTGTAGCAACTGAGCGAAGATACGGCCGCCGTGTGCGTGAACGGTCTCGACGATGGGCCGCCACGACTGCAATTGCCGTTCGGTGTGTAGACCGGGTTCGTTGGTGTAGGCCTGACCGGCTCGACCGGCGTGCATTGCCTCGCTGATGATCAATCCGGCACTGACGCGTTGCTGGTAGTACTCAGCCATCAGCGGCGTCGCCGACAGTCCTTCGCCGTAGGCGCGACGGCGGGTAAGTGGCGCCATGACGATGCGGTTAGGCAGGGCAAGGCCATTGGTGAGGGTGATGGGGTCAAATGCGGTTACCACGGGGGGACTCCTTCTTGGTGGCTGGATTACCAGTTGCCCTGGCCGCCGGCGGCGTTCAGGATCTGGCCGGTGGGTAGGTCTTCGCGCACGATGATCTGGCCGATCTTGGCTGCCCCTTCGTCGATCGAGTACGGGGCTACTGCTTCGGCGCCGGCCATTTTCGTGCGAGTGAATACCGGATAGATCGAGTTGACGGCGATCTGCCGGGGCGCCAGAATCTCGGCCATGAGCAGCGTGAACATATTCACGGCGCTCTTGGACATGCGATAGCTGAGGAATTCGCGGCCGGGGTGCAGCGCTCCGGAAGAAACTTGGTCGAAGGACCCGAGCGGGCTGGACAGGTTGAAGATTCGCGCGGATTCGCCGAGCAGCGGTGCGAAGTGCTTGGTCACCAGCGCCATGCCAATCACGTTGACTTCGAAGGTGTTTCGGAGCACCGACTCCGACAGAATCTTGTCGAGGGGATTGGCGGTGTCGTTGATCGGGTCAAAGAGGACACCAGCGTTGTTGACCAGATAGTCGATGCGGCCATAGCGCTCGGTGACATCGTCAGCGGCGCGCGCGATGCTTGACTCGTCGCTCACGTCAAGCACCAGCAGTTCGACGTCGGCGCCCTCTGCCTGCGCTTCCTGCACGGCGGCGGCGCCCGAATCGGTGTCACGGGCGGCCGCCAGTACCCGAATTCCGGACTTTCCAAGGTATTTCGCGATGCCGTACCCCAACCCGCGGTTTGCGCCGGTCACGACGGCAGTTTTGGTTGTGGTCATGATGTCTCCTGTTCTGCGTGAATTAGGGCGCGCGTGGGCAGCCATGAGCGCGCGGGGTAGCGACTCGGTAATTCAGGTGTTTGTTACGTGTGCTGCGACGAGCTATTCAGATGGGGATTCGAACCTGGACGGCATGGGAAAATCCTGAATCGTCATCAGGTACTCGAGTAACGATTGGTACGAGTCGGCCATGGCCTTGATCTGGTCAGGTGCGAGCCGGTCGATGAAATACCTTCTCACCCTGTCTACTTGGCCAGGCACGGCATCTTTCAGCGCGCCGAGACCGAGGTCGGTCAGATACGCATCCGCGCTCCGCTTGTCAGCCGTGCCTGTGATGCGCTGGACAAGCCCGCGCGCTTCCATTCGTTTGACCTGATGCGAAGTCCTGCTGGGGGACCACCCCAACGATGCCGCGAGCTGGCTCATGGCAAGGTGCATACCCGCTGCGTCTGCCAGGGTGATCAGCACGCGATAGTCCACGAACGACAAGCCCGATTCTTCGATCAGCTCCCGCTCTATTTGGGCGAATACCAGCCCCATAACGATTACCTGGCCCTGCCAGGCACGCTCCTCGGTCGCGTCGAGCCAATCTACCGACGGCAGGCCAGCCGCCCATTCGTTACGGGTCATGTCGTCCCATCCTCAGATTTCGTGTTGCTGTCCGTTGGGACTATGCCTCGGTCACAGTCAGTTGCGGGATATGGAATTTCTTGCCCGAATCCTTCGGCAACAGTGCGAGAACGGGTATCGGATCCTTACCGAGTGCGTCGTTCGCGATCGCATACTGCCGGAAATTGTCGTACTCGGCGGCCATGCGATCGTAGATCTCGTCGCGCTGGACACCATGGAGTTCTATGACGTCGACGTCGAAAAATTCCTTGTTGAACTCCACCGCCACCTGACTGGGGTGCGCGACGATGTTGTGGTACCAGGCCGGTCGAACGCCACTGCCGGCGAACGACGCGAACAGAAAAAGCCGCTGGGTATGGTCGCCTTCCCTCAGTAGATCGTCCGGCAGGCAGGCGATGACAGTCATGCGTTTTGCGCCCGATTGAGCCCCCACCGTGTGAACGATGACGCAATAGAAATCCTTCAGGAACGGGTCATCCGCGAGCACGCCGGTGGAACGGAGAACCTCGGCGTTCTTCAGGTTCACGTCCGTCATGGTCTCGCGGTACTCGTCGCTGCCCGCGAACGATGCGGAGATCACGTGGTCGGGCTCGGTCGGGTCGTCACTCATAGCATTTTCACCACCTGTCGTTTATGAATACGTATTTGACGTGTCAACTAACGGTACATGGGAATGTCGTAGAAGTGTCAGTTGAATAGGTCACAGTTGTCGCGCCAGCACGTCCCGCATGCGTGGCTACCGCGACTGTTTCGAGTTGGACGAAGCTACCCGCCATCCTGCGATCGGCGCTGCGGGCTGACCAATTCTTTCGCCTGACCCTCAAAAGCGCTGCCGGAGACCGCAATCCGCGTATCGGAAACATCCAGCCACACCCCGCGCATAACGTCACGTGACGTTTAGCGACATTGGTCGACGCAGCGATGGGTGGGTAGATGCTTGATCGCTACGGGAGAACCCGGCAGCTCTCAGCTGGTTCTGGACGTCTGAACCGAGGCTGTCGCGCGCTGTCAGATGGTCGTGGCGATTCGGTTCAGTTCAAGCACCCGGCCGATTGTCAGCCGCAGCGGAAAGCTCGCAGAGCCCGGGGCCGGTGCAACTCGCGGCTGATTCGGAAGCACCTGAGCAGCTTCATTGAGCAGCTGTCACGATTTCTCGTGTTGCTGTCAGCAAGGCCCGGACCGGACAGGCGGACCCTGCGCCAGAAGTCGCCGTGGGTGCACCACCAGCCCAAAGTCAAACGCCGATAATCGACATTATGTCAGTTACTTCGGACCTACCCATGTCTCGCAAAACACTCGCAGTGGTTGTCCGTTCCGGGTTTAGTTGGCAGTTTTCCAGATGATTGTGACAAGCTACGGTGTGTCGCCTGATGTCCGGAAGTAAATGGCATACCTTCTCATTTGGTGTGACGGCCGAGATTCAGTCCGCCTCAGCACCGTGTGGAGGTTTGTTGTGGGTTCGGCGCTGAACGAGTCGCTGCCGGTCAATTCGACCGATCGGACTCGTGTTTTACTGCGGTTGGGCGGCGCTATCCGCAACGACGATGTGTCGGCCGACTTGGCCTTGCTCCGCGTGGAGCGGGCTGTTCCGATTCGGCGATTCTTCGCATGGCCGGGTAAGCGGAACTACGAGGGCTTGTGGTGGTCGAGCACGGTGCGCGCGCATGTGCCGTTCGAATCGCTGTTGGAGCGCGAGTACCTGATGTGGGCGGACTTCGACCCGGACACCCTGGCGATCGCGGCTCAGCCGCTGGCGTTGTTGTGGCCGCGTGGGACGACCGGTCATAAGAGTCATGTCCCCGACTTCTTCGTCCGTTTGCGCAACGGCGACGGCCGGTTGGTCGATGTCCGCCACCGAGACTGTGTTGATGACGCCGCCGCCCAGTTCGACCTGACGCGCCGTGCCTGCGCCGAGGTTGGTTGGCAATACGCGGTTTTCACCGGGCTGGATCCAATCACTGAGCAGAATGTGCGGTGGCTGGCTGGGTATCGGCAGGACCGATGCGCGCCGACCGACGACGCGTTCACCGCGATCGCCAGTTGCTTCGCCCACCCGCTGCCGTTGGGTCTGGGTGCGCATCGTGTCGCCAGGTCGACCGGCGTGTCAAAGGACATGGCGTTGGCCAACGTGTTGCACCTGTTGTGGCGGCGGCAGCTGTCGGCGAACCTGAGCACCCCGTTGTCGCTGGATTCCGAGGTGTCGGCGTGAGATCGGTACGGTTGTTCGACTGTCTGCAATACGACGGCAACAGCTGGCAGGTCGTCGCGCAAGAGGGCGCGACACTGGCATTGAAAAATCTTATGACGGGCCGGATCCGCAAGGTCGCGGTCGCCGAGTTGCTGGGTGACGACAGTTACCTCCCTGATTCGCCGGATGGGCTGCCGAACCTCGATACCGCCGCCGTCCTGGAAACGTTGGATCCCGAGACCAGGCGGCGTGCGGAGTTCCTGCACCACCATGTCGTCGAGATCCTGACTGGCGTGCCGCCCGTACCTGACGGCGGTGAGGTCGAACCCCGTCCCGAGTATCATCCGCGCAATCTGCTGGGCGCGCGGATTGAGGCCAAACTGGCCGAGCTGCGCGCCACCGGAACGCCGATGTCAGCGCGGACGCTACAGCGCCATCTGGCCGCCTACCGCCGTGACGGGGTCGCCGGCCTCGTGGATGGACGCAAAACACGAGAGTCCTCCCCGACTGGCCGCATGGACCCGCGTGTGGTGTCGCTGCTGGAGGCCGCGATCGACCGCCAGACCAACTTGTCGACCGGCACGAAATCACGGGTTATTGCCCAGGTGAAACGCGAGGCGCAGCAATTGGGCGTGCCGATCCCGGGCCGCTCTACGCTTTATGAAGCATTGGGAAATCTGCACCGCTCCAAGCACCCGTTCGGCAATGCCACGACCCGCCGCAGCCAAGCCAATCGACCGGATCGCGCCTGGGGTGGCCAATCCCCTTCCCGTCCGGGCGAACTCGTCGAGATCGACAGCACCCCTCTGGATCTCATGGTGGTCTTCCCGGATGGTTCGGTCGGGCGCGTCGACCTGACGGCGGCGTTAGACATCGCCACCCGGACACCATGTGCGGCGATTCTGCGGCCGGTCGCGACCAAGGCGGTCGACGCCGCGGTGCTGCTCGCGCGGGCATTGACTCCCCTACCGATGCAGCCCGGCTGGCACGCCTCGGTGAGTTTCTCCCGCTCGATTCTGCCGGCCGCGATGATCCCCGGCGACGACGAGCTACGCGCCGGCATCGCGGCCAAGCCGGTGATCGTGCCCGAGTCGATCACCGTCGACCGCGGCAAGGTCTATGTGGGGTCAACCTTCATGAATGCGTGCGAGCGGCTGCAGATCAGCGTCACCAAGGCGGCCCCGCGCACCCCGACCGACAAGCCGCACATCGAGCGCGTGTTCGCCGCGATCAACAGCGGCTTCACCCAGTATCTGGCCGGCTATGCCGGACCTAATGTGGTGCGGCGCGGCAGATCCCCCGAGCAGGAAGCGTTTTGGACACTCGCTGAGGTGCAGAACCTGCTCGACTTGTGGATCGTCGCGGTGTGGCAGAACAAGCCGCATACGGGCCTGCGTCATCCTGCGATGCCGAAGAAGGACCTGACCCCCAACGAGGCCTATGCGGCGCTCGCCGGCGTCGCCCCGACCGCGCACGTGGCGCTGGGCCGTGACGACTACATCGGGCTGCTGCCGGTGGCCTGGCGCAGCATCCAGCCGTACGGGATCAACTTCGAGGGGTTGCACTATGACAGCCCCGAGCTGCATCCGTTGCGCGGCGTGAGCAGCGGGCTGCCCGAACCCGCGCGTGGACGTTGGGAGATCCGTTATGACCCCTATCGGCTGCAATCGGTTTTCCTGCGGGATCACAAACGCCGCAGGTGGATTGAGGCCGAATGGACCCTGGCGAGGCGGGCGCTGGCGCCGTTTTCGCTGGATGTGCTGCGCGCGGCCCGCAAGGCTGTCGAGCGTCGTGACGAGACCGCCCCTGCCGTCGATGTGCTCGCCGAAATCAACCGCATCCAGACCAGCGGCGCGAACACGACGCGAGAACGCAAGGCCGCCAAGCGTGACAGCGTGAACACCCCGGTCGTGCCTCCATTACATGTCGTCGCCGACGCCGCCGGGGACCTCGATGAGGTCGACACCGAACCATCCCCGGCCGCGCCGCCACAGCGGCGAGCCGCCAGACGCATCGACATCGACGAGGAGCGCTAACCGCCCATGGCCGTCCCGGATTCATTGGCTTCCTGGCGAGAGTTCGTTGACCGGCAGCCGGTCGAGCCTCGGCGCATGACGATGAGGCAGATCAGCGGCCTCTCCCCCGACGAGAAGGCCGACTATGACCAGGAGCGGTTCGCGTGGTTGGCCGCCGACGTGGTGCTCGAAACACATGACACCGTGGCTCTGACGCGCCAGACCAGGATCATTATGGCCCGAAACATGGCCAAGACTGCGACCGCGCGCCGCGGCTTGGCGATGTCGGGATCATCCGGGCTGGGGAAATCAACCGCGGCGCTGCTCATCGGCAAACGCCACGAGAAGGCAATGCGCAAGAAGGCCGGCCGCCACGATGACACCAGCTATGCCCCGGTCGTCTACGCGGTGGTCCCGCCCGGCACCACCCCGAAGATGATGATGCTTGCCTTTGCCAACTTCCTGGGCCTGGTCAACCCGAACAGGGCCACCGCCCAGGATCTGACGGAACGAGTCGTCGGTGTTATGCGCCACCTCGGTACGTCGCTGGTCGTCTGCGATGAGATCCATAACCTGCGTACCAATCATCAGGCAGGCAGCGAAGCCGCGTCGGCGCTGAAAGTGTTCTCGGAACGACTTGACGCGACCTTTCTCTACGCCGGAATCGACCTACTGCAAAGCGATCTGCTGTCCGGCCACATGGGTCGTCAGATCAAGGGCCGCATCACCATTCACGAAATGCGCCCCTACAGTAACGGGACGCGCGCACAGCGAGATGCGTGGGAAGAACTCGTCCTGGGCATCGAAACCCTGCTGCCCCTCGGCCGCCACCCCGAAGGGTCGCTGGCCGCGCTGACCAGCTACCTGTACGACCGAACTGGCGGGTCGATCGGATCGCTACGTGCCCTGCTCAGCGATGCCGCGATCGCGGCAATCCTCGACGGCGCGGAAAAGGTCGACCGCAAGCTGCTCGACTCGATTCCGACCGACCACGCAGCTGAGGAGTTCCGCACCCGCACGCCGGTCAAGCACGACGGGGCGCCAACACCGCTGCGCAGGGCCGAATGAGGCTGCAGCCGTTGCCTGTCCCCACCCGAGTCTACGGCGGTGAGGGCGTCGTTTCCTACAGTCACCGTCTCGCGGCACGCAATCACAGCCAACCCGGCGAGATCGAAATCGGCCTGCGTGAGCGCGGCGTCCGCCTGTCCCGAGCGCGTTGTGCAGCCGAACGTATCGACGTCTGGCGGCAACTGGGCAACCTGCACCCGAGCGCATTCACGACGCCGGCCAGGATCAACGGCGATGCGGTCACCGACCGGCGCCTGTGCCTGCGCTGCACCCAGGGCAACCCAGCCATCGGCAGGCTGCCCCACGCCGGCCTTGTGTGTCTGCGGCACAAGCGATGGATCGGCAGCTCGCCGCAAGTCGACCTGCGCGCGTATAGTGCCGCGCTGGCCGCCGAACGACACTACAGAAGCCACCTCGCCGCCCGCGGAGTCCTGTTCGACTCGTTCGCAATGGAACTCGGCAGAGCGTGCGCGAACTCGGTTTTCATCGGCATCCAGGAAATCGAACGCCGCAGGCAACACACCGATATCGAGACCATCGCTGCGCTTGTCTACCCAGAACAGGTGAAGTTCGCGCGAATGCTCACCAGTCGCACATTTCTCGAGTATGTCACTGATCCCGCGCGCGAAGCCAACGACCGCCGCGCCCGAATCACTCAGGAAATCACGAAAATCCTTCCTGTATGGGATGCTTCGGAGTCCTGGCGAGTAACCGAACGGATCTGGGAGGTGGCACGCCGACTCGCCCAGCTTCGACGCGAGTCCCTCCTGTGGGGCACACCGATCCGCGACTCCTACTACAACCTGCTTCGATTCATCGGCCGACCGGACCTCGTGATCGACGACAAGTGGGACGACTACGGAATCCGACCTTCCACCTACAGCCGCGGCGGCCACACGGTCGCCGACAACAGCCCGGTGTGAATCGGCCACGCATGCGGTGGTCGACGAGGGCGGCCTCTCCCCTATATCTGTAGGCCTCGCCGGGCGCGACGACACGCCGTTCTCCGACGGCGCGGTCACGATCACCTCATCCGAGTCCGCACATGGCCACCACACCCTGTGCCATTCTTGCCGTGCGCGGTCGGTTTCAGGTCGATGATCAACCCCCAGCGCCACCATCCGCTCAGCGCGACTGGCGATTGCGACGCTGGTGCAGCGGATACAACTTGCGGGCCGCTCTGGCCGGCGCGGGGTGTCAGCGCACGCACAGCTTCCCGTCGAGATAGTCGGCGCGGCAGGCTCGCCGGGCGATTTTGCCGCTGGTGGTGCGTGGGATGGCCCCCGCGGCGACGAGCACCACGTCGGCCACGTTCAGGCCATGGCGGCGGGAGACCGCGGCGCGGATGGCGGTGCTGATCGGATGCGGGTCGGCGCGGCCCGCTCCGGGGGCCCGCTCGGCCACGATCACCACCTGCTCGCCCGGTCCGCAGGCCGGTGCCGCCAGCGCGCCGGCTGGCACTGAGAACGCCGCGATGAATCCGGGCCGCACGGCTGCGCAGGCCTGTGCCGCGGTCGCTTCGATGTCCTCAGGGTAGTGGTTGCGCCCGTCGATGATGATGAGATCCTTGATGCGCCCGATGATGTAGAGCTCGCCGTCTAGGAACACACCCAGGTCGCCGGTGCGGAACCAGCGTGCGGCGTCGGGGACCCCCTCGGCGCGGCTGCCGTATTCGGTGCGGGATTGCAGCTTGTTCCCGAACGCCAGTTCGCTGTCACGGCCGCGACCCCAGTACCCGCTGCCGACGTTGTCGCCGTGCAGCCAGATTTCGCCGACGTCGCCGTCGGGCAACTCCGCGCCGCTGTCGGGATCGGTGATTGTCGCCCACAGGCTGCGTGCGACGTGCCCGCAGGACACGTGCGCCACGGCATGCAGATGGTCGGGGGCCACCCGCACCGCGTGGCCTTCGCGCAGGTGGCGGCGGTCGAGGTGGATGGCGGTCGCTCGGGCCGTGGGGTCAATGGTGGAGATGAACAGGGTGGCCTCGGCCATGCCGTAGGACGGTTTCACCGCGGTCGCCGGCAGGTTGTAGCGGGCGAATGCGGCGTTGAACTTGTCGATCGAGCTGATGCTGACGGGTTCGGCGCCGTTGATCAGGCCCGCGACGTTGCTCAGGTCCAGTTCCTCGCCGTCGGGGGGCAGGCCACGCTGCGCGGCGAGTTCGAACGCGAAGTTCGGCGCGGCGGCGAAGGTGCGGCCGTGCACGGACTGCGCGGCCAATTCTTTGATCCAGCGATGCGGTCGCCGGACGAAAGCCATCGGCGACATCAACGTGATCTGCCCTCCGAACAGCACGGGGAACATGATCATCAGCAGCCCCATGTCGTGGTACAGGGGCAGCCAGCTGATACTGCGGATGTCCCAATCCAGTCCGACCGAGATGATCATCTGCACGATGTTGGTACACACGGCGCGGTGGCTGATCTTCACCCCGGCTGGTGTGCCCGTCGAGCCCGAGGTGTATTGCAGGTAGGCGATGTCGTCGGTGTCCAGCGGCACCGGAGCGAACGTCGCACCGACCGCGTCGGGGACCGCGTCGACCGCGATCACCCTGGGCTGTCGAACCCGCGGAAGCTTGCGCACGGGCGCGACGACGTGCTCGGCGGCGGCCGTGGTCGTCAGCACTACGGCGGGCTGGGCATCGGTCAACACCGCGTTGAGACGCTCGGCGTGGCCGGGCAGCTCCGGGGCGAACAACGGCACCGCGATGGTGCCGGCCCGGATCGCCGAGAAGAACCCGACCACATAGTCCACGCCGTGCGGGGCGGCGATGGCCACCCGGTCGCCGGGCTGGGTGACCTGCTGCAGCCGGGCGCCGACCGCGCGAAGCCTGGACCCGAGTTGACTCCAGGTCAGCTCGACGACTCGGGCCTGGTCGTCGTGGGTGTAGTCGAGGTAGCGGAAGGCCGGGCTGTGCGCCCACTGCGCGATGTTGCGGTCCAGGAAGGACAGCAACGTGATGCCACCCGGCAAAGCGATGTGGCCGTCGGCATCCAGATAGTCTTCGATCCGCAGGGCGGTATCCCGACCAACGTGCACGTGGTGCTACTCCTCTCTTCCCTTGTTCCCCTTGTTGCTCTGGCCTCACCCCGGCAGCGGGGTGGCATGTTCTGGGTTCAACCCGTCCAGCAGCAGGCTCAGGTAGCGCCGCTGCGCCGTCCTGTCGAGATCCACCGCGGTGAGCGCGGTGACCAGCATCGCCAGTATCGGCGGTATGTCGCGGGCGGTGATGTCGCGGCGCAACTGCCCGGCCGCCTGCGCTCGCTTGATCATCGTCGCGAACGAATCATCGCTGCGGCTGAGCAGTCTGGTGATGATCTCGGTGAGGTTGTCCAGCGACGACAGAAGCCCCCACTGCCGGTGCAGCGCGGCGATGAGCCCCTCGGCGACGTCGAGTAGCTCGGCCCGTGCGGTGTCGCTGTCCTGAAACTTCGCCAGCAGCGGCTCGATGTCGGTGTCGAACGAGGCCTCGCAGACCGCCAGCGCGAGGGCCTGACGGTTGGGGAAATGCCGGTACAGCGTGGCGGTGCCCACCCCGGCCCGGCGGGCTACCTGCGCCAACGTCGCCGACGCACCCTCCGCGGAAAACAGCGATCGGGCGGCGGCCACGATCCGGCTGACGTTGGCATACGCGTCGGTTCGCTGCACTTTCTGGTTCACGGCGCTGCCGTCCTCGCTTTCGGACAATCGATGTGTCATCACGGCACTGCGGTCGTCGGCAGTGTGTTCTGGTCAACAGGTGATGGCTAACTCTCGGATTGAGAGAGTACTCTCAAGTCGTCGCGGCCGGCGCGTCGGTGTCCATCACGCAGAACAGAAAGCGAGATCGTGTCGAGGTTCCTGCATCGACTGGGGCGCACCGCCTTCCATCAGCCGTTCCTGTTCATCGGCGGGTGGGTCGGGCTGATCGCGGTCATCGTCGCGATCCTGGTCATGAACCCGCCCGCGCTGTCCACCGAACTGCGCATCGACGGCACCCCTGCCCAGCAGGTGATCGACGACTTGACCCGACAGATGCCCCAGGCCTCCGGCGGGCAAGGCATGATCGCCTTCGCGGTACCGGATGGTCAACGCATCGATGAAGGGCCGCGCCGTGCCGCGTTGCTGGCCGCGGTGGACGCGGTGTTTGCCGCCGACCACGTCGTCGACACCCGTGCGGCGATGGCCGCCGAGATGGCCAGAGGCCCCGCCAGTGCACTGATCTCGGCTTCACAGGCGATCGGCCGAGCCCAGGCGCAAGCCGGGCCCGGCCCCGGCGCGCCCCAACCCCTGCGCGTCGACGGCGCGGCGGTCCCCGGGGTGGTGATCTCGCCGGACGGTGCTGGGGCGCTGTTCCAATTCCAGTTCGACCGCCAAACCTTCGAACTGCCTACCGGCACCGTCGAGCACACCGTGGAGGCGGCGCGAACCGCACTGTCGGGCACCGACATTCGGGTACTGCCCTCGGCGAGCATGCTGCAGGTCCCCGAACTGATCGGGGTCGGCGAGGTCGTCGGTGTGCTGGTGGCCGCGCTGGTTCTGGTTGTCACGCTGGGTTCGGTGCTCGCCGCGGGCCTGCCGTTGGTCACCGCGCTCACCGGCGTGGGTGTGGGGGTCGGCGGCGCGTTCGCGTTGTCGCACCTGGTGAACATCCACTCGCTGACCGCGGTGCTGGCGCTCATGCTCGGGTTGGCGGTCGGAATCGACTATGCGTTGTTCATCGTCAACCGCCAACGCCGGCTCATTCTCGACCTCGGGCTCAGCGCATCGGCGGCGGCGAGTCGGGCGATCGGCACCGCCGGCAGCGCCGTGGTCTTCGCCGGCTCCACGGTCGTCATCGCGCTTTTGGCCCTGACACTGGTGCGTGTGCAGGTATTGACCACCATGTCGATCACCGCCGCCGCGACCGTCGCCATCGCGGTGTTGTGCGCGGTCACCCTGCTGCCCGCACTACTGGGGCTGGTGGGTGAACGGATCTGCTCACCCAAGGCCAGGACCAGGCTGACCACGCTTCGCGATCGCAGCCAACCGCACCCGATCGCCGCAACCTGGGTGCGGCTACTGATCCGGCACCGGTTGGTGGCCGTGAGCGTCGCCGTGCTTGCCGCCGGACTGCTGGCCGTGCCTGCGCTGTCCATGACCTCTGGGCTGCCCTCGGGCGCCAGCTACAACACCGCAACCGCGCAACGCGACAGCTACGACCTGGTGGCCGAGCACCTCGGCGAGGGCTACAACGGTGCGCTGATCGTGGTGGCCCAGCCGGCATCGCACGACGCGGCGCTCACCGACGCCGCTCTGGTCGACTTGGTCGCCAACCTGCAGCGCATTTCCGGCGTCGAGTCGGTGGACCTAGTCGGCCTTGATGACACCCGCACCACCGCAGTATTGTCCGTCATCCCCGCCAGCGGGCCCAACGACCCCGCAACCACGGTTCTGGTCAAGGAAATCCGGTCCCACTCGGGCCAACTGGCGCGCGCAGCGCAGGCGTCGGTGGGCGTCACCGGCTTCACCGCGCTGGCCATCGACGTGTCAGACCGACTCACCCACATACTGCCGACCTACCTCGGCGTCGTGTTAGCCCTGACGCTGATCATCCTGCTGGTGGTCTTCCGCTCGGTGATCGTGCCCCTCAAGGCCACGCTCGGATTCCTGCTCAGCATCGCGGCGACCTTCGGGGCCACGACCGCAGTGTTCCAATGGGGCTGGCTACAGCAACTGCTGGGCATCGACGCCGCCGCCCCCGTGCTGAGCCTGCTTCCCATCATCGTGACCGGAGTGCTCTACGGCCTTGCGATGGACTACGAGGTGTTCCTGGTGTCCTCGATCAAAGAGGCCCACGTGCACGGCCACCACGGCGACGACGCGATCGAACACGGCTTCACACAGGCCAGCCGTGTGGTCTGCGCCGCCGCGATCATCATGATCTCGGTATTCGCCGGGTTTGCCTTCAACCCCGACCCGATGATCAAACAGGTCGGATTCGCGCTGGCGTTCGGCATCCTCATCGACGCCTTCGTCGTGCGCATGACGCTGGTCCCCGCGGTGATGTCGCTGTTCGGCGACCGAGCCTGGTGGCTGCCTCGCCAACTGGATCGCCACCTTCCCAACCTCGACATCGAAGGCGATACACTCGCCGCCACGCTGCACGCCACCGACCACGACCGGCCGCCGAGCCCACTGTCAAGACCGTAGAGCCAATGGATCGACGAGCGGCGGACTGCAGCACGCGCCCCTATCGGCAACTCCAAATCGTGCAACGGAGCGGTGCACCCGATAGCGGCGCGACCCGAACACGCGTCGCGGTAGCGCTCGGCAGCGGCGGTGCGCGCGAGTACGCCCACACCGACGCGGACCGGCGCCGCGTGTGGGTGTCGCTGACAGCCCGCGGACGAGCGGTCGCCGAGGATTTGCGGTGTGGCCTGGCGGACAAGATTTCATCGGTGCTTGGGTCCATGGAAGCCGCGGCCCAGGATGCGTTGGTCGACGCGCTGCGGCGGGTGGCTGCGTCCGCGCGCGAAACCAGCAGTGACCACGGTCTTGCTGGCTGCGGCCTTACGCGCCCGGTGGCGCCGTGATGGCCGGACGATCGGCATCAGCGTGGACGTTGCGCACCGCGCCGACGATGTTGACGGGTCTGTTGAGCACTCTTTTCGTGTCGGTGCTGCTGCGTGAGGTGGCGCGTGGCGGGTCGGATTCCCCGCTGGTGGAGCGGATACTGCGATTGTGGGGCTGGTCGTGGCTGATACCGGCGGGCGCGCCGGCACGAAAGTCGACTACGTGGAATTCGACTCGGCGCCAGCCGTCACAGAAGCGTTGGCGACAAACCGGGTCGACATGGTCTTCATGGCCGAGCCGCCGGCTCTAATCGCCGCGGCGGCGGGAGTTCATTGCAGGATTGTGGCTCTGGGCGCGAGCCTGGTCCAGGACATCCTCGTACCGATCGACAGCAAGATCGCGAGCGCTGCCGATTTGGGCGGAGCGCGCGTCGGTGTGTTAGCGGGTACGTCGTCGCATTACGCCTTGATCAAGATCGCCAAGGATGCCGGCGTCGATCCCAAGTTAATTCAAGTGATCGATATGGCCCCGCCGGACGCGAAGGCGGCGTTCGAATCAGGTCACCTGGATGCGTGGGCGGTGTGGCCGCCGTTCGTGCAGCAGCAGCTTGTCCAGAAGACCGCCAGGCTGCTACCGGCAGGCGATGCTGCGATCCAGTCCATCGCGGTTGCACGGCCCGGGCTGGCCGAAGATGCACTGGCCGTTTACTCCGCTTTGGTCGCTGCCATCGGCAAAGCAAAGGAGTTCATCCGCGCATCACCGGCAGAAGCGAAATCGATTGTGGCCACTGAAGTTCGGGTCGATCCGGAGGTGGTCGAATTGGCCTGGCCGCGCCACGACTTCACCGCCACGCTGACTCAGGAGGTCATTGCCGACATCCAGGCGAAGGCCGATTTCCTGGCCGATGCTGGCTTCATTCAGCAGAAGGTCGATGTCAAGGACCTGGTCGGACCTCCGCGATGACGATGATGGTGACTGCGCCCGTGGCGACAAATGCGCCCCGTCGACGCCGGCGGTTCTTCGATCGTCTGACAAGCTGCGTACTTGCGCTGGCCGTACCGATCGGACTGGTCGTGGCATGGCACGTCGCGGTGGTCAGCGGCGTCCTGCCGCACACGCTCGTTGCTGGACCGCTCGACTCACTCGAAGCGTTCGTCAGGCTGGCGATGGATGGAACGCTGATCGAGCACGCGTGGGTCAGTGTGCGCCGCATAGCGATTGGCTTTGCCATCGGCAGCACGGTCGGCATTCTGGCAGGGGCGGTGATCGGCACCAGCCCGTTGGCAGCCAAAATCCTGGAGCCCACCGCCTTGACGTTGATTCCGGTCCCGGCGGTGGCGTGGATTCCGGTGCTGGTCATCGTGTTTGGCATCGGAGAGCTCTCAAAGGTGACCTTGGTGGCGATCGGGTCCGCCACCACGCTGATCCTGGCGACCGCTGCGGGGATTCGTTCTGCCTCGCAAGATCTCGTGGAGGTCGCGCAGCTCTACGAGAAGTCGCGCTGGACAGTGCTGCGGACGGTGTTGCTGCCGTCGGCGGCTCCGTCGATTGTCGCATCGGCGCGCGTTGCGATGGCGCTGTCGTGGACACTGTTGGTCGCGGCGGAGGTCATCGCGTCGGCTAACGGGTTGGGATGGCTCATCTGGGATTCGCGCAACTTCGCACGGCCCGCTGCCATGATCGCCGGAATGCTCGCAATCGGCATTCTCGGAAAGGCCACCGATGGGCTTCTCGCCCGCTTCGGCCGCTACCTCACCCGCTGGGACCGCTCCTACCGTGGCTGACGTGAATGGCGCGGAGGTGCCGGCCCTGCAAGTACGAATTCGCGAGAAACGGGTCACGGTCGGCAAGCGTCCCCTGGATGTGCTGAGCGAGGTCAACTTCGACGTCCGCCGTCAAGAGGTTGTCGGCATCGTGGGTGGCAGCGGAGCTGGCAAGACGTCGCTGCTGCGCGCGATCGCGGGCCTTGACACCACGTTCGTTGGCGAAATCCGGGCCTTCGGTCGACTCGTTCGGGGACCCGGCCGGGACCGGGGCCTGGTCTTCCAGGAGCACCGACTGATGCCGTGGATGTCGTTGTCTGACAACGTCGCCTACGCGCTGCCGTTCCGGAGACCGGCCGCCCAAATCGAAAAGCAAGTCGTCCATGCGCTCGACCTGGTCGGGCTGGCCGGTTTCGGCAAGGCGTGGCCGAATCAGCTTTCCGGCGGCATGGCGCAGCGAGCCTCCTTGGCCCGCGCCTTGGTCACCACTCCCGAGATCCTGCTGCTCGACGAGCCGCTGGGCGCGCTGGACAGCCTGCTGCGCAGTCAAATGCAAACCGAACTCGAGCGGATCATCCTCGACGAGGCGCTCACCGCGATCCTGGTGACCCACGACGTCGACGAGGCCGTGCTACTGGCAGACCGGGTGATTGTGATGGCTGGTCCACCCGGACGGATCATCGCCGACATGGCGCACCCCCAGCCCCGCCCGCGGGACGTGGCGGACCCAGCACTTCAGGCCCTCCGCGCCCAGATCCTCACTGTTTTGCATCAAGGAGGCAGGAATGGACATCTACTGGTACATCCCCACCCACACCGACGGCCCACACCTGTCGACGATGCACCGGGCGCGGGCGGCTAACCTGCGTTACATCACCCAAATCGCGCAGGCCGCAGACGATCTGGGCTATGTCGGAGTGCTGGTCCCGACGGGCTCGGTGTGTGAAGACGCATGGATCACCGCGTCGTTTCTGGCACCCGAGACCACGAGCCTGCGATTCATCGTCGCTGTCAGGCCCGGGCAGTCGACCCCGTCGATGACGGCTCGAATGGCCTCGGCCTTCGACCGCTACAGCAGGGGTCGGCTCACCGTCAACGTGGTCTGTGGAGGCGATCCGGTCGAACTGGCCGGCGACGGTGTCTTCCTGTCGCATGGCCAACGCTATGAGCAGGCCGACGAGTACATCCAGGCGTGGACCGACCTGCTGCAGGGCAAGACCGTGGACATGAACGGCCGATATGTCCGCATCGAAGGGGGGCAGCTTCACTACCTTCCCCTGCAGGAGCCGCACCCTCCGCTGATGTGCGGCGCCTCCTCTGGCGCTGGGCAAGCGTTCGCCGCGAAATGGATCGACACCGTGCTGACGTGGGGCGAACCACCGGAGCAGGTGCAGCCGAAACTCGACGAGATGCGGGCCAAGGCACACGCTGCCGGGCGACGAGTCACCTTCGGCATCCGGCTACACACCATTGTGCGGGAAACGAGCAGAGAAGCGTGGGCGGCCGCCGATGACTTGATCCGCTACGTGCGCGACGAGGACGTCGCCGCCTCCCAGGCGGCGCTGGCCCGCTCTGAGTCGGAAGGCCAACGCCGCATGGTGGCCCTGCACCGTGGCTCGAGGGAGCACCTCGAGGTGAGCCCCAACCTCTGGGCAGGCGTCGGTCTGGTCACCGGCGGGGCCGGCACCGCGCTGGTGGGCAGTGTCGAGGAGGTCCGTGACCGGATCATGGAGTACCACGACATCGGCATCGACACGTTCATCCTCTCCGGGTATCCGCACCTCGAGGAGTGCTACCGGGTCGCTGAGACGCTGTTCCCGCAGCTGCCCTTCGAACCGAAGGTGAACAGCCTACAGCCGAAGGTGATCCCCGGCGGCTGGTGATCGACTGTCAGGACAAGGTGTTGGCCTCGCTGACCACAGCGGCGCCCGCCAGGTTGACCGGAAATCGCCTCAGCTGCAGTCGCTTCCGTCATGGAGCGGGTATTCAGGCCCACTCGCCGCGACACGATGGACGTGTGACGACGTGGGCGTGATAGCCGTCGCCGTCAAGTATCGGGCTCGGATTCTGGCGCCTCTCCGTTTCACATCGGAGAGGCCGCCCTGCCGCGGTCTTCGAGGATGACCCCGGCACCGCACGTGTCGTGTGACGGCTGGCCTGGCGGGCCGCGGTCGCGTGACCCGCCAGGCCGTGCGGTTCACGGCTGCACGATTGGGAAGTCGATTTCGGTGTGCGCGACGTTGTTGAAGTAGTTCGTCAGCACGTTAAGGCCCACGTGGCCAATGACTTCGGCGATCTCGGCGTCGGTCAGACCTGCGCGGCGCGCGTTTTCCAGATCGGCGTCATCGATGTGGCCGCGGTGTTCGTTGACGGCCACCGCGAATGCAAGGATCGCGGCGGTTTTGGGGTCGTCCGCATCTGCTTTGCGCGCCGACCCGATTTGATCGGCGCTGAGTCCCGCCGCCTTTTCACCCAGGTAGCTGTGTGCGGACAGGCAATACGAGCACCCATTGGCCTGTGCGATGGCGATGGCGAGGCGTTCGCGGGTGGAGCCCGGCAGCGTTCCGCGGTCGAGAGCGCCGGCCAAACCGAGATATCCGCGCAGCAGCGCCGGACTGTGCACCATCGCGCGGGTGAGGTTGGGAATCGTGCCCAATGCCTGCTGCACGGAGGCCAACGCCTCGGCCTGGTCGTTGGTCGCGTCGGCGTCGGTGACAAGGGACAGCGTGCTCATTGGTTCTCCTCCAGTATTGTTCGGGTTGATGGCCTTACACCGCATGCCAGATCGATGAGGCCACTGGTTAGACGCCCGTGCAGCTGATCTGTTACACGGGCCGCAATTTCGGCTGGGGAGCGGTGCTGGGTAATGGGCGAACACATCCGCACGGTCGTCGACGACCGGTGGGCTAGCGAGGACGAGTTCGTCGACGCGTTGCGGGCCGGGGACACCGAAGCATTCCGCCTACTGGTCGACACGATGCATGCACCCCTGGTCCGCATGGCGCGGATCTACCTGTCGGCGTCCATTGCAGAAGATGCCGTGCAAGACACGTGGACGTCGGTGGTTCGCACGATCGGGAGCTTCGAAGGTCGTTCGACGGTCAAGACGTGGGTGTTCCGCATCATGCTCAACCGAATACGGACGCTGGCCCGAACACAGGGGCGCACCGTGCCATTTGCCGTCGCAGGTCCGGAGGCGGATCCGTACCCGTCGGTAGATCCCAACCGGATGGTTCACGCCGAACTGGGTGCCCACCACTGGTCTGACGTGCCCGCAAGGTGGGACCTGTTGCCAGAGCAACGACTGCTTTCTCGCGAAGTGCGCACCTTGATCTCGCACGCCTTGGCCAAACTGCCAGACGCGCAACGCGAGGTGGTCTCGATGCGCGACGTCGAGGGCTGGACGAGCGAGGAAATCTGCGACGCGTTGGGGATCTCGGCGGTCAATCAACGCGTGCTGCTGCATCGTGGGCGCGCCGCCCTGCGGGCTGCGCTGGAGGAGTATCTCGATGACTGACGAATTCATCACCAACGAACTGCAACTGGCGTGCAGCGACGTGATCGAGCTGGTCACGACGTATCTCGATGACGCACTGAGTAACACAGACCTGCGCCGGTTCGAACAACACCGACGCGGCTGCGAAGCCTGCCGAGTCTTCATCGACCAGATTCGCCGCACCGTCAAGATCACTGCCGCCGCGCGCGACGACGCGGTGCAGGTGCGCCCGGCGAACTTCGACGCTCTGGTCGCCGAGCTGCGACGGCGGGGCCGTAGCTAGGGCCATCGTGTGCAAATCCACGCCGAACTCGATGCCCCCGAACGTCGCATGCCGCCGATGATGGCCCATGGCTGCGCGGGGGACAACGAAACTCGAGTCCCCGCCAGTTGTGCGTTCGGACCCGACAGGGCTTGGTGCTCAAGCGAGTTCATCGTCTGTACTGTTTGGTACACTAGGCGAGATCGCTGTCGACAGGCTCGATGACACCACCGACGGGGAAGGCGTGCTATGACAAGCTCTAAGTTCACCACTTTCAGCGAGAAGGTCGCAGAATTGGCGGAGCAGTTGGCCGGCGTGGCTCCGCCTGAGGTGCTCGAGGTCTTCGCCGCCGACCAGCGCGAGCTCCAGGCGGCCGGGGTGCCGGCGTCGGTGGCCGTGCCTGGGACGCGATTCCCGATCGCTGAGCTCATTGGGGCGGACGGGACGTCAGTCTCGTCGGCCGACGTGCTGGCCGGAGCACCCACGGTCGTGGTCTTCTATCGGGGGGCGTGGTGCCCGTATTGCAACATCGCGCTGCGCGTTTACGAACAGGATTTGGTGCCGGCGCTGGAGGCCCGCGGCGTTCGTCTGGTGGCCATCAGCCCGCAGAGCCCGGATGGTTCGGTGTCGATGCAGCAGGCCAATGAGCTGAGCTTCGCGGTGCTCTCCGATCCGGGCAACCGCATCGCCGCCGCGTTGGGCATCGTTATCGCGCCCAGCGACGAAGCGCAGGCCGCGCAGAAGCAGCTGGGGCTTGATCTTGCGGCGGTGAACGCCGACGGCACCGTTGCGCTGCCGATGCCCACGGTGGCGATCGTCGATGCCGAGTCGGTGTTGCGGTGGATCGACGTGCATCCTAATTACGCCACGCGCACCGAGCCTGAAGACATCTTGGCGGCGGTCGACCGTGTTCTTGGCCGCGCGGCCACGTCAGCGGCGACCACACCTTCTCTTGCCCCGGTGGCGCCCCGCCTGGAAGAACTGGCCGACGAACTCGGTGTCAAGTCCGTTCTGGTCATGCGCTCGGACCCCGATTCCATGGTCGTCGCGGCGACGGCGGGCCCGGGCACCGCCTTCTATCGGGTGGGCGCCGCAGGCTCCAAGGCCGGCGCCGCACCGGATCGGGTGCCGCTGTATTGCGAACGGGTGGTCGACGGCGGGGAGGCGATCTTCGTGCGTGACTCCCGCCTCGATGACACCTTCGCGGGCAACGAGGATGAGACCGAGTTCGGCTTGAGTAATTACCTCGGGATGCCGGTCCGAGACGCCGGCGGGCACGTGGTGGGGACGGTGTGTGTTCTTGATGACCACGCACGCGACTATGACGGGGCCGCCCGCGACCACCTCGACGCGCTGCGCATCGAGGTGGAGGCGATCGTGGCAGCCGACCCGTCGGCGCTTGTCACCGATGATCGGTAGTCAGCGAGCGGCGGCGACAAATCGGTGGATGGCTTCGTCGGCGCGATCTTGGATCGTGGTGTCGGCGAAGTCTGCCAGGATCGTCGCCTGGTCGACGACGGGCCCGGTGAGCTTCCCGGCGCCACTGGCGTAGAACACTCCGCTGCGGTACGAGTCATCGACGATTGCGTCAACCAGACGTCGCGCGCCGACGTCGAGCTTGTGCGCAAGGCCGAACAGCGGTGCGATGTAGGGCATCACGACGCGGCTCATGACGGTCCTCACTATCGGGTTGGTGTGCTCGAACGCGTTGGTGCCTGCGGTGTTGCCCGGGCTCACGGTGAGCAGACGAAGGTCGGGATGGCGGCGTGCCAGGGCCGATATCCACAGTGCACCAAGATATTTCGCGTGGGCGTAAGCCAGCATCGCGGTGGCGCGCCTGCCGGTGTAGAAGGATCCGTCGATGACGCCGGCGAACTCGTCGGCGGAATGGTGGGCGAAGGTTGGGGGTGGGATGCGCAATTGAACAACACCACGGGCAGCCTCGCTGCCGGTCAGCACGGCGGCGGCGGTTAACATTTCACGCTGGATCAGCGCCTCCAGCAGCATCACGTGCCCCAGCACGTTTGCGGCGAAGACCTCGGTGACACCATGGTCGTTGAGCGCCAATGGTTTTGGCCCGCCGAGGCCGCCAGCGTTCAAGACGACGGTGTGCAGCGGTTTGGTGATCGTGTCGAGGGCCGATTGCACAGATCCGGGATCGGCGACGTCCATGTGCAGGATTTCGAACAGCGCGGTGTTCGTGGCGCGCTCGAGGTCGGATCGTGCCGACGCGGCTCGCGTGAGGTTGCGACACGCGAGGAAGATTGTCGAAAATGCGCCGCGCAGTGCCAGTTGCCGTGCGATCTCCTTGCCGATCCCGGAATTCGCGCCCGTGATGAGAATGGCCCGATCCGTCCGTGTCATCGCCGCTCCGACCGCCGAAAGTCTGACTTTACCGTTCGGTACACTACATCACGATCACCTGCCTCACACCTGGAGCTGCCCGATGAGCGTTGGCCTGCCTGAAGTTTTTCGGACCCCGGAGGGCCGATTCGCCCACCTGCCTGGCTATGACTTCACGCCGCACTATGTCGACGTTGACGGTCTGCGGATCCATTACCTCGACGAGGGCCCGCGCGAGGGCACGCCGATCGTGTGTTTTCACGGCGAGCCGAGTTGGGTTTACCTGTACCGCAAGATGATCGGCCCGCTGGTGGCCGCGGGCCACCGTGTCATTGCGCCGGACTACGCCGGCTTCGGGCGCTCGGACAAGCCGACTGACCCGAACTGGTACACCTTCGACCGGCACGTGCAGATCGTCAGCGCGGTGCTCGATCGCCTCGACGTGCAGCAGGCGACGGCCGTGGTGCAGGACTGGGGCGGCCCGATCGGCCTGCGCTGGGCCGTCGAGCACTCCGATCGCGTGGCTGCACTGGCGATCTTCAACACCGGGCTGTTCACGGGGCGGGTGTCCAAAGGGTTCCTGTCCTGGCGCGAGTTCGCCGAGAAGAACCCCGACCTCCCGGTCGGAATGGTGATCCAGGGTGCGACGGCCACCGACCTGGCCGACGACGTCGTCGCCGCCTACGACGCGCCCTTCCCCACGCCCGAGTCCAAAGCCGGGGCGGCCCGCTTCCCGCTGCTTGTCCCCATCACGGGCGACGACGTCGGGGCCAACGAGATGCGGGCGGTCATCGACCAGCTGTCGCGGTGGCAGAAGCCGGCCCTGGTGGCGTTCTCCGACCAGGACCCCATCTTCCCCTTCCCCCGAGCTGGTCAGGTGTTCTGTGACCTCATCCCCGGCGCCATCGATCAGGTGCGCATCGAAGGCGCATCGCACTTCCTGCAGGAGGATCGCGGCGAGCTCCTCGCCCACGAGGTGCTCAAGGTGGCGCCGTGACGAAAGTGTGACGGCTGGTGGCAACGACCCGTTGGCCGTGTCACGCTGAATTCATCGGCCCGGCATTCCGCCGCGCCGACCGGGGATCTGGGGACCCGATGATTGTCGAGGGCGAGAAATGACGTCTAAGGCTGGCCGGATGCGGTGGTGGTGGCGGCGGCGCGGGGTGATGCGGTCGCGCCCGCTGCGGTGCGAGGAGATGGTCGAGCTGGTCACGGCGTATCTGGAGGACGCGCTCGATGCCGACGATCGCGCGCGCTTTGAGACGCATCTGCACGGATGTGAGGGCTGCGCCGCTTATTTGGACCAGTTGCACGCCACGGTCGGCACTCTGGGCGGCATCCGTGAGGAGCACCTCGATCCGGTCTACCGCGCCCGGCTGCTGGCCGCCTTCGCCGAGACGGCGGGCTCATGGTAACCCGGATCGCCGGTGAGCAGGCGTTGGTCACGGGGCTTCGCGCGGGTGATCAGCGTGCCTTTGCTCAACTGGTCGACGAGCACACGCCCGCCCTGTTGCGTGTCGCACGCGCCTACGTCTCCGATCACCCGACAGCCGAGGACGTGGTGCAAGAGACTTGGATCGCCGTGGTGAAGGGCATTAGGGGTTTTGAGGGCCGATCCTCGCTCAAGACGTGGCTCTTTGCGGTGTTGACAAACATCGCCAAGCAGCGCGGGGTTCGCGATCATCGGCGCAACGAGACCCTCACCGACTTCGGTGCGGCCACCGTGGATCCAGCGCGCTTTCACCGTCCCGGCGAGCCCGGCGCCGGCTCGTGGAAACAGCCGCCGGCGCCGTTCCCGGACAGCCCGGAGGGCTCGGTTCTGCATCGCGAGTTGTTGGAGGTTGCCCGGCGTGAGCTGGACAAGTTACCCGAGGGACAACGCGCCGTGGTGACCCTGCGCGACCTTCTCGGGTTCGACGCCGCGGAGGTCTGCGAGGTGCTCGACATCACCGCGGGCAATCAACGGGTGCTGCTGCACCGCGGACGCGCAGCGATCCGTCAAAGTCTTGAGGATTACCTCAGCGCAGGCCAGCGAGAGTTCTGACGGCTCAACGGGTTTGGCGCTTGCGGCGGGCCGATCCGGGTTTGGCGGGTGCTGAAGTAGCCGCCCAGCGGTGAAGTTCGGTGACCGCGCCGTCGAGGGTGTCGCGTAGCACGGTGACGTTTCCGCGCACACGGGCGAGCAACATCCCGCCCTGCAGGGCGGCGATGACCATGGCGGCCAGGCGCGCCGGTTTCGCCGTGTGCACCAGGTCGCCGCGATCCTTCATCGCCTTCAGCCCGCGCGCCAGGGGGGCTTCCCACCGAGCGAACGCGGCATCCAGGCTGGGGCCAAACGTGTCATCGTTTTTCAACTCGGCCGCGATCGTTCCCAACGGACACCCGAACGGGCCGCCCCTTCGGGATTGCTCGCGCACGATGCGGGCCATCCACGCGTCGATGCCCTGCCAGGAGTCGGTGTGGTCGAGTTCGGGTTGCTGCGCGGCGAGCACCAACTCCAGTTGCCGCTCGATCACCGCGGCCACCAGGTCGGCCTTGCCGTCGAAATAGTGATACATCTGGCCCTTGCCGGCGCCCGCGGCGGTCAGCACGTCGTCGAGGCTGGTGGTGCTCACGCCGTTGTGATACATCAACGTGGCCGCGGCGTCCACGATCTGTGCGCGCGCACGCTGACCGCGCGCGGTCGCTGGGAGCGGGCGCGCCGTGCCGGTCGGTCGCAATGCGGACATCCCGAAAAGGATATAGAAGCAACCCTGGCCGACCGGCACGGCGCGACCGCGGCCGGTGTCACCGCACGTGGGCCAGCAGTTCGTCGACCGACCACTGGTCGTAGGCGTGGATTCCGCGTTTGGCGGCGACCACTTTGCCGTCCGACCCGATCAGGAAGTCTCCCGGCAGCCCCAGGGTGCCTCCGATCGGGTCGTTGTTGTAGACCGGTGTCGGGGTCGGGTCGCCCCGCTTGAGGAGTTGGCGAATCCGCTGGGCCACGACCGGGGCGAGGGCGCGGGGGTCGAGGATGGCCCGCCGCGAGGAACCCACACCGAACTCGTCGTAGAGCAGCTTGGCCGGATCGCCGATGACCGCGAACGGCAGCTCGACCCCGTGGCGGCGCAGTTCGTCATCGCTGGAGTGGAACACCACCACCTCACGGATGCCGGCCGCGGCGATCTCGTCGTAACGCCGCGCCATCGACTGAAGGTGCACGTTGCAGATCGGGCAGCCCGCGAAGCGACGCAACTGCAGATGGACAAGGCGGTCGGGATCCGGGATGCGCACCGTCTCTCCGGATACGGTGACCAGTTCCCGGGGTGCCACCACAGTGCCCGGGCCGACGACGTTGGCTTTTCTCATGAGAAGTACTGCCTTTCAGAAAGTTCGTGGCGGGCCCGCAAGTGACAAAGATAGTGTACTAAACAGTACAGTCGAGGCTGCGGTGGGTAATGGGCGATTTCGCGGCTGTCGGCGTTTCGTCACCATGACCTGACGGTGTACGACAATGCTTGCCGCCCAGGGCCGAATCGCACTTCGGTGGTGGCGTGCCGAGTCGGCGTCGACCATGGCGCCCATCGTCGATCGCGTGGGGGTCACCCACGTAGGGTGTCGGCCAGGGTCCACAGCGACACCCCGAGTAGGACGACGTCCTTGAGCAGGAACTGACCGGTCGACGACAATGCGGGGAATCCGCCGCCGGCCGCTTCGGCGACGCCGGGGGTGCTGAACAGGAAGCTGATCGTCGTCAGGAACAACAGCGTCGCCAGGACGCTGCCGAGCACCGAGAGTTTGGGCGCGATGGGTTTGGCGGCCAGCAGGATCGCGGTGAGGATCTCGAAAACCCCCAGCAGATTGGAGAAGGTCTGCACCGAGAACAGGTTGTAGAGCCAGCTCAACAGTGGGCTGTTGGCGACCAGTGGCTGGATGCCCTCGGCCTCGTAGGCGGTGAACTTCAGCGCACCGATCCAGGCGATCACGACGACCAGGCCGTAGCGGGCGACGAAAGACGCGAGGCCTTCGAGCCTCGCGTGGATGCCCGGATTGGTCAGGACATTGTTGGTAGCCACGAGTTTAACCTCCAAACGGGAGTCTGCTGTCGTTGGTGTGGTGTCGGCCAACCCGGCTTCCGTTACACAGAACAGGGTTTCGGCTCCAAGTTGACCGAATGGTCAACTACGACTCAGGCGCGAGGCGCCTGTCCGCGTGGTCGCTGCCTGTGTGTTTGACAAGGAGTGGACGCGGGCGCCGTAACGGCTGTTCGTGGCGACTGTCAGGTTCGCAACGGTGTCGGGTTTACCGACGCTGTCCGTCAACGGCCGAAGCGAGACGGCAGACGGCGTCGGCGATCTGTTCTGGGTAGTCCTCTTGGAGGAAATGTTTGGCGGGCAACAGGATCGGGTCGTCGATGCCTGATGCCAGTTGCGCGTGAATGCCGTCGTGGCGCAATGTCAGGGCGTGGTCTCGGGCGCCCCAGACGATCTGCACCGGATACGGGGTGTTCCGTACGGCGGACACGTAGCGCCGTTGCTTGTCGGCGGTCGGCTCGAAGCCTCGCATGATCTTCAGGAACGCCCGCCCGCCGTCGTCGCCGAGCAACAGCGGGACATACGCGGCGATTTCGGCCGCCGGAACCTTGCGGCTGACACCCGTGTAGCGCATCAACGACAGGAACACACCGGGCAACTGCAGCGACGCCAGCCACGCCTCGCCCACGCCCGTGTGTGCAAACGGCTCCATCATCCACGGGCGCTGAAAGCTCTCAACGGCCACAGTGGTGTTGAGCATGGTCAACGACCGGATCCGGTCAGGCTGTGCTGCGGCGACTTCGAACCCGATCGGCCCTCCGATGTCGTGCACCACCAGGTGGAAACGTTCGAGCTCCAACGCGTCGACGGCCGCGAGCAACCAGCGGCCAAGGCCGGTCCAGGTGTAGTCGAAGTCCGCCGGACGTTCGGCGTAACCCAGCCCGGGCAGGTCGACGGCAATACCGCGCAGACCCCGGTGCGCCACGGCCGCTACGACCTTGCGGTAGAGATAGCTCGACGCGGGAACCCCGTGCACGCACACCACCGGCTCGGCGTCCGGCGCACCGGCATCGAGGGCAAAGGAGCGCACCCCGGCGGCGGTGAACTCTCTGCCCGATGCCCGGTACCCGGCCAATAATTGCTCGACGGCAAGCGACATTATCCTGTGGATCCGTTCATCTCAGCCTACCCTGTACTGGACAGTACACTACCGGGCGCTGCATACCGTCGCACCGTAGCGTCCGGTGCGGTTGGCGGCCTCGTCAGCAGCCGGTCGGGCAAGAAATGTCGACGTAGGCGGTCGGGTTGGCGCCCCCAGCGTCCTTCTTGACGCCGGTGACGGTGCACGCCGAGAGGTTGGCGCTTGGTGTCCCGTTGATTTGCACGTTGTAGCCCTCGGATTTCAACGAGTTGACGGTGTCGTCGGCCGTCGCCCCCGCGGGTCCGGCTGTGGCAACACCGGCCACGGCCAGCAGGCTGGCGCCGACGATGGAGAATGCGATTCGATTCATGAGGGAACCTCCTTGGTTGGCATGCGTTGGTTGGTTGGCATGCGCTGGGGCCGGCGCCTTCGGCAGCAGCCCTGATTGCCGCACCGCGGCAAAGCAATTGGATCACGCCAATTGTGACGGAACGGTGACCGCCAAGTCTCGACCGGTGGTGAGCGCGTAGGGTTCGATTCAAGACAGCACGATTTTCGAATCAGTGAGTTGATCAGATTCCTTCGGCTGCAAGGAGTTACGGACATGCATACCCTCGCGTCAGCATCGCTTGCTCCAAGACGAGTGTGCTCGCGATGCCCGAAAGACGTTCTGCCTCAGCCGACATCCAACTTTGACCGATCGGTGAACCATGGATGATCTGATGATGAACGACTCGTCGGGCGCTTCCGCTGCGCGACGCCCGCGAGCCTCGGGCACCCTTGGGCGCCGGCTGGCCGGGCGTGCACGGTGGTGGCTGGGTGCGTTGAGTGTGGTCGCGGTTGTGGTGGTGCTTGCTGTGGCCGGTATCCACCATTCGTCCGAACCACAGACGCAGCACGGTGCGTCACGATCCACCGCCGCGTCCTCGGCGATTCAGACGTGGCGCGGCGCGCATCAGCCGTCCGAGGGCGATGCCCTCGCGAGGGGATCGGTGTCGGCGCCGGTCGTGGTGGCGGAGTGGGGTGATTTCCAGTGTCCGTTTTGCCGGGCGTTCGATCTGGACAGCCAGCCGGTGCTGATCGGCGATTACGTGCAGACCGGCAAGGTGCGCTTCGAATGGCATGACCTGGCCAAGTTGGGTCCGGAGTCGGTGCTGGCCGCGCGCGGCGCGCGCGCAGCAGCGCGCCAAGGGGCGTTCTGGGCGTTTCACGACGCGTTTTACCGCGACCAGGCCCCGGAAAACAGCGGGGCGGTGACCGAGCAATCGCTGATGGCGATGGCGCGCAACGCGGGACTCGACGTTGACAGGTTCGTCGCCGACTTGGCTGACCCCGCCATCGCCGACGCGGTCGAGCGCGACCGCAGCGACGCACGGCAGCTCGGCATCACCCACGTGCCCTCCTTCCTGGTCAACGACGAGCTGCTCATCGGTGCGCAATCCTTGGACACGCTTCGTCGGGTCATCGATGCCGCCGCGGTGAAGGCGCCTTGACGTGCTCGACATCGGCTACCTGGCTGCGTTTCTGGGTGGGGTGCTGGCGCTGCTCAACCCGTGCAACGCGCTGCTGTTGCCGTCGTTCTTCGCGTACGCCTTTTCTAGTCCGACGATGATGGTGGCGCGCACCGGTGTCTTCTATCTCGGCCTGGCCGCGGTCCTGGTCCCGTTGGGTGCGGGCACAGGCGGACTGGCGGCCATCCTCACCGAGCATCGGAGGGTGTTGATCGTTGCTGCCGGGACGGTGGTCATCGTTTTCGGCCTGGTTCAGATCCTCGGCGGCGGGTGGACTCTGGCGCCGGTGGTTCGCCTTCAGGCGCGAATGGCCCAGCGCAGCACCTGGATATCGACCGCCGGCCTGGGAGCGGCATACGGCCTGGCCGGCTTCTGTTCCGGCCCAATCCTGGGTGCGGTACTCACGGTGGCGGCCGCCGGCGCGGCCCCAGTGCGCGGTGGCGTGCTGCTGGCCGTCTACGCCGCCGGTATGACCGCGCCGCTGTTCCTATTGACTGCGGCGTGGCAGCGGTTCGACCTCGGGCATCGGAAATGGTTGCGTGGGAGGGCATTTCAGGTCGGTCGGCTGCACCTGCACACCACGTCTGCCATCGGTGGGCTGCTGTTTGTCGCGACCGGGGCGGTATTCGTCTTCTTCGGTGGCAGCACCGGCATCCCCGCCGTCGATCCCAGGATCGCACTGCGGGGCGAGACGGCCGCCGCGGCTCTGGCCGCTCACGTTCCCGACACCGTCGTGGTGCTGGTCGTGCTGGCCGTCGCGGTGCTCACGCTGCGGTGCCGGCGGCGACACCCGCGGGCGGGGGCCGCCGACTCGACACAGCCGCCGGACGGCAGGCCCGCGATCGTCGGTGGTGTCGAGCACTCGGTCCGGCACACCGCGGTGGCAGACCCCGACTGAGGCCGCGGGCTCGACGAATGCGGGTTTCGCTGGACATAGCATCTATCGCATTGACCGTCGGCCTGGCCGTCGGTGTGACGGTCGGGTGTGGCCGCGATGCCGGCTCGCCGGTGTCCACGTCGAGTCCGCCTCCGACATCGGGCGCGGCGCGGCCGGCTGAGCCCGCGACCGCGGGTCAGTTGCGCACTCCGCCCGCGGGCCGGGTGGTGTCGATCGGAGCTGCGCCGGAAGGAATCGTGGTCGGGCGGTCCGGAGTCGGGGCCGTGGCGGTGCGCAATCCCGATGGCGTGGTGTTGTTCACCGCTGCGACAGGTGTGGTGCGTCGACGGATCTCGACCACCGCAGCGGCGCGGCACCTAAGTCTGGCCGGACCGGACGGGCCGGTCCTGGTGCCGATGGAGGGGTCCAACGAGCTGCTGCAGGTGTCGCTTTCGCAGGGCGCGGTTGTTGCCAGGACGACCGGAGTCGGCCACCAGCCGCACGACGCCGCTCAGACCGCGGATGGAACCATCGTGGTCACCAACGAACTCGGCGGCGGTGTCGTTTTCGTCCGCGACGGCCAGGTCATCGGTTCGGCTCCTGGCGGCCCGGTGCAGCCGGGAGGCGTTGCGGGCGTGGGCAAGTACGCGGCCGTCGCCGATGTGCGGGGAAACGGATTATGGGTCTACGACGGCGCCGCGCAGCGGCTGGCCGCGCACGGCCCGGCCGGTGTGAAACTGACCCACGTGGTGGGGTTGTCCACCGATCTGGTTGCACTCGCCGACACCGACGGTGGTGCGGTACTGATCGAGCGAATCGAGCCGCAGATCTCGCAGGTCTCCAGGATCGAGGCTCCCGGCAACCCGTACGGGCTGGCCTACGATGCGCGCCGTGCCCGCCTTTATGTCACCCTGACCGCATCGAACCTGATGCGCGTGATCGACACGACCGACGCCGCGACGCCGCGCATCATCGCTGACGTCCCCACCGTCCAACAGCCCAATTCTGTTGCAGTGGATCCATCTTCAGGCACCGTGCTGATCACCGGCAGCCACCCCGTCGGCCAGGACAACTTGCAGATCGTGTCGCCCGACCGGCTGCCTGCCGGCTAGCCGACCGATTTTCGGCAGGTCCAGAGCCGATCACCGGGTGAACGTATCGCGCCGCTGTGGCCGACGCGCGGCTCGCTCATCGAGTCTTGCTGTTGGCCGGCAGAACATTCACTGCCGCGGTCCTGCCTCGCCGATGGCCAGAAGGTCATCAGGGGTTTGCATCAGCTGCCGCGCCGGGGTGCAGGCGTTGTGGTGGGGGACCGATGGCGGGCGTGATGCTCAATGGTGACCGCACCGTGACGTCGAAGCGGTGTGCGAGCGAGCCACCACGACGGACCGACACCCTTGTGTGTAAACCCTGTCGGCCCGATCCCGAAGGGACTGCAGACTTGGAGTCACAGCGTGCACGCGAGGCGACTCCCGGCTGGCTGGCTCTGCTTGTCGGCCTCGTGGGCATCGTTGCCGGCCTCGCGCTGCCATTCTGTCCGGTGCGGGCCCAAACGACGACGCTGACCTGGCCGGTGCCCGGCCAGCCGGTCGTCTCCAGCAGCGCGATCGTGGTGCCCTACCGACCGCTGCACCTGCAGGCGACGATCCCCTGCGCGGCCCTGCGCGCCGCGACCGCATCTGCCGTACGTGTCATTGCGCTGAGCACCGGTACCGGGCCTGCAGGCCTGACCGTCGGCGGTGATCGCACCGGGATCAGTGTTGCCGCCGACGGGCGCAGCGTGCATTTGCCGGTCGCGCGCCACGACGTCGCATGTGACGTGCACGTCGCAGCCGGACCGGCCGGGATGTCGGTGCGCGACGCCGACTCCGGGCGCACGATCGAGCTGCCCGGCCACCCGGTTCCTGAGGTGTTCGGGTTCCGTACGGACCTCGACGCGGCCGATGCGACCGGGATGCAGGTGCGCCTCGAGGTCGGTGATTCCTTCACCACGTCTCCCGGTCCACTGAAGAACGCCCTGATCGGGGTGCAGCTGATCGCGGCTGCCGCGGCGCTGTGGTTGTTGCCGCGACCCACCGCGCCGCGTCGACGGTGGCTGCGGCAGCGGGATCGACTGTGGTGGGTCGACGTCGCGGTGGTGGCGGTGCTGGCCGGGTGGGCGGTGATCGGTCCGCTGGCCGTCGACGACGGCTGGGCCGCCATGATCGCGCGCAACCAGGCCGAGACGGGCAACCCGGGTAATTACTATCGATGGTGGAACGCCGCCGAGGCGCCGTTCGCGTTGAGCCAGCAGCTGCTGGCACCGCTGACTGGGGTCAGCGTGGCGCCGTTTTGGCTGCGGGGCCCCAGCACCGCATTGGCGATCGCGACCTGGTTTGTGTTGACGCGGGGGGTACTACGCGCGGCTTTGCCCGGGGTCGCGGCGAGCATGCGGGTCCGCAGTTTGGCGGCGTTGTTCCTGCTGGCGACCTGGCTGCCGTTCAACCTCGGTACCCGTCCGGAACCGTATGTGGCGCTGGGTGTTACGGCGGTTCTTGCGCTGGCAATACGCGCTCGCAGTCCGGCCGGTGTGGGCTGGCTGCTGCTGGTCGTCGCAGTCACGGTGCCGATCAGTGCCAACGGCCTTCTGGTCGTGGCCCCGATGATGGTGTTCGCCCCGCGGCTGATCGCGGCAGTGCGCGCGGCATCCGCTCGCATGCACCTGTCGGCGGTTGTCGCGATGCTGTGCTGCGTCGCGGCTGTGGCTCTTACCGTCGTCTTCGCCGATCAAACCTGGGATGGCGTGGTGGTGGCCACCGACTGGCACAACTTTTTCGGGCCGTCGCTGCGGTGGCACGAGGAGCCACTGCGCTATCGGTACCTGTTGGGGTCCGACCAGCAGGGCAGCTTCGCCAAGCGGCTGCCCGTCTTGTTGTCCGTCGCGATGGTGCCGATCACCTTGTGGGCGGGGCTGCGCCGCGGCGATCGGATCGGCCGGCCCGGTGCTCGGCTGGCGGGGGTGGTGGCGACGGCGCTTGCGTTGCTGGCGCTGTCACCGTCGAAGTGGTCCTACCACCTGGGGTCAGCGGCGGGACTACTCGCCGCGCTGCTCACTGTGGGCGTCGTGATGCTCGTCCAGCGAGTCGCTGCGGCCGATCGTTACGGCGTTCTTGCCGGGGTTGTGGGATCGGCGCTGGCCGCCGGAGCGGCGGCGCTGGCCTTCGCCGGGCCGAACGCTTGGTGGCTGCCTGCGGTCTATGACGTCCCGTGGGCCGACACGGCGCCCCGACCGCTCGGCCTGCCGCTGGCTCATCCGGTGTTGTGGCTTGGGCTGGTCGCGGCGCTGTCGGCTGCAGCGGGGATCGCCGCTCGACGGCCGGGTGCCCTGCGGGTGGTGGTCGCGGGTCCCGCCATGATCGCCGTGACCGCTGTCGGTATGGCGCTCGCCCTGCTGGTTGGCTCGTTTGTCGCGGCGCCCATCCGCCGTCCGGCCGGTTCACTGGCCCTGATGAACACGCACTGGATCGGCGGCAGCCGGTCGTGCGGGTTGGCCGATGACATCGAAGTGTTGCCCGACGGCGCGATCCTGGACACCGCGCCCGACCCCGGCGGCGCGATCGCCGGATTCACCGCCCACGGCGGCTTCGTGCCCGGCGCCCCGCCGCCCGACCCCCCGGGGCGAGGCACGTCGACTTTCCTGTGGGGTAGCCGCGCGGCCGGTGTCGCAGCCACGGCAGCCATGACCAGCCCCTGGTTCGTGTTGCCGGTGCTCTCGCCCGACGCCGGCATCGCGGTGTCGGTCTCGGGGCGCACCAACGGCGGCAACGCGCTCGCCTTCGAATTCGGCCGCAGCCAGGGGGCGGAGGTCAGTGTGCTCAGCGACCGCGCCCCGAACGACCGGCCGGCCGCCGGCGAGGATCCCGACCATCCACTGTGGCGCACGATCGGTGTCGATGCCGCCGAGGTGCCCCGCGGCGCTGACCGGGTACGGATCCGGGCGGTCGACGCCCGCACCGACGCCTTCGGTTGGCTGGCGTTCACCGGACCGCGGCTGCGTTCGATCGTGCCCTTGAACCGGTTTCTTGCCGGCCACGGACCGGTTCTGCTCAGCTGGCCGCAGTCGTTCGTGTTTCCGTGCGTGCGCGACATCGCCACGATCTCTGGCGGCGTCGCCCAGACACCCGTCGTGGTGATCGAGTCACCACGACCCTGGCTCACCGAGGACAGAGACCCCGACGTCGGGGGCACCTTCACCGAGCTCGCCCAGTTCGGGAACCTCTACGAGATCCCCAGCCGTCTGGTCGGGCACCCAGAGGTCGACTGGGGAACGGTGAAGGTTTCAGGGGACACAGCCAGCCGCGACGCCTACCAACGCACCGTCACCGAGGTGATCGTCCCCGGCAGCGGAGGTGTCGCGCATCAACGACCCGAACGCTGAGCGCGCAGACTGCCGCCCGCGCGCGATACCGACCGTTGCTGACGGAATCCTCACATGCCCGGCGCTCGCCAGGCAACCAACGCCACCCGGACATAACAATGACCGTGCGCGTCAGGCACCGCGATTGGGTGCAGACGCATCCCGAGCCGACGACCGATCGGCGACTCAACACCACGGGCGTGCCACGCCCTCTACTCGTACCTGGAGGGTGGATGCTGGGACCGCAGTACGAGCGCGCGCTTCTGGGGGAGCGCTGCTGGCTTCGCCACGACGACGGTGAACGCGTAGAGCTGCCGGTGGATCTCTGGCTCGGCCATCACGGCGCGGACCACTCCTTCGACGAAACGGTGGTGTCTTTGTGCACGGGTCCGACGATCGACCTCGGCTGCGGACCTGGACGTCTGGTCGCACAACTGATTCGACGCGGGCTACCCGCACTGGGAATCGATCAATCCGCGACCGCCGTGCGGATCGCCAACCAGCGTGGCGCGCCTGCCCTGCGCGGCGACGTGTTCAGTGCGTTGCCCGGCGAGGGTGGTTGGGGCACCGTGCTACTTGTCGATGGCAACATCGGCCTCGCTGGCGATCCCGTGCGGGTGTTGGCCCGCGCCGCGCGGTTGCTCGCTCCCGGCGGGCAATGCCTTGTCGAGTTCGACCCGGCGACATCGGGTGTCAAGCAGCGACGGGTTCGCCTGGAATCCGACAGCGGGATGGGTCGCTGGTTTGACTGGGCCTCGGTCGGCCTCGACAGCGCCTCGGAGCTGACCGAGCGAGCGGGCCTGACCTTGACCCATACCCACCGCGTGGGCGCACGATGGGTGGCGCAGGTGTCCAAGCCGCGATGATCGGCCCACAACCCGCGACGGACGAAAGACCGGCGCGGGCGGACATCGCGGGTTCTCACGATATGGTTGCTATCGGCCGCCCGATGAGTCATCGAGACTTCGTGTTGAGCACAAGCAGTGTGTTCGCGGTGGCGTCTCGGCATGCGCGGCCGGCGAAGTTGGCATCGGCGCGGTTGGCCGGGGCCCGGGTCAGTTGCGGTGGTGGCGGTGGTAGTGCCGGGCCACTCGTGTCCTGTTGGCGCAGATGTTCTGGGTGCAGAACTTGCGGCGGGGGTCGGAGGCGACGAAGAGCATGCTGCAGGTCGGGTTCTCACATCTGCGCAGGCGATTGTGCGCAGGCCCGACCAGCAGATCGATAAGGCTCTCGGCGACGGCAGCTAGCGCGAGTTCGTACAACCGGTCGGCCGGTGGATGGCGAGTGGTCAGGGCGGCCCACCCGGCTGGGGTCTGCACCAGCTGCCGGGTGCAGGCCACGCTTGATGCGATGTCGTTGACGCGATTGACGACCGCTGCGCTGGGACTGATCCCGGCGATGTGTGCGTCGAGTATCTCGCGAACTGCTTGACGCAGCTCAATGGTGAGCGCAAGTGACGGAGCCGGCGTCCCGTCGGGTAGTCGATCCTGCTGCAGGCCCCACCAGAACCGACACGCCGCCTCGTCGGCAAGCAGATCGACGACTGGATCCCGACTGGTGATGATCGTGTCGGCCAAGTCCACAGCCAAGGGCTCTCCCGCCACGACGAATCCCGCCGCCTGCGCCCTTTGGAGCCGTGACCCGGTATTCATTTAACTAATGCTATCAAGATGTTGACAACGTTAGGCAGCGCGAGTACAAAATCTAACGGTAAACATTGCTGTCAAACGTTAGTTGACGAAAGGACTCTCAATGAAGATGTCAAGCCGCCGATTCGGTGATCCGGGGTGAGTCGGGTTGCCAGGTTCGGTTGTCTCGGATGAGCGCGTAGAGGACGTTGGTGCGGCGTCTGGCCAGGCAGATCGTGGCTTGGATGGGTCGTTTACCCTCGTCTCGTTTTCGCTGGTAGTAGGCCCGAGACTGGGGGTCGCAGCGGATTGCGGTCAGGGCGGACATGTACATCACCCGGCGCAGTCGTCTCGAGTAGCGCTGGGGCGTGTGCAGCCGTCCGGTGCGTTTCCCCGAATCGCGGGGCACCGGGGCCAGCCCGGCCCAGGCGGCGAGGTGGTCGGCCGAGCCGATCAGCGTGGGGTCGCCGACGGCGGCGAGGAATTCGGCGCCGAGCCGGAAGCCGATACCGGGGATGCTGGTGATCACCTCGGCGAGCGGATGGCGGCGAAATCGGCCCTCGATGTCAGCGTCGGTGGCTGTGATGCGGTCATCGAGGGAGATCACCCCCTGCGCGAGTTCGGCGACCAGCGCGGCGGCAACCTCTTCGCCGGGCAGGCGCACGGTCTGGGTCTTCGCCGCGGCGACGGCGGCTTGGGCGATGGTCGATGCGTTGCGCACCCCGGCATCGGCCAGGGTCTTCGTAATGCGCGAAAGCCCGCTCTGCCGAATGGCCTTGGGGCGTTGATAGCGCGACAACAGCACCACCCAACCACGGTCCTGGCTCGGTTGGGCGACTCGCTCGAGGGCGGGGCAGACCGCCATGAGTTGCTGGCGCAGTCGGTTGATGGTGCGGGTGCGATCAGCTACCAGGTCAGCCCGATGAGCGGTCAGCATGCGCAGCTCGGTGATCAGGTCGTCGTGAGGATGCAGTACCGGCAGATCGGCGCCGCGCATCCGCGATTGATCGGCGATGACTCGGGCGTCTTTGGCGTCGGTCTTGGCCTCACCGCCGCGGTAGGTCCCCGAGGCTTGCCACACCGCACGACCAGCCAGGTACCGCACCGACGTGCCGGCATCGGCCAACACCATCAACAACAGGCTGGCATACACCGTGGTCAGGTCGACAGCCCAGGACACCCGCTCGGCCAGAGCGCCGACCTCGGCCACCAAAGCCCGGATGGATTGCTCGTCGTTGACCAGCTTGCGCGAGAGCACCACCTTGCCCTTGTCGTCGACGACCACGACCCAGTGATGTTCCTTGCCGACATCCACACCAGCCCACAACTGAGCTACTGTCATGGCTCCTCTTTTCGGTTGTCTCCCAACATGATCCCCACGGACAACCCCGCCGGCATTTCCTTAAACAAGCGATCACATCGCAGATCTCAATCAGCGGCCAGAGAAGTCCAGGCAAGTCGGGCGGCCAGTCCTTTCAAGCCGCACCCGAAGGCCGGCAAGAACCACATCAGCCTCACCCGACCCACCCGGGTCACAGCCCAACGTAACAACACGAAGTAACTGCACCTACGAACTTAAGGAACTCGGATGAACTCGTTGGACCTGCTGCAACAGGCCGATAAGCGCCTGGTCGACCTGGTCTCCACTCTGAGCGTGTCGAATCTGGACGCCCCCAGTCCGTGCTCAGGGTGGAGCGTGCGGTCGCTGCTCAGCCACACTGTCAGTTCCGGTCAAAAAGTGAGCAGGTAGTTCCGGTCGAAAAGTGAGCACTTCACCTTTCGATTGGAGAGTGATCACTGTGGAGGATTGGGCAGAGATTCGCCGGCTGTATCGGTCGGAGAGGCTGTCGCAGGCTGCGATCGCGCGGCGGCTGTCCTTGTCGCGAAACACCGTGGCCAAAGCGCTGCTGGCGGATGGGCCACCGCGCTATGAGCGAGCGCCGGTGAAGACCTCGGCCTGGGCGCAGATCGAACCGGCGGTGCGTGCACTGCTCACCGATTTTCCGACGATGCCAGCGACGGTGATCGCCGAGAGGGTCGGCTGGATTGGTGGGCATTCCTGGTTCGCCGAGAACGTGACCAGGATCCGCCCCGAGTACGCGCCGCCCGATCCGTGCGATCGGTTGGTTCATCTGGCCGGTGAGCAGGTCCAGTGCGACCTGTGGTTCCCCGGCCAGCTGGTTCCTGATCACGCCGGTGTGTTGCGGTCGTTTCCGGTGCTGGTGATGGTCGCTGCCCACTCGCGATTCATCGCCGCGATGATGATTCCGTCGCGGGTCACCGGGGATCTACTGGCCGGGATGTGGCAGCTCATCGCCCGCGATATCGGTGGTGTGCCGCGGAGCCTGTTGTGGGACAACGAGTCCGGGATCGGTCAACGCCGCCGCCTAGCTCAAGGGGTGGCCGGGTTCTGTGGGGTGCTGGGCACCCGGCTGATTCAGGCCCGACCCTATGACCCCGAAACCAAGGGGGTGGTGGAGCGGGCCAACGGCTATTTGGATACCTCGTTTCTGCCCGGGCGCACCTTCGCCTCGCCAGAGGATTTCAACGCTCAGCTGCACGACTGGCTAGGCTCGTATGCCAACCGCCGCATCCACGCGGGCACCCGGATGATCCCCGCGGATGCACTGGTCGCGGACCGGAAAGCGATGGCCAGCCTGCCGCCGGTGGCCCCGGTGACCGGCACGACGGTGACCACGCGGCTGGGCCGCGACTACTACGTCAGCATCGGGGGCAACGCCTACTCGGTGCATCCGGAGGTGATCGGCCGGATGATCACCGTGCGGGCCAGCCTGGATAGGGTCACTGCCCTATGCGGTGATCGCGTGGTTGCTGATCATGAACGGCTCTGGGGAACAGCAGGATTAGTATCCGACCTCGAACATGTAGCCGCTGCGGCGGTGCTGCGCGAGCAGTTCCGCACCCGCCCGGCTGCCGGCGCTCATCTGGATGTCAGCGTCGAAGTGGCCGATCTGAGTGCCTACGACGCGATCTTCGGGACCGGGGAGGTCGCCTGATGGCCACCACGAAACGCACCCCGGCTCCAGGTGAGGCCGACAAACTGATCGCTCATCAGGCGCGGCTGCTCAAGGCCCCGCGGATCGCCGCACACTTTCATCGACTGGCCGAGCAAGGCCGTGCGTCGAACTGGTCGCTGGAGGACTATCTCGGGGCGGTGTTAGCAGTAGAGTCCAATGCCCGTGCTGAATCCGGTGCCCGCCAGAGGATTCGGTATGCCGGGTTTCCGGCGATCAAGACGATCACTGATTTCGACTTCACCGCCCAACCCGCGGTGGATCGCGCGCAGATCGCTCGACTGGAGGGCGGGGGCTGGCTGGCCGAAGCCCGCAACATTGTCCTGCTGGGCCCGCCGGGCACCGGCAAAACCCACCTGGCGACTGCCCTGGCGATCGCTGCGGCACACGCTGGGCATCGGGTCGCTTTCGCCCCGGCCACCGGCTGGATCACCCGCCTTGCCGAAGCGCACCGCATCGACCGCCTCGACGCCGAACTGCGCAAGATCTCCCGATACGGACTCGTCGTCATCGACGAGGTCGGCTACATCCCATTCGACACCGAGGCCGCCAACCTGTTCTTCCAACTGGTCTCGACGCGATATGAGAAGTCCTCGATCATCCTGACCTCTAACCTGCCGTTTTCGAGGTGGGGACAGGTCTTTGGTGAAGCCACCATCGCCTCGGCAATGATTGACCGGATCGTCCACCACGCCGATGTCATCGCCCTCAAAGGCGCGCCCGGGTACGGGTGGAGGGACGAGAGCATATTCAACCCGGCCAGTCCTACGTCGTGGTTTCGAACCATCAGTCCAACTTGGATGCCATGGTGCATCTGGCCGCACTCGGGCTTCCTCTGCGAATCATGGCGAAGCGGGAGTTGTTCGCACTTCCGATCTTGGGCCCGGCGCTGCGCGCTATCGGCATGGTGGAAGTGGATCGCGCACGTCCCGACGTCGTTGCCATCGACAGTGCGGCTCGAGATGTCCTGGCCTCGGGGCGAAGCCTGCTTGTCTATCCGGAGGCGACGACCTCGTCTGACGGCACCATCCATCGCTTCAAGAGCGGCGCGTTCGCGATCGCGATCGGCCAAGGCGTTCCGGTGCTTCCGGTAGTACTGCACGGCACCCGCTTGATCTGGGCGCCCGGTGGCAACGCGATCCGCGGCGGCCAAGTGCGGGTCGTCATCACCGAACCGATCACCACCGGCCACCTGACCCCCAGCGACATCGCGGGACTGCGCGACGATGTCCGCGCCGTGCTCAGCTCGACGCTCGCGGTCGTGTCCGGGGCGCACATATGAGTGCCGCGTCAGCGCTGCCCCGTGCGTCGCGGTTGGGCCTCGTGCTTGGTGCCGGGGCGGCTTTGGGCGCGGCCCACGCGGGTGTCCTGCAGGTCCTCGACGACGCCGGTGTGCATTGCGCGGTCGTTGTCGGCGCCAGCGCGGGGGCATTGATCGGCGGCGGATACGCGGCCGGACTCTCCGGAACTGAGCTGGCGGACTTGGTCCTGGCGGCTGACTGGGGCACATTCGCTAGTTGGCGCCCGAGCCGACGCTGGGGCGTTTTAGACACCAGCCCGTTGGAGCGCACCATCGAAACGCGCATCGGTGCCCGACGCATCGAGGAACTCGGCCGCCGCTTCGGGGCCACCGCCTTTGATCTGCGCACCTGGGAGCCGGTGTTGCTCACGTCGGGGCGATTGGCGACCGCACTACGGGCGAGCAGCGCGGTGCCCGGCTTGTTCGCGCCGGTGAGGGTGGACGACCAACTGCTGGTCGACGGGGCCGTCGCCGGCAACGTACCGGTGTGGGCTGCCCGTCGGCTCCACGCCGACCGCATCATCGCGGTCAGCCTGGACAACGGCCCCGCCGACGATGCCTGGGGTGCTGCCCGCCTTTTCGACAGGGTTAACGGCGCGCGGACGCGCAAGCGCGACCTGCAGCGGACAAGCGCCACCGCCGATGTCCTCATCCGTCCCGATATCCGGGGGTTGTCCCGGTGGAGCCCGAAGGACGTGCCGCGACTCGTCGAGGCCGGGCGGATCGCCGCGCAGTCCCGCCTGCAAGACATCAGCCAGCTGGGCAGCGCGACACCCTCAACGGCCGACTGGCGACTCACGAGTTCGTCTTGACCCCCGTGTTTCGATTGTAAAGAACCGAGACCACGGCAAGCGGGCTCACCTCCCCACCTGTCGCTGTGATCTTCGGCGGCGAGTCTTCAGCGGTAAATGTCGTCAGGCGAGCCGGGGAGAACGAGACCTCGCGTGCGATGTCGACGATCGGGTGGGCCGGTTAAGCGTTTGGCGTCTTCGCCGGACGGGGAAGCTCAGCTTGCTCTCGACGAGAAGGCCGGCGGTTCCGTGACGCGGGTCCGGCGTCGTTAGACGCCGACGGAATTGTCATGTTGATCTGGACGATCCACCGAACGAAAATCCGACGAATGTTGACCTTCGCCAACCTCGCGCATGCCAACTAAACCTGGAACAGACAGTGGTCTTGCGCCTCTCGCCCATCAGTACGCCCTGGCATCAGCGCATTTGAACCTCAGCCTCCAGCGCCCAAGGCGCGGCTTCGGCGGCCGATACGTCGCGGCGTCTCGCGCATCCGGTGTGACCTCGGCGTGAATGAGACCCGGCCGAATCTACGCCTGTAGACTTCTTGCGTGGAGTTGCGAACCTACACGCTGGCTGACGCCGCCGCCTTGGAGAGTTACGTCTCGACGTTCTGGCCTCGCCACATTCGCACCCTGCGCAAGTACGGCATCATCGTGCACGGCGTGTGGACCGACCCCGAGTCGAGCGAGCCGCGCGTGATCGCACTCGTCGACTACTCCGGCGGCGATCCCGGCGCTCTCGCCGAGACTTACCGCAGGAGCGCCGACTTCGTCGACGATCATCGGCATTTCGACGCGTCTCTCATCGTCACGACACACACGCAAACGCTTCAACCCATCGCAAGCTCGCCGCTGCAGTAGCGGTACCCGGACCGCATCGACGGGAGGAGATTCCCCATGGCCACATCCACTCCCCCTGCCCGCAACGCGGCGGCCACCCGTGCAGCCATCCTGCGCTCGGCGATTCAGAATTTCGCGCGCGCCGGATATGACGGCGTCGGAGTTCGCCAGATCGCTCACGATGCCGGCGTGACCGCCATGCTGGTCAACAGGTACTTCGGCTCCAAGGAGGGGCTGTTCGCCGAGGCGGTCGAAACAGCTTTCGCCACACCGGTTTTCATCGGAGAGCGGTCTGACGATCTTGTCGCTGACACGACTGCGGTGCTGGTGTCGAGAACCGGACCCGCTGGGGATGCGCCCGAGCCGTTCATGATCATGCTCAGGTCCGCATCGAGCCCCGTCGCCACCGAGATCGTGCGCGATGCCATCGAACGCCACGTCGGTGCCCGGTTGGCGCGTCAACTCGACGAGCCGGATCAGAACCTGCGCGCGGAGATCCTGCTCGCCTTGATCAGCGGAATGCTCATGATGCGCGGCGTGGTCGGGACCCGCGCCCTCCGTACAAGCAAGCCCGCGGCCATCGAACGGGTGCTCGGGCCGGCAATCGCCGCCCTCATCGGCGATTCGCGAACCTGAACTCCGGATCGGGAATCAACCCACCTAAGTCTACGTTCGTATACATCGAAAGTATACAGATGTAGACAAGGAGGCCGGGGTGGAACTCGGATTGAGGCACAAGCGAGCATTGGTCACTGGCTCGAGTGCGGGTCTCGGCCGCGCGATCGCCGAAATGCTTGCCGCAGAAGGTGCTTCTGTGGTCGTGCATGGCCGTGACCCCGATCGGACGCAGGCGGTGGTTTCGGCGATCCGCGCCAAGGACGGTGATGCGGTGGCCGTACTCGGCGACCTCGCGACCGACGACGGGGCCGCAGCGGTCGCGCGCGCCGCGGGCGAGATCGACATCCTGGTCAACAATGCCGGCGACTACGACGGTTCGTCCTGGGCGGAACTGTCCACCCAGGAATGGGCGAGAATCCATCAGACCAACGTCGTCTCCGTCGTGCGGATGATCTCTCATCTGGTCCCAGGCATGCGCCGACGGGGCTGGGGTCGCGTCATCCAGATCGGGGGCGGTCTCGCAGTTCAGCCGGTTGCCCAGCAGCCGCACTACAGCGCCACCCTCGCGGCTCGGCACAATCTGACGGTCTCGCTCGCACGAGAATTGTCCGGAACGGGCGTCACCGCCAACATCGTCGCTCCCGGAGCGATTCTGACCGACAGCACACGAGACATGGTCTTGCAGGCTGCCGCCGCACACGGCTGGGGACCTGCGTGGGAAGACATCGAAAAAGCCGCGGCGACAACATGGTTCCCCAACGACATCGGCCGACTCGGCCGTCCTGAGGAGATCGCGGCCGTGGTGTGCTTCCTAGCCAGTTCCCATGCCGCATACATCAGCGGTGCCGATCTCCGCGTCGACGGCGGCACCATCCGCAACCTCAACTGAATCCACCCGGTCACAAGAAAGGTCACTGTCATGTCGCACGTCTTCCTCATCTCCGGCGCGTCCCGCGGTCTCGGGCGCGCCATCACCGAAGCTGCCCTCGCCGCCGGACATCGCGTCGTCGCGGGAGTCCGCTCCGTTTCAGCGCTCGACGACCTCGCGGCTCGCGCGCCTGAGCACCTGGCCGTTGTCCCGCTCGATGTCACGGACGACGATCAGGTCCGCGCGGCCGTCGATACCGCGATCCGTCGGTGGGGTCGCCTCGACGTTCTGGTCAACAACGCCGGGTACGCCAACATGGCTGCCGTCGAAGACGTTGATGCCGACGACTTCCGCGACCAGGTCGAGACGAACTTCTTCGGCGTCGTGCGGCTCACGCAGGCCGTCCTTCCGATCATGCGGCGGCAGCGTGCGGGCCACATCATCCAAATCTCCTCAGTCGGTGGGCGTTTGGCGCGGCCGGGCCTGGCCGCTTATCAATCGTCCAAGTGGGCCGTCACCGGCTACTCCGGCGTCCTCGCACAGGAGGTCGCGCCTCTCGGCATCAAGGTGACCGTGCTGGAGCCCGGCGGCATGCGCACGGATTGGGCAGGCTCGTCGATGCGCGTCGCCCCGGTCCGCGACGAGTACCAGGAAACCGTGGGTGCCTCGGCGCAGCTGAGCCAATCCGCGCACCTCGGGGCCAGCGATCCGGTGAAGGTCGCAGCACTGTTGCTCGACATCGTCGAGATGGACACTCCACCGGCACGCTTGCTGGTCGGCCCTGACGCATACCGGTACGCCACCGCAGCCGGGCGTGACCTGCTCGCCGCCGACGAAAGCTATGCGGATCTCAGCAACTCGACCGCGGCCGATGATGCCACCGCCGTTCAACTCGATCCGCTTGGTACCTAGCGGCTCGGGGCGGATCATCACTGATCCGTGCTGATTGACCTGGTCGTCGAGCCGCCCGGCCGCTCAACCTCGGCCCGGCGGCTCGGGAGTCACCGCGTGGGTGGACACTATGACGTGGCCCTTTCCGCAACAGTATTCAAAGTCGAACTTGGCGTCTCCGATGTCGATCATGGTTACTACGCCGATCACGCGCTGACAGTGGCCCGTCACCCCAGTGAGACCGATGAGCGAATGGTGGTGCGGTTGTTGGCTTTTGGGCTGCGGGCACATCGACTCAGCGACGTCGACGGCGAGCTGGCGTTCGGGCCGGGCCTGTCCACCCCTGGCGTACCGGACCTGCGGCTGGCCGACTACACCGGCCGGATACTGGAGTGGATCAATGTCGGCCAGCCCGACGAACGCGTCTTGAGCAAGGCGGCCAGCCAGGCCGAGCAGGTGCTGCTCTTCCCTTTCGCCGCGGGCGTGGCCACCTGGTGGCGCACGGTCGGCCCCAAGGTGGCGGGGCTGGCGAACCTGTCGGTGATGCAGATACCGCACGCACCGGTGGAGCAGCTGGCCCAGACTGTCGATCGACGGGTCGCGGCACAGGTGATGGTGATCGAAGGTCAGGTGACGATGACCGTAGGCGGCGTCGACGTGACCTTCACGCCCGAGCCATTGCAGTGAGCGGCCCCGCGCCGTCGACGCAACGTTTGTCGTCAGCCGGGCACGGGTAGCCAAACAGAAGAGCAAGCCGCGGAGCCGAGACCGCTCCATAGCGCGGGGGCAATTTTGGGTTGGCTCTTTGCGGAAGTACGCGCAGCCACGACAGGAGAATTCATGTCGTCCAAGATCTCAATCGCCTCGATGATCGCCGTCGCGGGCGCGACGGCGGCCGTAGTAGTGGCGCCGGGCGCGTATGCAGATGGCGGGGACGCCCCGTGCGCGAACGAAGGCGGTGCCACCGTGTGCGAGAAGCCGGGGAACGCCAATGTCATCGCCACCCCGCCCGAGCAGGCAGGGGGCGGCGCTTCCGGCGGACAGAACGGCCAGAATGGCCCGTACGGGCCGTCGGGCTCCCAACCGCCGGTCGGCTAGGTCGCGGCGGGACGCCACCTCTCCCCTGTGCCCAGTTGATCGCCCGACGAGGCCGAACCCATCCACCAGGGATGGGTTCGGCCTGCTGTCGAGCAGAGCGACGGCGTCGCTGAAGTCGGGTCAGGGAACCGACACGCAGCCGACACCCGGCACGCAACCGCCGCCACCACCGGGACCTCCGCCACCGGACGGGCCTCCGGGAATGCTGCCCCCGCCGCCACCGGGCCCACCGCCGCCGGTCGGTCCACCCGGGATCGAACCCCCGCCGCCGCCCGGTCCGCCGCTGCCGGTCGGTCCACCGGGGATGCTGCCTCCGCCACCGCCGGGGCCTCCGCTGCCGGTCGGTCCGCCGGGAACCGATCCACCGCCTCCGGCGGGTCCACCGCCACCGGTCGCCCCGCCCGGAGCCGCACTCGGGGACGTGGTGACAGTGGTCAAGCTCGTAGTGGGCGTCGTTGTGGTCGTCGACGTGTCGGTTTTTGTCGGGTTGCCGCCGTCGTCGGAGCCACATGCAGTGGCAACGGGGAGCATCACGACGCCCGCGACCAGGCCGATCCACGCCGAGGTCCTGCGCTTAGGCGCCCGTGATTTCGAGCGTGTTGTCTCGCCGGCTGTCAATGTCATGAGTGGTTCGCCTCCCTGTCGACTTGTCGTCTTGGTGTTCCCCGACATCGCGAATTTCAATCCTCAAAGTCCGACTTTTGCGCTGACAGGCGGGCCGTTATCGATGCCGGTGTCAGTTGAGCGCGGTGCGGACGTCGACGCTGGCATGTGCTTCTTGGAAGCTCTGGTCCGAGACCAGGGTCAGACGTGCACACTCGTGGAATTGTCGGAGCGTGACTGCGCCGCACGATGTCATGGTGGCCTTGATCTTGGCGATGGTGACCGCAAGTCCCGCACTGAGATCTCCGGCGTAGGGCACGTAGCCGTCGACGCCTTCCTCGAAAGTGAGGCCGCCGCCTGGCTGTTCGTAGCGCTGCCAGTTGCGAGCGCGGAAGGACCCCTCCCCCCAATATTCTTTGACGTAGCCGTCGGCAATGTGCAGCTTCGCCCCGGGCGCCTGATCGAACCGGGCGAAGTAGCGACCCATCATGACGAAGTCGGCGCCCATGGCCAGGGCGAGCGCCACGTGATAGTCCAGCTGCAGTCCACCGTCCGAGCACACCGGTACGTACTGGCCGGTGCGCCGAGCGTAGGCATCACGTGCAGCCGCTACGTCGAGTACTGCGCTGGCTTGGCCGCGCCCAATACCCTTCTGGTCACGCGTGATACAGATCGACCCGCCCCCGACACCGATCTTGACGAAGTCGGCCCCGGCATCGGCGAGATAGTCAAATGCTTGCCCGTCAACAACATTGCCCGCTCCGATCACTACATCGGAATAGCGGCTCTTCGTCCAGTCCAGCGCTCGGGCCTGCCACTCGCTGTAGCCATCCGAGGAGTCCAGACACAGTGCATCGGCGCCGGCGTCCACCAGCGCAGGAATCCGCTCGCGGTAGTCGTGGGTGTTGACCCCCGCACCGACCCGTAATCGTTCCTCCGCGTTGTACGCCTTTACTGCGTGAATGTCGTTGACCTGCTCGGCGATTGGACGATTGTGATGCAGAAAACTCAATCCTCCGTGTCTGGCCAGTGCGATCGCCAGCTCCGGAGAACTGACCGCTTGCATGATTGCCGAGGTGATCGGCACATGCAGTTGAAGCCGCGAATGCTCCCTGACGCGGTGACGTGCCAGTGGTGCCGCGAGTTGCACACGATCAGGCCGGCATGCGGCTGATGTTTTGTTGGGCAGGAGCAAGAACTCATTGAATGTGCGGGAGACGCCCTCGACGATGTGTGCCATAGAGCAGCTTGACTGATCACGGCGTAGCAGATCAAATCAGCCACGCCGACTCCGGACGTTACGACGGAATTTTGGACGCGAGAACGTCGATGTTCTCGATATCGGGTGGCGCGGTGAACAGTTCGTCAGCGCGCTGCGCGAGTTCGGTGCCCACGCCGCCTGCCAGGTGTGTCTGTCGGCCGGCGTCGTCGTCAAAGACGTCGAAGATGCCGAACGTCGAGGCGTCGAATTGGACGGCGAACCAGGCCCGGGTATCGGGCTCCTGTTCCACGATCGCCTGTGCGTCTGCCAGAAATTGGGCGGCCTCTGCCTCTTTGCCTGGTTTTGCGTGTACCCGAACCAACAGCCCGACTCGTATCACTACTCCTCCTTCGGTCGCGTTCTGCTCGGTCCGCCAGCCATGGCGAGTCTGATCCTGTGCTGCCAGCTCGTGGGACCCGCATGAACACCGAACGGCTACCCGTGCCCGCGCGGGGTAAACACCGACTTACCTATGGAGGCGAGCGATGGCGGCACTCTTCGCAACCTAAATCTTCTGCAGCCCGCCCTCCGCGGTGTTGCGCACCGCGTCCCCGACTTGCAGCGCTTTCCACGTGGCGCGGTCCACACGAGCGGTGATCACCTGCCCGTCGTCGAGCCGAACACGCAAGCGCCGGTACAGATTTGCTCCGTCGAGAAGCGCCCGCCGTTTCTCGACGACAGTGCCTGTCCACTCCGAGGTCGACATCTCAGTTACCCTCGACTTCCCGCGTGACGCGATAGCGGAGGTGAGCGACGCCAGGGGCGTGCAGCACGCGCACGAGTTCCAATTTCGGTAGGCCGGGCTGGAATCCGTCGAACAATCGCTCGCCCGAACCCAGGATCACGGGCGACACTTGCAGGTCGATCTCGTCGACCACGCCGGCCTTGATCGCCTGGCGTGCGCACGACGCCCCACCGGCGATCGAGATGTCTTTCCCGCCCGCTACCGCTCGAGCCTGGGCGTATGCGGATTCGATGCCGTCGGTGACGAAATGGAATGTCGTGCCGCCCTGCATCTCGATTGGGTCGTGGGCATAGTGCGTGAGGACGAAGACCGGGCAGTGATACGGCGGGGTGTCGCCCCACCATCCGCGCCAGTCCGAACCGTCCCATTCGCCACGAACCGGTCCGAACATGTTGCGCCCCATGATGGTTGCCCCCATTCCGTCCAGCATCTCGGACATCACTTGTCGGTTGACGGGGTGGTCTCTGTTGGGACCGATGTGCCAGTCGTGGAGACGCAACCCGCCCACCCCTATCGGATTCTGTTCGCTCTGATCAGGTCCGGCGACATAGCCGTCAGCCGAGATCGACATCGAGAGGTTGGTTCGCGCCACGTCAAGTTCCGTTCCGTCGGTTTCGTACGGTTGTCTCTGCTCACTATGACCGCTGCGGCTCCGAAAACTCATCGCTGTTGACCCTGTCTCCACGGGATGGTTGAGCGTCGAGTCGTTCAATAGGCTGACATCAACTACGACAGAGAGCTGAGCAATGCGTTCGGTGGTCTTCTCGAGCCTGTCGTCGATGCCCTCCACTCGGCCCGTCGGCCATCCGGCGTCGACTCAGTCATTCGCTGGCTACGCGATCGTGACGCCGACCTGATTGGGCATCACTTTCGCTGAACGAATACGCGGCACCGTCGCGCGGTGCGGAACAGATTCGCGACGGCTCAGGTTGCACCCTAGAACGCCCAATGACCCCGAAGGAGGATGACAGATGTCCGAATCAGTCTTGCTCGGCGATCAATTATCGGTCAGCGCAATGGGTTTCGGAGGAATGGCACTGACCCCGGTGTACGGCGGAGCCATCGATGAGAATGAATCCCTGGCCACGCTGAACCACGCCATTGACGTCGGGGTGACCTTCATCGACACCGCCAACATCTACGGAGACGGGGACAACGAGCGGCTGATCGCTCGAGTGCTCGCCGACCGCCGTGACGAAGTCACGCTGGCGACCAAGTTCGGCATTCAGGGCAACCCGGCCGGCCGCGCGCAGGGTCGCATCAGCCCACGGGGCGACGCCGCCTACGCACGCCAGTGCATCGACGAGAGCCTGCAGCGCTTACAGACCGACGTGATCGACCTGTACTACCTGCACCGTCGCGACCCAGCCGTGCCGATTGAGGAGACCGTCGGCGCGATGGCCGAACTGGTCGCGGCGGGCAAGGTCCGTCACCTCGGGTTATCCGAGGTCAGCGCTGCCGAACTGCGCGCCGCCAACGCGGTGCACCCGATCGCCGCGCTGCAGAGCGAGTGGTCGGTCTGGACCCGCGATATCGAGTCGGTCATCGTTCCCACCGCTGCCGAACTCGGCGTGGGCATCGTGCCCTTCTCTCCGCTGGGCCGAGGGTTCCTGACAGGCTCCGTGCGGTCCGCAGCCGACATGGGCGAGAACGACTTCCGGCGCACGATGCCGCGCTTCGCCGGAGCGGCGTTGGAGGCCAATCAGGCGGTCGTCGATGCGGTGGTATCGGTCGCCGGCGCCGTCGGCGCTACACCGGCACAGGTTGCATTGGCGTGGCTGCGACACCGCGCCGAAGACCTGGGCGTCTCGGCGGTGCCGATTCCGGGCACACGTCGCGCCGCCCGGGTCGACGAGAACCTCGCCTCGTTGTCGGTCACGTTGACCGCCGAGCAGGTACAGACGCTCGGGGACGCGGGTGACAGGGTTACCGGGGCCCGCTACGCCGACATGTCCGCGATCGGTTCCAGTCGGGACTCATCGCCGGACGCCGACACTCACTGAGGCCGACGACGTGCTCTTGCTGGGGGTGCCTCAGGCGCCGCCAGCAAGAGCATCCACAACGGCCGACGAAAACGCAGGCAGGTCGTCGGGGCCGCGACTGGAGATCAGGTTCCCGTCGATGACAACCTCGCGATCGACCACCGTCGCTCCTGCGTTCTGCAAATCGATGCGCAGGCTGGGATACGACGTCAAGGTTCGGCCTTTGGCAACGCCGGCGTCGATCAGCGTCCACGGGCCGTGACAGATGACGCCCACGGGCTTGCCGGATGCGACGAAGTCGTGGACGAACTTCACCGCCTTGTCGTCGCTGCGCAGCTTGTCGGCATTGACTGTGCCGCCCGGAATCAGTAGTGCGTCGAAGTCGTCCGGTGTTATGTCGGCGACCAGACGTTCCACGGGCTCAGTGCCGCCGGGGCTCAGATCGTTGTCGCGCATATCGATGGAGCCTTCTTGCAGCGAGACCAATGCGGTGCTGGCACCGGCGGCTTGAACCGCATCGCGGGGCTCCTGCAGCTCGCGGCGCTCGACGCCGTTGGTGGCGAGGATCGCCACCTTCTTGCCTTCAAGCGGCGCAATGCTCTCGTCCAGATTCTGTTCGGCTTGCTCAGCGTAGTCAGCCAGCTCGGCGATCGATTCGTCGCCTTCCTCAGCGCGCATCATCAACTCCTTGCCTGCGCCGCCGCGGCTGGCGGCGCCGCTCGGCTAGGTACCCGGGTATGCCCGGGCCGAAACCGCCAGCGGTACTCGCGGCGCGGACCTGCCGAGTTGTCCTGAAAAACGCGTTCTTTCAACCACTTCAGGGCATCTTCACAGGCGGCGAGATCAAGTTACGCACCCGATCCGGAATAATCCGGCAATCGATGACCTTGCTCTCAAGAGTCGCACTTTTCCCGACCCATGGAGCATCAATGACTCGTCCCGTCCGCGTCGCCGTACAGATCCAGCCCGGCGGCACGCCTGACTACGCCACGTGGCGCGACGCCGTCGTGGCAGCCGACGACCTCGGCGTCGACGTGATCTTCGGTTACGACCACTTCCACCGCCCCGCGATGAAAGGCATCGTCGACGGCAAGCCCGTCCTGTTCGACGAGCAGCCCGACGTCGCCAACTTCGAGGGGTGGACCGCGCTCGCATCGTGGGGCGAGATCACCTCGCACGCCGAGATCGGGCTTCTCGTCACCGGCGTCGGCTACCGCAACGCGGACCTGCTGGCCGACATGGCGCGTACCGTCGACCACATCAGCGGTGGTCGGCTCATCCTCGGCCTGGGCGCCGGATGGTACGAAAAGGACTACACCACTTATGGTTACGACTTCGGCACCTTCGGTTCGCGCTTCGATCTGTTCGACGAGAGCCTGATCCGCATCGAGAACCGGCTGTCCGCGCTGATCCCGCCCCCGGTCCGCGAGATTCCCATCCTCATCGGCGGCACCGGCCCCAAGCGTTCGCTGCCCGCGGTCGCCAGGCACGCCGACATCTGGCACGCATTCCAGGATCTCGACGCCTTCCGCCGATCCAGCGACCGCGTCAATGAACTGGCAGCGACTTACGGCCGCAACGGTTCTGACATCGAACGCTCGACGCTCTGGACCAATGCCGAAGCCGCTGATGCCTTCCGCGAGGCCGGCGTCACACTGTTCCAGACCGAACTGACCTCCGACAACGGCTACGATCTCACCTCGCTCAAAGAGGTGATCGCCTGGCGCGACGGCGTGTGAGCGCGAGCTGAGCCGCGCTACAACGGATTCAGGATGCGGTCCAGGAACTGCCGCGTGCGCTCTTCCTTCGGGTTGCCGATCACCTCGTCCGGTGTCCCGCGCTCGAGGATGATGCCCTGATCGGTGAACAGCACCTGATTGGAAACCTGCCTGGCGAATTGGATTTCGTGGGTGACGATCACCATGGTCCAACCCTCGACTGCGAGATCCTTGATCACAGAGAGCACTTCGCCCACGAGTTCCGGATCGAGAGCAGACGTCGGTTCGTCGAACAGCACCAGTTTCGGCTTCAATGCCAATGCCCGAGCGATGCCGACGCGCTGCTGTTGCCCGCCGGACAGCTGATACGGGTACTGGTCCTTCTTGGCGGCGAGCCCCACTTGATCCAGCAGCGCAAGGGCTTCGGCCTCGGCCTCGTCCTTTGGTCGCTTCTGCACGATGACCGGCCCCTCGGTCACGTTCTGCAGGACCGTCTTGTGCGGGAACAGGTTGTGGCCCTGGAACACGAAGCCGCTCCGCGACTGGAACCGGCGCACCTCGGGTTTCGGTGTGGGAGTGGAGAAGTCGATTTCGATGTCGTCCACCCGGATGATGCCGGCGTCGGCCCGGTCCAGGGCGTTCAAGGTGCGCAGCAGCGTCGTCTTGCCGGACCCGGACGGCCCGATGATGGCTGTCGCCGTCCCCTGCTCGACGGTGAACGAAACACCTTTGAGCACTTTGTTGTCGCCGAAGGCCTTGTGGACACCCTCGGCCACCACGCGGTTCTCTGTCATCGCGCCACATACCTTTCCAGCCGGCGTTCAATTCGACCCTGGCCGAACGAGAGCGCCAGGCAGATGACCCAGTAGTACACCGCGGCGGTGCCGTACAACGCGAAGAACTCGAACGTCGGCGCCGCGATGATCTGCGCTTGCCTGAGCAGTTCCGTGACGAGGATCGTCGAGGCGAGCGACGTGTCCTTCACCAGTGAGATCAACGTGTTCGACAGCGGCGGCACCGCCACCCGGGCCGCCTGCGGAAGGATGATACGCCGAAGTGCGCCAGCATAATTGAAGCCGATGGTCTCGGCCGCCTCCCACTGACCTTTGGGAATGCTCTGGATGGCCGAGCGGATGATCTCTGCCGCGTAACCGCCGACGTTCAGCGAGAACGCGATGACGGCCGCGGGGAACGGATCGATCTTCACTCCCAGTTCGGGCAGCGCGTAGAACACGATGAACAGCTGCACCAGAAGTGGAGTGCCGCGGATGATCGAGATATAGAACCGCGCCACGTTGGCGAGAACCACGTTCGACGACAGCCGTGCCAGCGCCACGGCCAGCGCGAGTACCAGACCGATCACGAAGCTGATCACGGTCAGCGGGATGGTCTTGGTGATCGCGGCCTTCGCCAGCGGCCCGAGGCTGTCCCCGATCAGCGCCCATGTCGACCGCGGCACATGCTGTGCCCGACCGGCGTCGGGTCCACCAGATGCGTTGGCCTTGAGGTACTTCTGCGAGATGGCGGCGAGGCTGCCGTCGGCCCGAAGTTCGTCGAGGGCCTTGTTCAGATCGGGCAACAGGCCACTGTTCTTCCGCGCTGCGAAGCCCTGCTCGCTCTTCTCCCCCGTATTGGCGGCGATCTTGACCGACTTGTCCCCCGTCTCGGCGAGGTAGGCGTACACCGCGATGCTGTCGTTGATCACCACGTCGATGCGGCCCTGGTTGAGCAGTTTGATGGCTTGCGTGAAGCCTTCGACGACCTCCACCTTGGCGCCGTGGTCTCGTGCGACCTTCGCCCAGTTACTGGTGGCCGTTTCACCTGCGGCCTTGCCTCTGATGTCGTCCAGCGACTTGACGGAGCTGTCATCCGCGCGGGTGACGATGACGCCCTCCCCCACCGAATACGGCTCGGAGATGTCGTATTTGGCCTTGCGCTCGGGGTTGATCGTCACCTCGTTGGCGACGACGTCGAATCGGTTGGCCTCCAGCGCGGCGAAGATCGAGTCCCACGGCGTCTCGATGAACTCGACACGCACACCGAGCTTGCCGGCGACGGCCTTGGCGACGTCGACGTCGTATCCGACCAGTTGGTTCGTGGCCGGGTCGTGGTAGCTGAACGGTGAGTAGACGCCTTCGGTGCCGACTCGCAGCACCCCTGCCGCCTTGACCGGATTCTCGCCGTTCTTGCCCGCCGGCGACCCGCACGCCGCCAGTGCCAGGGCGACGAGCAGCAACACCGGCAGGAGGGCTCCTCGTATGTAGCGCACCGCCGGAAGTTAGCAAGTCGGAGGGCGCTCACAAAGGGTTCTGCTCATTCCGGCTGATACGGCCATTACCGCCAGCAGGTATGAACGCAGTAGCGCTTTCCGCCACCACGGATTACCGCCGGTGTCCATGACGGCAAGCTTCCAGCCGACAACACTGACCTCTGTCGGCTTGATCAACGAGGAGGCTCCGTATGACAACGTCCATCGCCCGCAGCAGCCACACCGTCTCGCTCCTGGGCGGCGAGATCGTCGAGGAATCCGAACACGGCTCGATGCGTCGGGTCACCGCTGATGCCATGCCGATTCTGCAGAATCTGTCGATCAAGCGACTGCTGCTCAACCCCGGCGCCATGCGCACACCCCACTGGCACGCAAACGCCAACGAACTCACCTACTGCGTCTCAGGAACGGCGCTGGTGTCGGTCCTCGACAACCACAGCGTGTTCTCGAACTTCATCGTCACCGCAGGGCAGATGTTCCACATCGATTCCGGTGCACTGCACCACATCGAGAACATCGGTACCGACGTCGCCGAGTTCATCATCGCCTTCCGCCACGAACGTCCCGAGGACTTCGGTCTGGGCGCAACCTTCGGCGCGTTCACCGACGCCGTGTTGGGCAACACCTATGACCTACCGTCGTCCGACATCAACAAGATCCGTCGTAGCACCGTCGACCACAAACTGGCAGCCCGCACCGGCGACCCCAGCATCCCCGCCGCTGCCCACTTCAACGATCCGCACAAGTTCGATGTCGAAGCCCAAGCGCCGGGTCTCAACTACGCCAGCGGCAACGCACGATTCGCCCGCGACCAGTTCTGGCCTGCCTTGAAGGACATCTCGATGTACTCGCTTCGCGTCACCGAAAGCGGTATGCGCGAACCGCATTGGCATCCCGTCACCGCGGAGATGGGCTACGTGCAGTACGGCGATGCGCGCATGACCATCATGAACCCGGATGGCTCGCTGGACACGTGGAACCTGACAACGGGAGACATGTACTTCATCCCGCGCGCCTACCCGCATCACATCGAGAACATCGGAACCGACGACTGGCATTTCCTGATCTTCTTCGATCAGCCGTTCCCCGCCGACATCGGCTTCAAAGCCTCTGCCACCGCCTATTCACGGGAAGTCTTGGCCGCCGCGTTCAACACTCACATCGATGATCTGCCGGCGTTCCCCTTCACTCCCGCGGACCCACTGGTGGTTCCCCGGGTGAACCCCGTCGATGCCCACGGGGTCGGCCAAGGTTGATGCCCGTGACGCTATTCGGCGAGCCTCAGGGCGGACTGCCCATGCGCTCCGCCTGCGTGCCGGGAAGCATTGCCGCCCAAGCGTTTCGCCGCGTACATCTCGAGGTCTGCCGCCATCACCAGGTCGTCGATGATCGTGGGGGCGGCAGCGTCGTCGACATCTGCCAGGGCGACCGTCGCGACGCCGACGCTGGCGGTGATGGCGTACGGCGTCGCGGCAATCGCCGTACGTAGGCGCTCGGCGGCCGACGATTGTTGGGGTCGGTAAGTGGTCTCGGCGATCAGGAATTCGTCGCCTCCGGTGCGACCGATCACGGCATCGTGCGACGTCTGCTTGCGGAGTATCTCGGCCACGGCGATCAGCGCACGGTCACCGAAGAGATGACCGCGGCTGTCGTTGAGGAGTTTGAAACCGTCGAGATCGATCACCGTCACCATGAGATGCGCGGCCGTACCCCGGTCCCGATGGATCAGTTCCTGGGCCTTGATCCCGAAGCCACGCCGATTCAGCAGAAATGTCAGCGGGTCGCAGTCCGCGCGGATGAGATCGGTTCCCAGCGCGTGGACGACGATCTGAATGCTGGCCGGCACTGTGACGGTGAGAATGAAGATCAACCACATCGCGCACGCCGCGAGGACGGGGCGGCCGGACGCTGTCAGGCGCAAGGCCACCACCGCCGCGACGATCATTGCCACTTGGAAGTTGTAGGCCGCGTGGATCGCCCGATGAGTGAACGCCACGTACGCCGCGGGCACGCCGAACGTGGTGCAGACCAGGATCCCGACGGCCGGGTCGCTACACGACAGTGCCACGGCGGCAATACACGTCGTGACCAGGGTGGCAAAGACCGTGGACCGCCGGCGGCTGGGCAGTCCGACGACCCAGATGAGGCCGGCGAGCAGCAATCCGACGATGGCCGCGCGGGTGACCAACCGCGGGACGACGCCGACCGGACCTTCGGGGACCGTCAGCAGTGCCATCGGGACCAGGCTGGTCATGATGGCCACGCCGGCGATCATCGTGCGGACCAGCCCCGACAGTCCACGGAACTTGACGTAGCCCATGAGCCAGTCGTAGTGATCGGACTGACGCCACCATTGCTGTAGCCAACGCATGGTGCATCTCCCCCCAACGGGTTACCTGGGTGTCCGCAGTCGTCAAACCTGTCGCAGCCGTTGCGCGCTGCCCTGGCATTAATTTGCTGACGCCTGATTGCATCACATGTTCGGCCAGGTTGCCAGGGGTGCAAACTGTGAATTCTCATATATTCGAGATAGCCAGCATTCGATGGGCCGGTGCATGTGACCGCGATGTCGGGACTGGCGCCACGACATCGACATGCGCTCAGCTGCGGGGATGTGTACGGACCGGCGGGTGATCACGCACACTGGGACACCAATCCGACGCCTGGAGGACCGATCCCGGAATGAACCCCGTTGCCGAATTCGACTTCGTCATCGTGGGAGCAGGTAGTGCCGGCTGCCTGCTCGCCAATCGGCTGAGCGCCAACCCCGATCATCGGGTGCTGTTGATCGAGGCCGGCGGCAAGGACAACTGGTTCTGGATCAAGGTGCCGGTGGGCTACCTGTACACCATTGCCAACCCCCGCACCGATTGGTGCTTCACCACCGAGGCCGACCCGGGTCTGGCCGGCCGCAGCATTCATTACGCGCGCGGCCGCGTCCTCGGCGGGTGCTCGTCTATCAACGCCATGATCCACATGCGTGGGCAGGCAAGCGATTACGACCTCTGGGCGCAAGCAACCGGCGACGAGCGATGGCGATGGGGCGGCCCGGACAGTACCGGCGAGACGCTCGCGATCTACAAGCAGCTCGAGGACTACTTCGGTGGGGCCGACGACTGGCACGGCACCGGTGGCGAGATCCGCGTCGAGCCACCGCGGGTGCGCTGGAAGATCCTGGACGCCTGGCAGGCCGCCGCGGCCCAGGTGGGTATCGCCCCGATCGATGAGTTCAACCGCGGCGACAATGCCGGCAGCGCGTACTTCCATGTAAACCAACGGCGTGGCCGTCGCTGGTCGATGGCCGACGCTTTCCTGCATCCCATCGCCCACCGACCCAACCTCACCGTCTACACCGACACCCAGGCCGTGAAGCTGCTGATGGACGACGAAGTCCGGGCGGATCAGCGGACCGGTGCCTGGACCACCGCTCGACACCGTGCCACGGGTGTGCGGCTCCGCAAAGACGGCCGACTCGTCGACGTCCACGCGCGCCGCGAGGTGATCCTGAGCGCCGGTGCGATCGGATCACCGCATCTCATGCAGGCCTCGGGTCTGGGGCCGGCCGAGCTGCTCTCCCAGCACCACGTGCCCGTGGCCGTCGATCTGCCCGGGGTCGGTGAAAACCTCCAGGACCATTTGCAGCTCCGCACGATCTACCGGGTGCAGGGCGCCCAGACGGTCAACACGCTGTACCGGAATTGGCTCACCCGCGGCGGCATGGGGCTCCAGTACCTGATGTTGCGCTCCGGGCCGATGACGATGCCGCCCTCGACGCTCGGCGCCTTCGCCAAGAGCGACCCCGCGCTGGCCAGCCCCGATCTGGAATGGCACGTGCAGCCGTTGTCGTTGCCCAAGTTCGGGGAACCGCTGCACAGCTTCGGAGCGATCACACCCTCGGTCTGCAATCTGCGCCCCAGTTCGCGGGGGCATGTACGCATTGCCAGTGCGGACCCGCTGATCAACCCGAAGGTCATGTGCAACTACCTGTCCACCGACGCCGATCATCAAGCCGCCGTCACGGGCCTGCGGATGACGCGGGAGATCATGGCGGCGCCGGCGCTGGCTCGCTACCGCCCTGAGGAGCTCCTCCCCGGCCCGCAGGTGGTCAGTGACGACGATCTGCAGCAGGCGGCCCGGGAACTGGGCACGACCATCTTCCACCCGGTGGGCACGTGCGCCATGGGAGCCTTTGACGCACAAGGTGTTCCGCGGTCAGCGGGCGCCGTGCTCGACACCGACTGTCGCGTGTACCGCGTCGCCGGCCTTCGTGTCGTCGACGCCTCGGCGATGCCCACGATCACGTCCGGGAACACGAACGCGCCGGTCATGCTGATCGCCGAGCGTGCGGCGCGGGCGATCCTGGCGAAAGCCGGCGGGGTCAGCGGCTGAGGCGGTCGACCAGGAATCCGGCGAGATCTCTTTGCAGCGTGCGTGACTCGTCGAGCGCAGCGTCCATCCACCAAAAACCGTGAATCATCCCGGGGTAGCGCCGGGCGACGACGTCCACGCCGGCGTCACGGAGGAGCCCGGCGTACGCCTCTGCCTCGTCGCGCAGCACGTCATGGCCGGCGGTCGCCACGAACGTGGACGGCAGATGCGCAAAGCTGTTGGCGCGTAACGGTGAAACCCGCGGATCGTCGCTTGCGTCCCCGTCGACATAGTGGTTCCAGAACCAGGCCATATCGACGGCGTCGAGACCGAAGCCACGGGCGAACGCGGCATACGACGGTGCGGCCATGCGCCGATCCAGCGCCGGATAGAGCAGAGCCTGAGCGGCGACCGTGACGTCGGTACCGGCCAACTCGGCGGTGGTCGCGGCGGCGAGGTTGCCGCCGGCGCTGTCACCCACCACGGCCAGCCGGCCCGGATCGACGTCCAATTCACTGGCGTGGGTATGTACCCAGCGCACGGTGGCCATGCAGTCCTGCAGCGGAACCGGAAACGGATGCTCGGGTGCCTTCTGATAGTTGACGGCGAGCACGACGTACCCGGTGTCGCGGGCCAGGACCCGGGCTGGTTCGTCCACGAGGTCGAGGTTGCCGATCACCCAGCCACTGCCGTGCAACACGACAATCACCGGATGCGGCCCGCGATCGTGCGTCGGCCGGTAGATCCGAACGGGAAGGTCGGCAGTCGGACCAGGGATGAACCGGTGTTGCACCTGTGCCATTGCGGGTGCCGGCCGTTGCAGGTCCAGGTAGCCCAGTATCGCCAGGCGCGCGTCGGGCACCGACAACGTCGCGATACCCGGCGCTGTCGCCGCCGCGGCCAGGTGGGCGCGCGCCTGCGGATGGAGCGCGGGCGACTCGGTCACTGTGCCTCCCCGTGGCTGTTGGTGAACACCAGCAACGTGCCGACAAGCGCCATCGCCGCGCCCACCCACACCGGGGAACGCCAGCCCAGGCCCAGGGCGATGGTCGCGGCTCCGATCGCCGATGCGATGGCGTTGCCGAGGTTGAACGCCGCGATGTTGGCCGCCGAGGCCATGGTCGGCGCGTCATCGGCGAAACGCATGACGCGCAGTTGCAGAGCGGGCGTCGCAGCGAATCCGACGAGGCCCATGACGACCAGCAGGACTGCCACTGGTATCCGATAGGACGCGAGCAACCCGTACGCGATGAGTACGACGGGCAGCAGCAGAGACAAGATGCGCAGGGCCCAGGTGAGATCACGATCGGCAGCCCAGCCACCGACGAAATTGCCGATGAACAAACCGATTCCGAAGAGGACCAGCAGCCATGGCACGGCGCCGTCGCCGTAACCGGTCAATCGCGTCACCAGCGGTTCCACATAGATGAACGCCCCGAACACGCCGCCGAACATCATCATGGTCAGCAGGATCGACACGATGACCTGGCGGCGATACAGGACGGCGAAGTGGTTGTTGCCTACCGGTGTTGGTGTCGGTAACCGGGGAACCAGCGCGGCGACGCCGGCGATTGCCAGCACACCGAGTGCGCTGATGATCCAGAACGCGCTGCGCCAGCCGAGATGCTGGCCGACGAACGTGCCGAACGGTACGCCGAGCACGTTCGACAGGGTCAGCCCGCCGAACATGACGGCGATGGCAGACGCTTTGCGTTCGGGCGAGACCAGATCGCCGGCTACCACGGCGCCGATGCCGAAGAATCCGCCGTGGCACAGCGCGGTGATGATCCGGCCCAGCATTGCGACGCCGAAACCTGGTGCCAGCGCGGTCAATCCGTTGCCGATGACGAACAAGGTCAGCAGCACCAGCAGTGCGGTTTTCGGCGGGCGGCGCGACAGCGCGGCAGTGACGGTGAACGCGCCCACCACGACCGCCAGGGCGTACCCCCAGATCAGCGCGCCGGCAGTGGGCACGCTGACGTGCAGTGCGTCGGCCACGTCGGTGAGCAGCCCGGCGATGACGAACTCGGTCAGGCCGATGCCGAACCCCCCGAGCGCCAGCGCGGGCAGACCCGGATGAAGTCGCCGCGTCGGCGCGGGAAGACTGTTTTTGGGCAGGGTGGAACTATCCACGGGCGAGCTCCTTGGATTGCGTGTTTCTTGTTGCCGCGCAGCGATATTCGCTACACGGTGCTACTCGGTGATGGTCGTACTGGCCAGCAGGCGCAGCGCAGCCTCATCGCTGGACCCGGGTTCGGCGTGTTGCAACAGCAGCCGGTGACCGTTGTCTTCGGGCAGATGAAGGATCTGGAAATGCAGGTCCAACCGCCCCACTACCGGGTGGTGGTAGCGCTTGATGCCGTGCGTACACAACGCCACGGGTTGCGCCGCCCACAATTGCGCGAAGTCCTCACTGGCCACACTCAGGTTGCCGACGAGACGGGCGAGGTCGGCCTCGGCGACATGGCCGGCGCTGACATAGCGCAGCGAAGCCACTGCCAAGGTGGCCTCGGCTTCCCACTCGCGATGGAGGCTGCGCGCGTGTGCGTCGATGAACATCATCGCGACCTTGTTGGGCGGTTCGGCACTGTACGGCGCCGTCGGTGACAGGTGCGGTGCAAGCAGCGCATGGCCCAGTCGATTCCAGGCGATGATGTCTTGCAACGGCGACAGTGCGACGGCGGCGACGTCGGGCATGGCGTCCAGCAGGGTGACGCAATCGGGACGCAGCCGGGTTCGCTCCGACGGCACCTTCCTGTCGCCGACCGCGGCCAGCCGCTGCAAGTGCGCCCGTTCGGCCTCGTCGAGCCCGAGGGCCCTTGCCAGCGCGTCCAGCACCTGGGTCGAGGGATTGGTCGCCAGTCCCTGCTCCAGGCGCGTGTAGTACGTCAACGACACCCCAGCCGCTTCGGCCAGTTCCTCGCGGCGCAACCCGGGCACCCGGCGCGGCCCCAGCCCGACCAGCCCCGGCAGTAGCGCCGTGTCGGCCGCTGCCCGTCGACTACGAAGAAAGTCCGCCAGCTGCTGCCCGCCTGATCCGCGTGCGTCCGTCATGTTTTCCATCGTGCGTGACGGATCCGCGGCGCGCCTGTCCCTGGCAGTGACAGGCAGTTGCCACTACAGCCCGGACGGCACAACCTTGCCGTTGACCGTCACCTCCACCTGGCGGGTCGTCGTGTTGTACGCGATCTTGCCGTGCTCGAACGTCGCGACGAGCTGGTCGCCGGCGGGAGTCTCGTCACTGGTGACGACGCCCAACGGGCCTGCCGAGCCGTTCGTACCGCTAACCGACGGCACACCGTCCGCGTCGCGTTGCACATTCCAGGCCTCGCGGATTTTGCCCCAGATGATGTAGGCGGGCGTGCCCGGCTGACTGTTCTTGGCCACGATCGCGCCGCCCTGGAACTGCTGGAAGACGACGCCGCTGTCGCGGGTACCGGCGTTGTGATCGCCCGTCAGTGGCTTGCCGAGGGCCGCCTTCTGCTTGTCCGTGGCGGACGCGTACTTGGCGGCGATCGGGCCGGTGAGCGTGACCTCGACGTCCCTCTCCCCGATGAGCTTCACCTGGGTGGGCGGCGCCGGAACTTCGGACGTCACGACCAACGCGACCTGCGGCTGCGCCGAGACATCGCCGCTCGTGTCAGTGCTGCAGCCGGCAACGGTCAGTGCGACAGCGGCCAGGCCGGCGACGGTTGTGCGGCGGTACGTGCTCGTGTTCATAGGTTTCCCCTCACGTCATTCCTGTGGTGCGCGTCATGTTGCAGCTGATGTCCCGTCCCGGTCACGACCCTAACGGAGCCACTTCGGCGTCGCGCGCGCTCACCGGGCCGGCATGAGGTGCCGGGTGAAGAAGCGCGCCGCGTCCTCCCCCGCGAATTTCGGGACACCCATGTGGCCACCCATGTTGGCGTGCAACGTCTTTTCCCGGGAGCCGAAGGCATCGAACACGTCGAGCGCCATCTGGCGGTCATTCGATTCGTCGTCCCACTGCAGCAGGACGTGCAGAGGAATCGTGACCTCACGTGCCTCGTCGAACATGACGCGAGGCACGAAACTGCCGGCGAACAGACCAGCGGCGACGATGCGTGATTCGACCACGGCCAACCGGATGCCGATGGCCATGACCCCGCCGGAGAAGCCGACCGGGCCGCGGATCTCGGGCAATGAGAGGAGCACGTCAAGGGCCAACTGCCATTCCGGGACGGCGGCATCGACCAAAGGGAGGACGAGGCGGTCGACGATGTCGCTGACAGGCCGGCCCGTTGCCAGCGCCCGGCGCAGATCGGCGCGGGCCCGCTCGAGTTCAGCCAAGCGGGGACGATCACCACTACCGGGCAGCTCGATGGTGGCGGCGGCAAACCCGTGCGCAGAGCGTCGCGGGCACGATTCGCGAGTCGCGGATACATCTGCCGCAGACCGCCGGGATGCCCCAGCAGGATCAGCGGTGCGGGCGAAGAGCCGGGCGTCCACAGGATGCCCGGGATGTCGTTGAGACTGAATGTGCGCTCGACGCTGCCGTCGTCGAGACGCTGTTCGGAAATGAAGTCCATTGGCCGTGCCTTTCGGGAGTGCTGTGAGACGGCGCTCCCGGGACGACCTATCGCCCGACTGTGGCCCTGGCAAGGAGCACCCACGTCGATTCGTTCACGGGTACCACCTCCTCGTCCTTCACCTGGCCTGCCGACGAAAGTAGCAGCGGCCGCCTTTGGCGGCCAATCATTTACGTCATGGCATCCGGCCATGACGCCACGCTTCGACCAGCACCGAAGTATCGGCGGCGCATTCTGGAACCATGAACTCCGAAAACACTGACGAAGTCGATCGCTCAGGCATCGAAGCAGTCACGCGTGCTTGGGAAGAGGCGTTGGCGAACCACGATGTCGAGGCACTGTTGGCTTGCTACGCACCGGACGCCACTCTGGAAAGCCCGGTGGCAGCGCACATCTTGGGTGGTCCGGGGGTGTGTCGAGGACACGAGGAACTCCGACCGTTCCTGACGGAGGTGGTGGCACGTACTCCGGACGAGCGGCACTACTACCGTGCCGGATTCTTCACCGATGGCCGCCGCGCGACCTGGGAGTACCCCCGCGAGACACCGGACGGCCAGCAGATGGATTTTGTGGAGGTCATGGAGATCGAGGACGGGTTGATCCAGGCGCACCGCGTCTACTGGGGCTGGCGCGGCGTCGAGATCCTGGCCAGCGATGGTTACTACCGATGATTTCGATCCTGGTAGTTCCGTGCGGCGTTTCCCTCTAACCTGAGCGGTAGTCGATCCGTGGGGGGCGAACAACGTGAATATGGATCTGAAAACCCGAGCACATTGGCTGATGGGGTACGGGCTCCCGCGCGCGACACTGAAGCTGCTCGCGCGCCGGGGCGACCCGTTTGCCAAGCTGCTTCTCGATGACGGTCAACATGATTGCGCGTATGACCTGATCGAGCAGATTCGCGAACAGGGACGCATGGCGCCGGCGTTCGGCGGTAACGCCCTGGTGACCGCCGATCTGCCAATCACCCGAGAAATCCTGCGCGACAACAGATTCCGCACTGCCAAACCATACGATCGGTCGCCATTCCGCACCATCCAGCGTCTGTTCGAGAAGACCAATCCCCGCGTGATCAATCCGGTCGAACCACCGTCACTGCTGATGGTCGACGAACCCGACCATGCGCGGCTGCGGCGTCTGGTGTCGCGGGCCTTCACGCCGAAAGCCACCGACGGGCTTCGGCATCGCATCCACGAGGTCGCCGACCGCTTGCTGAACGAACTCGACGACGGCCGTAGCGAATGTGATCTGGCGGTCGCCTACGCGTCCCGAATCCCCATCGAGATCATCGCGGACATGCTGGGAATTCCCCGTGCGGAGGCGCCCTACCTGTACGAAATGGGTGAATCGACCTCGAAGTTGATCACCACCACCGCACCGTCGTGGCGTAATTTCCAGACCGCCGTCGCGGCGCTACGCGAGCTCGAAGGCTACCTTGCCGCCCACATCGAGCGACTGCGCGGTGTAAGCGCCGATGGCAGCATCCTGTCCGCCGTTGTTCAGGACACCGAACTCTCCGACTTCGAGGTCAGGACGTTCGCCGGTCTACTCCTCGGTGCCGGATTCCTCACTACCGCACATCAATTCGGCAGCGGTGTCGTCGCGCTGGTCACTCACCCGGACCAGCTCGCTCGTCTCCAAGCGCAACCAGACGGCTGGGCCAACGCTGTCGAGGAGATCCTGCGTTACGACTCGGTCTCCCAGATCGGAGTCAGAGTGGCGACAGAGGAAGTCCAGGTCGACGGATACACGGTGCGCGACGGGATGGCCGTTTTCGTCCTCCTTGCCGGCGCCAATCGCGACCCAGCTGTCTTCGAACGCCCCGACGAATTCGATGCCACCCGCTCCAACGCCCGCGACCACGTCAGCTTCGGCACCGGCAGCCACGTCTGCCTCGGTGCTCCGTTGGCGCGGATGGAACTGCAGATCGGCCTGCAAGCGCTGTTCGAGCGGTTCCCCCGCCTGGCTCTCGCCGGGACGCCGGCCATGAACGACAGCACGCTGTTGCGTGGAATCAGTTACCTGCCTATCTCACTCGCGCCCACACCGGTCACCTCCATGTGATTACGCTCTGACACATCGCCAGACGCTCTACGTGGACCCACCGGCAGCGCTGGGCTCTACTGTCACGAGTTCGCTTGCGGCACTGACCACCTCACCGAGCTCGCTAACTGTCCACGGCCGGCCGCGGGCGATCACGACGACGTGCTGGATACCGAGACCCGCCAGTTTCCGGCAACGTTCGACCAGCTGGTCGGCGGACTCACCGGGAGTCAATGCGGTGGTGAGAGTGCGTTCGATCTCCTGAGGCGGTCGCCCGATCTCGGCGCAGTGCCGGCCGAGCGCGTCGAGTTGGCGGCGAATCACGCTCTCCCCGTTGGGGATATCGAACAGGTTGCAGGCATCTGCGTATTCGGCGACCATGCGCAAAGTACGACGCTCGCCGGTGCCGCCGATCAGCACCGGCGGCCGCATGATCGGCCGTGGCCGGCCGATGGGACGTTCAGCGCGGTAATAGCAACCCTCGTAAGGAGATTCGTCGCCGTCCCACATTCGGCGGGCCAATTCCAGCAATTCGCCCATGCGGTCGAACCGTTCACCAGTCGGCGGTAGGAACAGGCCGAGCGCCCGCGCCTCGTCGGCGTTGTAGCCGGCGCCGAGTCCCAACCATGCTCGCCCGCCGGACAATACATCCAAAGTGGTGACGGCTTTGATCAACACCGCGGGGTCGCGGAAAGTCGTTGCGGTGACCAAGGTCCCCAGCCGCAACTCCGTGGTCTTGGCGGCCAGGAACCCGAGCGTGGTGTAGGCCTCCAGCATCGGCTCGTCCAGCCGGCTGGCCGGGTCGGCCTGCAGCAGATGATCCGCCACCCAGAGCGTGTCGACGTCTGTGCCATCGAGGAATTCAGCCACCGCGGTGAGATTTGCGCGGATCGCGGTTGGCCCCTCCGGCCACGAGAAGTTGGTGACGCTGACGCTGAGTCTCATGCGCTTCCGCCCGGGACAGCCTGCTCTTGCCGGTTGCGGGCGGCACGGCGCTTCGGTAGCAGGACACCGACGGCGACAAGCCAGATCAGAGCCGAGAACCTGGCGATCGGCAGGAGCGGCGCGGCCGGCGGCCAGATGAGAACCAGCGTCGTCAGCTCGGCCACCGCGGCGATGCCGAGGCCGATCCACGCCAGGGTCCGCGGCACCAAGCGCAGGATCAGCGCCGGGACCGACAGGCCCGCCGTCAGGAGGCCGAGCATCACGACGTGTGCCACGCCGCCGGTGAGGAACACCAGGTAGTAGAGCGCGTTGATCAGTGGACCGTCGGTGCTGATCTCCGGCCGCGACAGTGTCCACAGCAGCAAGCTCGACAGACCGAGTCCCCCGGCGGCCAGGACACCGCCGGCCAGGGCGATGGTCGCGCCCGGCGCGGTGACGCCGAGCTGCCGCAGCCGCGCGCTGGCCGTGGCAGCGTAAATCAGGAGCGGCACCGACGACCCGAAGACGAAGACCGCACTCACCTGCGCGGACGATGTATGGGCGCGGAAGTAGTCCAGCACCGCCGCTGAATTCCCGTACGGCAGCGGCGGCATGCCGCCCAGCACGACACCCAGGATGACGCCACAGAGCAGCAGGCCGAGCGAAATCGTGCCGAGAAGCCACAGCGGCGGCCCGCCTTGCTGTGGCGCCCGGCTCATGGCGGTCGGTCGATCGCGGGTATAATCGTTCATGACATGAACGATATTCTTGGTGAACTGGATGCGTCAACCTCATTCACGAAATGAACGGTTTCGTCCATGTATTGTTCGTCCATGTCATCAGCTTCCAGCGCCCAGCAGCGGGGCGGTGTTTCGTTCCTGCTCGCCCAGCTCGGCCACCACGCCGCTCAGTTGTTCGCCGAACGCCTTGTGGCCGTGAAGCTGACACCCCCACACGCCGGCATCTTGCGGATGATCGCCAGCGAGCCAGGCCTCAGTCAGCAGGAGCTGAGTGGGCGGCTGGGCCTGTTGCCCAGCAGAGTGGTCGCGTACCTCGACGAGCTCGAGTCACAGGGTGAGGTCGAGCGCCGGCGCAACCCGACCGACCGGCGCCTGTATGCGTTGTACCTGACCAAATCGGGCGAGAAGTTGATGCAGACGCTTTCGGAGATCGCGCGCGAGCACGAACAAGAGCTGACTGCCGGCTTGACCAGCCAACAACGCAAGACGCTGAACGAATTGCTCGCCACGCTCGCCGATCAGCAGGGCCTGACCCCGGCGGTACACCCGGGCTTTCGGCAAATCGGCCGGCGGCGGGATGAGAAATCAACCAAGCGCTGAGCAACTCACAACGCGGCGTACGTCGCTTCGATGAGATCGACCGCCCGACGATCGCCGGCGAGAGCGTCACGACGCAGGTTCGGCACGAATGCGAACGCCAGTCGATTGTCGATGTCACCGAACGCGAACGCACCACCGGCGCCAGGATGCCCGAAGGCTCCAGGTCCGACGTTGTCGGGAAAAGCGAACAGCTGAGACGGTCGCATGTATCCCAGGCCGTAGCTGGAATCGAGAACCATGACGGCATCAGAACCGCTGTGCCGCAAGCGGATTGCGTCGTTCAGATTCTCCGGATGCAACAGCTTGCCGGCACTCAGGCGCGCGTAGAAGTCGGCCAGTGCGCGCGCAGTGGTTATCAGTCCGCTCGCCGGCCAGCCGGCTGACAGGACGTCGGGATGGTTGTAGCGCGCGGGTGGATTGGCGGTGGCACGGGTGAACAAGGACTGTGGATCGCGATACGCCTCGACGAGCCGTGCGACCGTGGTGGCGGGGATTGTGGCTGTGTCCGTTGCCCATTGCTGTTCGCTCGCGTCGGGAAAACCGGTCCGGGCGAGGGCGTCGAGCGCGGCTCTGTCGGCCCCGATCATGAGATCTCCGCTGATGTGCGATCGAACGAATTCCCCCACCGTCGTTTTGGCGTGCCGACGCACGATCTCACCGGCCAGCCACCCGAATGTGAACGCGTGATAGCCGTGTCTCGATCCCGGCTCCCACACCGGATGCTGAGCGGCGAGCAGATCGGCCATCAGTTCGGGATCGGCAGCCTGTTCGATCGAAACAGGCCGCTCCACAGCGGGTAGCCCGGCAGCATGCGACAGCAGCTGCTCACCCGTGGTTTCGCTCTTGCCCGCCGCGCCGTACTCAGGCCACCAACTCACCACTGGCGCTGTCAGGTCGACGCGGTGGCGCTCCGCCACCATGAGCGCGGCTGTGGCGGTTACTGCTTTGGTGCACGAGAAGGTGACGCAAGCCGTGTCCCGCTGCCACGATCGGCCGGTGCGCGGGTCGGCGACCCCACCCCACAGATCGACGACGGGTCGGCCGTCGATCACGACCGAGACGCCCGCGCCCCAGTTCTGCCCGTCGGCGAAGCTCGCTTCGAAGATATCGCGCACCGCGGCGAATGCCGGATCGACGTTCCCCTCCGTCAGACCTGCCATGGCAACCATTAGAGCATGCATGGGCATGACAATGTGGCCGGATGATGTAACGCAGGGTCGGCCTGAACTTGCCGCACCCAGCTGATGCAGCTACCGCTCGAATGCGCGGAAATCCATGCTGAGCAAACGCTTTCCGAAGCAGGCTTGAGTGGCAGCGAGCTGTGGCCACCCGACTACTCGCCGAGTCGGGGATTCGGTTCACCCATCCGACATGACCAGCTCCCAATCGTCGGGCAGTCCGGTGACCTTCGCGGTGTCCCCGTCAGCTTCGATACACACTGTCGCGTCGCCGAGTCGCAGATCGCCCAACACTGTGCGTCCCCACAGCTGAGGCAGACGCGGCGCCACCACGAGCCGGCGATGCGGCACATCGGGTTCCAGTCCGAGGAACGCCCGTACCAGCAGTAGCGGCGCCGCGCTCGCCCAGGCCTGCGGCGAACACGACGTCGGGTACGGGACCGGTGCACCGAATTCGGAACGCCCGAAGCCGCAATACAATTCGGGAAGCCGCCCGCCGAACGCCTCGGCCGCGTCGAGCAGGCCGGCGGCCAGCCGCTCGGCCAGCGCCACGGCGCCGGGCACGTGCCGATATCGCATCAGCCCGGCGACGGCGATCGCCGTATCGTGCGGCCACACCGACCCGTTGTGGTAGCTCATGGGGTTGTACGCGCCCATGGATGCGGCCAGGGTACGTAGCCCGAATCCGGAATCCATATCGTCGGCCGACAACCGTTCCACGAGCGTCTCGACATGATCATCGTCGGCGATACCCGTCCACAGGCAGTGCCCGATATTGCTCGTGAGCGCGTCCACCGGGTTCTTTCCGGCGTCCAAAGCGATGGCATACCAACCTTTTTCCGGCAGCCAGAACGCCTCGTGGAATCGTGCGCGCAGCGTCGCCGCGCGGTCACGCAACCGGGCCGCCGTCGTCGGTGCACCGAACGCGTCCGCCAGTTCGGCCCTGGCCAGCAGAGCCGCGTAGTGGTAGCCCTGTACCTCACTCAGCGCTATCGGCGCTTCGGCGGTGTGCCCCGCCGCGTCGTTGATGCCGTCGAAGCTGTCCTTCCAGCCCTGGTTGACCAGTCCCCTGTCGGTGGCCCGGCGGTACTCGATGAACCCGTCGCCGTCGCGGTCCCCGTACCGGGTGGCCCATGCCAGCGCTGCGTCCGCTGCGCCGAGCAGCGACCGGACGACGTCTTCGTCGGCACCCCACCGCCAGCTCTCGGCCAGCAGCATCACGAACAACGGCGTGGCGTCGACGGCACCGTAGTAGACGGTCCCACCCAAGACGTCGGTACTGGCCGGCCCCCTTCGGATTTCGTGCAGGATGCGGCCGGGCTGTTCCTCGGTGATGGGGTCGACACGGCGGCCTTGTGCGTCGGCGAGCTGCCGCAGCGTGCCGAGGGACAGCCCGCAGTCCAGTGGCAGCGCCATCCAGGCGGTCAGCAGGCTGTCTCGACCGAACAGCGTCATGTACCACGGTGCCCCGGCGGCGACGAACGGCTCACCCTCGCCGCTTTCATCGTGGATCAACAGCGCGCCGAGATCACTCTCGGTGCGGCGCAACACCTCTGCCAGGCCCGCATGGTCCGACTCGACCGTCGTGGTGCTCTCCCGCCACGCTTCGATCTTCTGTGCCGGCGTACCCGACTGGACCGCATCGCCGCTGCGCGCCCGGCCGTTGATGCGACCGGCACCCCACGTGGGCTGGACACCGATCTCGACCTGCCAGCTCTGATGCGCGGGCACCACCACCCGCCAACGGAATGCCCCCGGCAGGACCGCGGGTCCGCCGGCTGCGGTCACGGTCAGGCCCCGGACCGGGTCGGTACGGTCCTGCAGCACCAGCTCGCCGTTCACCACGGACTGGTTCGCTCCGCCATGAGCGGCGCGTCCCTCCTTGACCGTGAACAGATCGGCGAAGTCGGCGTCGACGTGCAGTTCCAACGTCACCACCGTGCTTTCGCCGGCCAGATTCCGGAGGGAGATGGACTCCCGCATCCCGTCGGCGATGGTGCGCTCCCGCACCACCAGCAGCGTGCTGTCCGCCAAGCCGGGCAGCGGCGCCCTCCGCATGATGAACTGTGCCGCAAAGGCTTCCGGCGTCTGCACCGACAACGGCTCAGCCGGCCGGCCGTCGACACGCAGCTCCCATCGAGACAGCACGCGCGCATCGCGGAAGAACAGACCCTGGGCACCGCCCGGCAACACGTCGCCGTGACGGTCCGACACACAGAAGGTGCCGCCCTCCACCAGAGTCACCGTGTCCCCACCGAAGCCGATGCTGGTGGGCTCGCCGGCGTTCAGCGCGGTCGGTGCACTCATGCGCTCGCCCGTTCCGAGGCGCCGGGTTCCACGATGCGCCGCAACGTGATCGGGCTCGGTGCGGCGTCCGCATCCGCCAGCACCGCACGATAGATTCGCTCGTACCCCGCACCGAACTGACCTGTCGCAAAATGGGCCGCCACATGGCGTCGGCAGGCCGCGGGATCCAGGGTGTGCGTCTTGGCGATCGCGTCGGGCAACTCGTCGGGGTGCTCACACACGAAGCCCGTCACACAGTCGGTCACGACCTCAGGCACCGCGCCGCCACGCAGCGCCACCACGGGGGTGCCGCAGGCCATCGCCTCGATCATCACCATGCCGAATGGTTCTTCCCATTGGATGGGGAACAGCAGACAGCGCGCGCCCGCCAGTAGTTTGCGCTTGGCCGCGGCGTCCGCCTGGCCGAACACATGATCGTTCTCGGTCAGCAGTGGACGCACCTGTTCGTCGAAGTAGGCGCGCTCCTCGGGCTCATTGCACTTGCCCGCCAACACCAGGGGCACGCCCGCCGCGTGGGCCGCCTCGAGTGCCAGATGCGCGCCCTTGTACGGCGCGTACCGTCCCAGGAACAGCGCGTAATCTTCCTTGTCGGCCCGGAACGGCCAGTCGCCGATGCGCAGCGAGTTGTGCACGCGGCCAATCCAATTCAGGTCCGGAGCGAGCTGGCGCTGGCGGTCGCTGATGGCGATCAGACCGATGTCGTCGCCAAGCTCACGGTAGTACGGATACAGGTCGTCATCGATCGGTCCGTGCATGGTGACCACGGTCGGTATACCGAGCGACCGGTAGACGGGAGCGTTGAGCGGGCCCGCGAACGTGTGGTCGTGGATGATGTCCACCCCGTCGGTCTCGACGATTTTCTCGATGGCTCGGCGCACCCGGACCGCGTGCATGATCTCGGGGTAGGGCTGGCCGAGGCGGTCGGGAAGCGTCCGCTGCCAGAGGGGGACGAAGCGCGCGGCGTTGGTCCCGCGCTGTCCCGCGCCGAGGAGCGTCACATGGTGTCCTCGGGCGGTCAAGGCGTCGGCCAGGTCAGCAACGACGGCCTCGGTCCCGCCGTATCCCTTGGGCGGAACATCGAAATATGGGGGTGCGACGAGCACGATACGCATCGGCTCGCTGGCCTCGGGGATGGCGAAGTCAGTGCTGCTCACTAGGTTCCCTCCTCACGATCGACTAAGCAGCGTTAGCACTCTCGTCCGACGAGTGCCAATTATGGCGTGTTCGTCGCCGCTTCGCCATCCCTGTACCGGCCCGTGTGCGAAGGTTTAGAGCGCACCCGTGCGGTCACTCACAGCACGACGGCGATTCAGTGGAGGCATGACATGCCCGGTGTCCGCTTCGGTAGCGCGGCGGGACGCTGGATCCTCGCCGCCACCGTGCTGGGGTCCGGGATGGCGCAACTCGACGCAACGGTCGTCAACGTCGCGCTGCCGGCGATCGGTCACGACCTGAACACCGAGGTCGGTGGACTGCAACTGGTGGTCAGCGCCTACTCGGTGACACTCGCCGCGCTGATCCTGCTGTCGGGCAGCCTTGGTGACCGTCTGGGCCGCAAGCGGGTGTTCGTCGTCGGCGTGGCGTGGTTCGCGGTGGCATCAGCGCTCTGTGCGGTGGCACCCAACACCGAGATGCTCATCGCCGCAAGGGCTTTGCAAGGCATCGGCGGCGCGCTGTTGACACCGGGCAGCCTCGCCATCATCCAGTCGGTGTTCAACCCGACCGACCGGGCAAAGGCGATCGGCGCGTGGTCGGCCCTGGGTGGCGTCGCCGCGGCGATCGGCCCGCTGCTCGGCGGCTATCTCGTACAAGCGATCGACTGGCGGGCGATTTTTCTCATCAATGTGCCCCTGGGATGCCTGGTCGCGTGGCTCGCGGTACGCCACGTGCCCGAGAGCCGCGATCCGTCGACGGCCGGCCACCTGGACTACGCCGGCGCCACGACAGCGACTGCGGGGCTCGCTGGTACGACCTACGCGGTGGTGGAAGGACCCAACCGCGGCTGGGATTCTCCCGTCATTCTCGCGGCCGGGGTCCTCGGAGTCATCGCCCTGGTCACGTTCGTCGCGATCGAACGACGCTCCGCGAATCCCATGCTGCCGCTGGGCATCTTCTCGTCTCGACAGTTCACGAGTGCCAACGCCGTGACCTTCGTGGTGTACACCGCGCTCGGGGGTGTCTTCTTCCTGCTGGTGGTCGTTCTGCAGACCGCACTCGGATACTCCCCCGTCGCCGCCGGCGCCGCCTCGCTCCCGGTTACGGCGATCATGCTGGCGCTCTCGTCGGCGTCCGGCGCACTCGCCCAGCGCATCGGTCCACGTCTGCCATTGACCATCGGCCCGCTCGTGATCGCGGCCGGCATGGTGCTGATGACGCGGATCGGCCCGGGCGCTTCGTACACCACCGTCGTGCTCCCCGCCGTCGTCGTCTTCGGGTTGGGGCTCGCCGCGACGGTCGCACCCGTCACCGCCGCCGCCCTGGCCGCCGCGGACGAGCGCCACGCCGGCGTGGCCTCCGGAGTCAACAACGCGGTGGCACGCACCGCGGGGCTACTGGCCGTCGCCCTGCTACCCCCGTTGTCGGGACTGACGGGCGACGCTTTCGGATCGCCCGCCGCGATGACCGCCGGCTTCCACACCGCGATGCTGATCTCGGCGGGCCTTGCGGCCCTCGGCGGAGCGCTCGCGTTCGCGACGATCTCCAACGACCTGCTTGCCGAGGAACCGGACGAGGAGCCCCCGAGTCACCACTATCACTGTGCGCTCGCGGAGGTTCCCGCCGGTGAACGCGGCTCACGCGACTGAACACGGCGGCGAATTCATCGAGTAATCCCGCCTTTGGGAGAAGAATGTCTACATGGCGAACCAGAGCGCCCTGACCGACCAGGAGAAGCAGGCCCGGCTCGACGTCAACCAGCTCAAGCAGTTGGTGGGCCTGGTGGACTACGACCCGAGCAATGATCCATTCCCCGTAACCGGCTGGGATGCCATCGTTTTCGTCGTCGGCAATGCCACAGAGGCAGCGAGCTACTTCCAATCGACATGGGGCATGGAACTGGTCGCCTACTCGGGGCCCGAGAACGGCAATCGCGACCACAAGGCGTTCGTCTTGCGTTCGGGGTCGGTGCGGTTCGTGCTGAAGGGCGCGGTGAGTCCCGACAGCCCCCTGATCGCGCACCACGCCACGCACGGCGACGGCGTCGTCGACATCTCGTTGGAGGTGCCCGACGTCGACAAGTGCATTGCCCAGGCCAAGGCAGCCGGTGCGACGATCCTCGAAGAACCGCACAACGTCTCCGATGACCACGGCACCGTACGCCTCGCCGCTATCGCGACCTACGGGCAGACCCGGCACACCCTGGTGCAACGCGAAACCGACGGAGCCCGCTACAGCGGTCCCTACCTGCCTGGCTATCAGCCGGCGACAAGCGGTCAGATCAGACGGGACGGCGCGCCGCCGCGCTTGTTCCAGGCCCTGGACCACGTCGTCGGCAACGTCGAGCTCGGCAAGATGGACGAGTGGGTCGGCTTCTACAACCGGGTCATGGGCTTCGTGAACCTCGCCGAGTTCATCGGCGACGACATCGCCACCGACTACTCGGCACTGATGTCGAAGGTGGTCGCCAACGGCAACCACCGGGTGAAGTTCCCGCTCAACGAACCGGCGGTGGCGAAGCGCAAGTCGCAGATCGACGAGTACCTCGAGTTCTATCGCGGGCCGGGCGTCCAGCACCTCGCGCTGGCCACCAACGACATCCTCGCCAGCGTCGACGAGCTCCGCCGGCAGGGTGTGCAGTTCCTCGACACCCCGGACGCGTACTACGAGGACCCGGAACTGCGTGCCCGCATCGGCGAGGTGCGCGTACCGGTCGAGGAACTGCAGCGGCGCGGCATCCTGGTCGACCGTGACGAGGACGGATATCTGCTGCAGATCTTCACCAAGCCGTTGGGAGACCGGCCCACCGTGTTCTTCGAACTCATCGAACGCCACGGCTCACTCGGTTTCGGCAAGGGCAACTTCAAGGCGCTCTTCGAGTCCATCGAGCGTGAGCAGGCGAAGCGCGGGAACCTGTGATGGCCGGGTACCAAGGCGGTTTCGGCAACAGCTTCGAAAGCGAAGCACTGCCCGGCGCATTGCCCGTCGGCCGCAACTCTCCGCAGCGGTGCGCCTACGGCCTCTATGCCGAGCAGCTCAGTGGGTCGCCGTTCACCGCACCCCGCGCCGCCAACAAGCGGTCCTGGCTGTACCGGATTCGGCCGAGCGTGGCCCATTGGGGCGATTTCACTGCCGTCCCCAGCGAGCACTGGCGTTCCGCACCCGACGATGCTCCTGCCAGCCCCATTGCCCAAATGCGCTGGAACCCCTTACCGATGCCGGATCCGGCGGTCGAGGACACGACGTTCGTCACCGGCGTCCGTACCATCACCACCGGCGGAGACGTCAACGCCCGCAGCGGATTCGCCAACAGCATCTACACCATCACGTCATCGATGGTGGACACCTACTTCTACAACGGCGATGCCGAAATGCTGTTCGTGCTCGAGCACGGCAATGTTCGGTTCTGTACCGAGTTCGGGATCATCGACGCCGAGCCCTGTGAGATCGTCGTCGTTCCGCGGGGTGTGAAGATGCGCGTCGAGGTGCCCGACGGTCCGGCCCGCGGCTATCTGTGCGAAAACTACGGCGGCCCTTTCACTCTTCCCGAGCGCGGCCCGATCGGCGCCAACTGCCTGGCCAACTCGCGCGACTTCCTGACACCGGTCGCGGCCTATGAGGATCGCGACGTCCCGTCCACGATGTATGTGAAATGGGGCGGCACGCTGTGGCGAGCGGATATCGCCCAGTCACCACTGGATGTCGTTGCCTGGCATGGCAATTACGCACCGTACAAGTACGACATGCGGCGATTCTCTCCTGTCGGCCCGGTGCTGTTCGACCATGCCGACCCGTCGATCTTCACGGTGCTCAGTTCGCCGAGCGAGACGCCGGGCACCGCCAACGTGGACTTCGTCTGCTTCCCCGAGCGGTGGATGGTCGCCGAAGACACTTTCCGGCCGCCGTGGTACCACATGAACGTCATGAGTGAGTTCATGGGACTCGTGCGCGGTGTGTACGACGCCAAGCCGAACGGCTTTGTGCCCGGCGGCGTCAGCCTGCACAACAGCATGACCCCACATGGCCCGGACGCCAACGCCTTCCACGCCGCCAGCACCGAACAACTGAAACCGGTCAAGCAGGAGCACACACTGGCCTTCATGTTCGAGACGCGGTTCCCGCAGCAGGTGACGGCGTACGCCGCGAATTCACCGCAGCGGCAACAGGATTACGCGGACTGCTGGAGTGGGCTGGTCAAGCGCTTCCAGCCGGACACGCCGTGACAGCACTCGATTTCACCCACGATCCGGGCCGGTGGAGTTGGGTCGCCTCCGCGGGCCCCGATAGTGACTTTCCGCTGCAGAATCTTCCGTTCGGCGTGGTCGCCGGTGTAAACGGCGAACTGGGCGGTGTCGTCCGGATCGGCGACATGGTCCTGCACCTGGGCGGCCTCGCCGAGTCCGGCCTGCTCACCGGCGAGGCGCAGACGGCCGCAGAGTCCGCGGCAGGCGGAACCTTGAACGACTTGTTCGCCTTGGGATCTGGCCCCCGCGCGGCACTTCGTAGGGCGCTGCACGCACTGCTCGCCGAAGGCGCGCCGCAACAACAGACCGTGGCAGCGTTGCTCACCCCACTGCCTGACGTCGATGTCCTGCTGCCCGCCCGCATCGCCGACTACACCGATTTCTACGTCGGCATCCACCACGCCCGCAACGTCGGAGCGCTGTTCCGGCCCGACAATCCCCTTCTTCCCAACTACAAATGGGTGCCCATCGGCTATCACGGGCGTGCCTCGAGCGTGCAGGTCAGCGGGATCTCGATCACCCGCCCGCACGGTCAGTTGATGGTCACCGACGCGCCGAGTCCCGTGCTGGCGCCCACCCGGCGCCTGGATTTCGAGCTGGAGCTCGGCGCGTGGATCGGCCCGGAGAACCGCCTCGGCGAACCGGTGAGTCTCGACGACGCCGAATCCCACATCGCCGGCTACTGCCTGCTCAACGACTGGTCGGCGCGGGACGTGCAGGCCTGGGAGTACCAGCCGCTCGGCCCGTTCCTGGCGAAGAGCTTCGGCACCACCGTCTCTCCCTGGGTGATCACTCCAGAAGCATTGGCGCCGTTCCGGATTCCGTTCGATCGTCCCGAGGGCGATCCCGCTCCCCTGCCCTACCTCGACAGCTCGCGGCACCGTGCGAGCGGTGGGCTCGATATCGAGCTGGAGGTCCGTATCAGCACGGCCCGGATGCGCGACGACGGCGAGCCGCCGCACCCGATCGCACGCTCATCCAGCCGCCACATGTACTGGACCTTCGCGCAACTGGTCACTCACCACACGAGCAACGGATGCAACCTGCAGCCCGGCGACCTGCTCGGCAGCGGCACCCTGTCCGGTCCTGGCACCGGCTCCGAAGGCAGCCTGCTGGAGCTCAGTCATGGCGGCACAGACCCGATCACGCTGCCCAATGGGGAAACGCGCACGTTCCTCGAAGACGGCGACGAAATCACCCTAAAGGCAACGGCACATCGTCCCGGGGCGGCCATCATCGGGTTCGGCGAATGCGTCGCGGTCGTCCAACCAGCGATCACCTACCCGTGACCTGAGCGGCGTCGTGCACCAGGCGCTCCACCATGGTGTCGTCGACCTCGGCGAAGAACCCGCCGACGACATCCTCGATCTCGCCGAATCCCCTGGCGCAGAAGAGAATCGGTTGGTAGTGCGTGATGTCGTAGGTCTGCACCCCCATCCGGGCGATGTTCAATGGCCGCAGATCAGCCACATCGATCTGCTGGATCTCCCCGTACGACGACAGCAGGCCGGCACCGTAGGTACGTACCTCACCATGTTGACGGACCACACCGAACTCCAGCGAGAACCAGAAGACCTTCGAGACGAATTCAAGGGCCTCAGTCGTTTTCACCCGCTGCGCCGCCTGCCCGGCCAGCCGGTACAGCGCCGCGAACCGCTCGTGCGCCAGGCAATTGCCGTGGCCGACCACCTCGTGGATCAGGTCCGGCTCGGGAGTGTAGAGCGGCACGGAGTGATGCCGGATGTACTGGGTGGAGTGGAAGATGCCGTCGGCGAGCAGTCCGTAGAACTCGCGCAGCGGCACCAGACCGGCCGCCGGCACGTACTGGAAGCCGGTCAGCGGCCCGAGCTTCTCGTTGACCTCGACCAGTTGCGGAATCCGATCCTCGGGAAGCCCCAACCGTTCCCTGCCCTGCAGGTACTCGGTGCAGGCCCGGCGCTGGTGTAGCCGGTGCAGCTCGGCGCACGCGATGCGCCAGACCTCCTGCTCGTCGTCGGTGTAGGTCGCGACGGGTGGCGGCGTCCCGGGCTGCCAATCCATGGCGAGCGCGGCAATTGCGTTGCGGCGGGCGCGGTACTCCGGGTCGACTGCGCCTGGATGATCCGCAGCCAGATGGACGGTGACGTCATCTCCCGACCGCGTCACCGGCGCATACAACTGCGCTTCCTCGAACATCGCTGCCTCCCGGAGGTCCGGGCGTCGCACAGCGCGGCGTCTATCACCCAGGATATGCGCGCTGATCACTCGCGACTGGCAAGCACCTGTTCGCGCAGGATGTCGGCGTGCCCGCAGTGGTGCGCCAGCTCGCGCAGCACCTGCAACATGACCCACCGCAGGGTTCGCGGCCCGGACCGGTGCCCCGTCACGACGGTGTCCAGCGGTAGATCGGCGACCACCGCCCGCGCTGTCGCACAGACATCACGGTGCGCCGCAAGAACCGACGCGATGGTGTCGTCGTCATCCAGCTGGAAGGACTCGTCGACGCTCTGCACCAGACCGAGAGCCTGACGGGATGTGCCGCCGACGCATTTCTCGAACCACACGCGCTGCATCCAGGTGACGTGCTTGAGCAACCCGAGAAGCGTTGTCGCTGATGGGACGAGGCGCCGGCGGGACTCCTCCTCGGTGAGGCCGTCGAGAGTCAGTTCGACGGCACGGCGGTAGTCCTCCACGAAGGCGTCGAGCTGGGCCCGTTCGTCGTCCATCAGTACATCGAACGAGCCCATCGCTGTCCTCTCGTCACACCGTGGCGGCCGGCTGCTTCCTGGTGACCTTCACCATCATCTTGGAGTAGCCCTTAACGAAGTTGGATTGGGTGTACTCGGGCTCCCCCACAACCTCGATGTCCTCGAATCGGGCCAGCAGCTCCTCCCACAGGATTTTCAGCTGCAGTTCGGCGAGGCGGCTGCCCATGCAGCGGTGGATGCCGATGCCGAATGCCAGGTGATGGCGGGCGTTGTGGCGGCCGATGATGAAGTCGTCCGGATTCTCGAACTTGCGCTCGTCGCGGTTGGCCGAGGCGTACCACATGACGAGTTTGTCGCCCTTGCGGATGAACTGTCCATTCAAGATGGTGTCCTGTTTGGCGACGCGGCGCATGTACGCCAGCGGGGTCTGCCAGCGGATGATCTCGTGGACCGCCTTGGTGATGAGGCCCGGATCGGCCTTCAGCCGGGCGAACTCGTCGGGGTTCTGGTTCAGGGCGAGCACGCCACCGGTCATCGAGTTGCGGGTGGTGTCGTTGCCGCCGACGATCAGCAGAATCAGGTTGCCGAGGAACTCCATCGGCCGGTCGATCAGGTCCTTGGTGTCCTCGGACGACTGCATGAGCGTGATGAGGTCGAAGCCGGGCTTCTCTCCCGCCGCCAACCGAGCCTTCTTGTCGTACCAGAGGGCGCTGAACGCGCGTGCCATATCGGCTGCGGCGCTGAACATCTCATCCATATCGGCCTCACCGCCGGTGGCCGAGGCGCTGCCGGCCACGGTGTCGGTCCAGTAGACCAACTTGCGGCGCTCGTCATAGGGGAAGTCGAGCAGGGTCGCCAGCATGCGTGAGGTCAGTTCGATCGAGACGGTGTCGACCCAGTCGAACGGCTCGTTCACGGGCAGACCGTCGAGGACCTCCTGCACCCGGGTCCGGATCAGTGCTTCCATCTCCTGGAGGTTCTGGGGCGCCACCACGCCCTGCACCGCGCCCCGCTGCTCGTCGTGCCGCGGCGGGTCCATGGCGATGAACATCTCGACGTCCAGGCCTTCGGGCGGGTCACCGATGATGATCTGCGGCTCGGCGGAGAAGCGTTCGTTGTCCTTGTCGACGGTGACGATGTCGTCGTAGCGGGTGATGGACCAGAACGGCCCGAACGGGCTGTTCGGCTGGTAGTGCACCGGCGCCTCGTCGCGGAGCCGCTTGAAGTAGGACTGCCAGCGGCCCTGGCGGAACATGAACGGGTTGCTGACGTCGATGTCTGCCAGCTCGACTTCCTCGACCGGGGGAATCGGGGCCTCGACGAAGACCGGCGACTTGTCGCCGACCACCGATTTCTTCGTCTTCTGGTAGAGGTGCATGCCCTTGATCTGCAAAGGCATCGGGATGGTCGACTGAGCGCGGCTGCGCACCGGATCGAGGATCGCTTCCTGCGCCTTGGTGATTGCCTGATCGAGAATGTTCACGAGCTTCTCCGTCCTGTCAGATCTGGAATTCGGGCTGTGGATCGGCGTCTGACCAGTTCTCATTCACGGGGCCTCCTCCGCACATCCCTGTTCGTTGGCAATGACGCTACGAACCAAGATGAGCAGTTGGGAGACCCTAAGCGGCGGAATACTTACTCGAAGTGGCAACGCTGAGAGGAGATCGCCGGTCGACGATCTGTGGTCACCGACCTACGTATCCGCCTACCCGGTGCAACCGCGACTGCCACTATCAATTCGGCAAAGCAAATCGATCTTGGCGGCGCGACTTACTAGATTCGGCAATGTGGTTGATTGGGACATCCCCCGCACGCCGACGAGCGTCGGCGTGCTGCTCGGGCTGGCCGGCGAACGCGGCGTCAGCCCGGAAACCTGCCTCGCCGGCTCTCGACTGACTGTCCAAGGTCTGCAGCGCCCGGGCGCCGAGGTCACCGCCCGCCAGGAACTGACTGTCGTCACGAATCTGCTTGAGGCGCTGGACTATCCCGATGACCTCGGCGTCGAGGTAGGACTGCGCTATCGGCTTGCCACCTACGGCATCTTCGGGTTCGCCTTGATCAGCAGCCCGACCTTACGCAGTGCGATCGACGTCGGCGTGCGCTATCTCGACCTCACGTTCGCCTCGTCGACGCTCGGTACCCGGGTGGTCGGCGACGAGTTCCACTTCGTCCTGGAGGCGCCGGGCACGCCCGACCGCGTCCGCCGATTCGAAATCGACCGGTTGGCCACGGCGGTCGCGGTGATCAAACGGGAACTGTCGGCAGACTTGCCGCCTTTGGGCGTCCGCTTCACCCACCGCCGGCCCGCCACTCTCGAGCGGTACATCGCCGCATTCGACGCCGAGCCGGAGTTCGATGCACCCGAGAACCTGCTGATTCTGCCCATCAACGTGCTCGATCTCCCACTGCCGCAGGCCAACGCCTACAACTCCGCCGCCACCCAGGAGCAGTGCCGCAATCTCCTCGAAGAGCGGCGCAGCCGGACCGGACTCTCGGGCCAGGTTCGCGACCTGCTACTGGCGTCCCCGGCGCAGCCACCGAATGCGCACGAGATCGCCCAAGCGCTGCTGATGAGCCCGCGGACGTTACGCCACCGGCTCGGCGCCGAGGGCACGTCGTACCGCGAACTCCTCGACGAGATCCGCCAGCGCCTTTCGGAAGAGATGCTGATCGGGGGTCGCTTGACCGTGGCCGAGACAGCGAGCCGACTCGGTTATGTTGAGCTGTCGAGCTTTTCGCAGGCGTTCCGCCGGTGGCACGGGATGAGTCCGCGGGCCTTCCGGGCGTCCCGAACCTGAGAGCGAAAGGGCGCGGCGCCGGCCATTGTCCGCGGTTACGCGGCGCAGTCCCACCAGTTGAGCAGTCGTGTCCCGTAGAGCGTGAGCCACTTTGACGGCTCTCCGGCCGGGACATCGACCTCGAACCACACGCGGCCCGGCTGACGGCCGGTTTGCAACCAGGTGCCGTCCGGCTGACGGGCTGCCCGAACGATGTCGACCGCGTCGCTCATCCGGGGATCCGGTGCGCTGCCATCCTGCAGTGCGGCGCGGCGGAAGTATTCACCCGTATTGAGAGCGCTGTAGGACCACCGCATCGGATAGCTGAAGTCGTTGATCCATTGCCCCACTGGCTGGTTCGTGGTGAGCCGATTGAGCAACCGACGTTCGAGCAGGTACTCCTCCCCGCGCCGGCGTGCCGCGTGGATCTCGGTGCTGCCCGTCGTGGCGGCCTCGAAAGCCAGCAGCCCCTTGAGCGAGTTCAGGGTGGAATGGAACGACGATTTTCGGGATCCCTCGACCCAGTCACAGTTCCACCCACCGTCCGGCAGCTGATGCTCGAGAAACCAGTCGGCGAGGCCGTCGACGTCCGCGCCGAGCCACACGCCGTTGGCCAGGGTCCAGGCGTTGATGCAGCAGTCCACCTCACCGGCCCAGTACGGCAGGTCGTCGTACTCCCAGCGGCAGTGCGCGTCGAGCAACTCGGCGGTGCGGCGTTCCCGCAACACCGATGCATCAAGTCCCCACTCCCGCAGTGCATTCAGCGTCCAGGTCGTGGCCGTCCATGGCTGGCCTTCCTCAGGCCGCTCCGGGTCGTCGAAGTCGTAATCCGCCGGGAAGAACGCGCCGCCGGCCCACTGGCCGTCGGGATCCTGCAGTGCGAGCAGGCGTGCACCGAAGCCCTCGGTCGCGATGCGCGACCGGGTTCCCTCCCACACCGCGGCCGGCGCATCGAGAAGATCGCGCTCGACCTGCCAGCGCAGCGCCGGGTCCGAGTCCAGCAGCCAGTCCGTCAGGGCCACGCTCGTCATCAGACCGCCATCACTCTAGGAGCAGTAGACCTGGCCGTTGAGCACACAATTCGACGGTGGCGTGTAGGTGCCGCTCAGAATGCCGCGGATGCCCCCGTTGGCCGTACCACCGGGCGGAATCACGCGGTTCCAGCTGGCGGGGGTGATCACGTAGTGGGTGCCGTACTGGGTGAAGGTGCTGCTCCATGCATGCGAGATCGACTGCCCGACCGGCATGTCGAACTCGATCTTCCAATCCGCCATCGGCACGGTGCTGTAGTTGGTGACCACGAAGCGGGCGATAAACCCGTCCTGCCAGGTGTGTTGCACCACGAGCCGCGCCCCGGCCGCGGCCGCATGAGCGACCGGAGTGCCGACGAGTCCGATGGCGGCGACCATCAATGCGGACACGACGACGTGAAGCGCTGCGCGGCAGCGCTTCACACGAGAGTCCGGTCCAGTCATCGCAGCCCAGACTAAGGCTCCCCGATGCGTGCCCTCCCCGTGGCGCAGGTGCGCTGCCGTACCTTTGCACGATTGCAACCGGCGCGAGATCGCGCACCCGGCTGGGCGCCGACATCCATCAGAATTTTTCTGTGGCTTGCTTGCACTCGCCGACGTCGAGTGCTAAAACAAATCTATGCCAGCCGATACAGATAATCGAGCTGGAAGCGCATAGATGGCACAAGAGAAAGGACAGATGGAGGTGGCCACGATGCTGCTGCGTACTGACCCGTTCCGAGACCTGGATCGCTTCACCCAAGAAGTCCTCGGCACCGCGGCCCGTCCGGCGGCGATGCCCATGGACGCCTGGCGCGACGGCGATGAGTTCCACGTCGAGTTCGACCTGCCCGGCGTCAATGCCGATTCCCTCGACCTCGACATCGAGAACAATGTGGTGACTGTGCGCGCCGAACGGTCCCCGGTGGATTCGTCGCGGGAAATGCTGGCCGCCGAGCGGCCGCGCGGCGTCTTCTCCCGACAGCTGGTGCTGGGCAACAACCTTGACACCGGCAGGATCACCGCGGACTACCGCGATGGGGTGCTCCGGCTCGTGATCCCGGTGGCCGAGAAGGCCAAGCCGCGCAAGATCACGGTCAGCAGAACCGGAAACGCCAAGGCGATCGACGAAAGCAAAGTGATCACCGAGGACGGCAGCCCTGTCACCAACACGGCAGCGGCCAAGGAGCCGGTGAACGCCTGACCGGGTCGATGCGCCGGTGCCGGGCTGGACGCTGACCAGCCCGGCACCGGCCGGCCAACTTTCCGCGACTGCGGCACATTCTTGAATGGTCGGTGTCATGCCGACAGTGCAAGGAGGTGAAAAGTGATGCAGCACAGCATGATTGCGGCGCCGGCCGCGCCTGACACCATCACGCCAGAAGAGCTGGCCCAATCGCTGGGTGTGGACGACCCCACGATGGTGATAGCGCTGATCGCCGAAGTCGACGCGATCTTCTGCGCCGCTGAAGCTCCTTGCCGTCAGCAACCGACGCCACCAGCGGTCGGGTGCGCTCTATACGGGCCCCGGTGCGCTGGTCGGTCTTTGGAGTCCACATGTCGGCGACCGCGGCGCGGGCCGGTGCGCCGTATGACGCCGGTGCAGCGCAGCCCTCCGGGATCGATAGCCGCTGCAGCAGTCATGTGAGCCGGTGGTTCCTCCACCACCCCGAAGGCTGGGCCGTACGCCGCCAGGGCCACACCCTGGGCGCCTACCAGGAGGCGCCGACGCCCAATCTAGGCAAACCCTCCCCGGCGGCAAGGCCCGGTCTTCACGTCGGCCAGTTTCGTCGTCCCTGCCTTTGGATACCCCTGCAGAAGGACCAAAGACAGCCGACTCCTGAAAACAGGAGGAGACGAAAGGAGCTCGACGTGGCGTTCTCGCAGATGGCATCGAAAACAATGGCAGCCGCTACCGGCATCGCGGCCGCCGGAATCCTGGCGGCAACCCCGGCGCTCGCCGACCCGACAGCAGTGATGTTCGGCCAGCGAGCCGAGATTCCCAGCCCCGGTGGCGCGATCGAGTACACCGTCATCAACCTGCAGCCGAGTGGACACAACGACGGCATCTGGTACTCGGATGTGACAGCGCGCGCCGTGAGCGGTGCGCCGACGCCGAACATCTCCGATTTCAACGCGCGGGCCGTCAACAGCTCGACATATGCGGACATGAAGGGCAACGAGGTCGAGGGCCTGCCCAACCAGCCAATCGCCCCGGGCAGCTATGCCACGGGTCGAATCTACTTCGATGTCCGGAACGGAACCGCGCCCGACAGCGTCGTGTACCGGGATGCCGGCGGCAGTGACAAGGTGGTCTGGAAGAGCTAGCCAGACTGCGATGGCGGATTTCCGCCAGCGCTGCCCGCGACGTGGCCAATAACGTCGACTCGTGACCACAACTGCACACCGAAGTCCGGTAATCACCGGCACCACAGTCCTTTTCATGTCGCTGGCCGCCGCCTTGGGGACCGCGACGATCTACCCGCTCCAGCCGGCCATCGCCGACATCGCACGATCGCTGGGCTCCGGCACGGCGATGGTCGGTGCGGCGTTGGCCTGCGGTCCGATCGGCTACCTGCTGGGGCTGGCGCTCCTGGTCCCGTTGGTGGACAGGTTCTCGCCGCGGCGGGTGGTCGCCTGGCAGTTCCTGGCGCTCGGCGCCGCGCTCGCACTGACCGCCGTTGCCGGCACTGTGTGGCTGGTCGGGTTCGGATTGCTGCTGACCGGCGCCTGCTCCGCGGTGGGCGCGAGTCTGAGTTCCGTTGTCGGTCGCCTCGCGCCCGCGCACCGGCGCTCGACAATTCTGGGTATCGTCACGGCCGGGATTTCGGCCGGCATCCTGGCCGGCAGGATCGCCGGCGGCTGGTTGAGCGACGTGATCGGCTGGCACGCAATGCTTCTCGTGGTCGCTGCCGCGGCCTTCGGAGTCGCCGGCGGCTGCCTGCTGTTCCTGCCGACCGCGACCGGAGCCGTCGAACAGAACTATCTCGCCGGATTGGCATCGCTGCCCCGGCTGCTCGCCCGTGACCGCGTGTTACGCCGTGGCGCGCTGCGCGGATCACTGTGGTTCTTCGCGTTCTGCGCGGTCTGGTCCGGAATCGCGGTCGCGTTGTCGCAACAGCCATACTTCCTGTCTGCCAAGCAGATCGGGCTCTACGCCTTGGCGGGTAGCGCAGGGATCTTCGCGACGCGCGTCGCCGGCGTCTACACCGACCGATTGGGCTTCCGGCCCGTGGTCCTCGTCGGTCTCGCGGTGGCGGGCGCCGCCTGCCCGGTCCTCGCCTTCGGCTTGGGCAGCCCACTGGCGACCATGGCGGCCCTGGCCGCATTCGATACCGGCCTGTTCGCGGCACAGGTGGCGAACCAGACCACCATCTTGGCGATCGATCCGTCCGCGCCTGCCCGATTCAACAGCGCGTACATGCTGGTTTACTTCGTGGGCGGAAGCCTCGGGACGGCGTTCGGCGCGGCTGCTGTGGCTTCATGCGGTTGGCCGGCGACCGTCGGCGCTTGTGGCGCAGCACTTCTCGTCGCCGGGCTGCTCACCGGCGGTCGACCGCTCCGCGAGCGGTGACGGCCTCCTCAGATGGTGCGTTTGAGGCCGACGTGCGCGGCGTGGTACCCGAGGCGGTCATAGAACGCCCGAGCCTGTTCGCGCGCTTCGTCGGTGGCCACCTGGGCCAAGCGCGCACCGTGTGCCCGGCCGTACTCGTGCGCCCACTGCACCAGGGCCGTACCCAGTCCTTTTCGGCGCTCGGCCGCGGTGACCCGCAGACCCTCTATCTGTAGTCGGGTCGAACCGCCGCGGGACAGCCCGGGAATCACGGTCAGCTGGACGGTCGCAACGATCACATCGGAACAGTTGCGGACCACCCCGAGGTAGTTGGAGTGGTCACGGACGAGGCCGTCATACGCCGCCTCGTAGTCTTCGAGGTCCGCGGTTTCCCGGTCCTGGCCGAATTCATCGTCGGACAGCAGCGCGACGATCGACGCGACATCGTCACGGGCCGCCCGTTCCACCCGGAAACTGCGGTCTCCCACCCGCAGTAGTCCCCGCACCGAGGTTCGCGCTTGCGACTGCAGACGCGTCACCAAGAGGTCCAGCCATGCCCCGACATTCGTTCGCGCCTCGCGGGTGTCGGGATAGCGACATCGCAGATGCAGGCCGGACTCGTCCAGGATGAACCACAGCATGACGCCGTCGGTCTGGATGGCGGCGCTCACGTACTGAGCGTCCAGCCCGACGTCGTCGATGCGAACCGGAAGACGCCGCAGATCCAGCCATGAGATCGCGAACATCCCGGGCGACATCGGCATGCCGCCCCATGGGGCCAGCACGTCCGCCAATGGCCACGACCCGAGTTGCACTGCTTCTTTGACCGCGGCAGCCGCGGCACGTGGATCTGCGACGGTCGACTCCAGAACCGAATTGGTGATGAACCAGCCCACCGAGTCGTGCCAGGTGGTATCGAAGCGACTGTGCACCGGGAAGACGGCGCGAAGCGGCGCGTCGGCCAGCTCCCGGGTCACGGCCGTCATCGCGGCCACCGCCAGCGCGAGCGTCGACACGCCGTCGTTGCGGGCCTGCACGGCGAAAGCCGCACTGGCGTCGACATCGAACACATCCCGGACTTCGACGCGCTCGGGCCCCAGCTCAGGTTCGCCCAGAGGCAGCGGGAATCGCGGCATCACCCCGCCGCTGTCGGCGATGATGCGCGCCCACGTTTCCCGGACGTGGTCCGGCGCCGCGGGACGATCGAGCAGCGCCTGGGTGTGTTCGACGAAAGCGGGCGCCGGCGGCAGCGAAACCACGCGCCCGGTGCGCGCAGCCGCGAGCAGCGCCAGCAGATCCCGGGCGATCACCAGCATCGACCACATGTCGACGTGGCTGTGGTCCGCCGCTATCACCACGGTCAAACCAGCGGCGGTTTCCAGCAGGCACAACCGGTGTGAGGGCTGCTGATACGGCGAGCAGGCCGCATCCAGGACACCGCGCAGCGCGTCGTTCACCGCCTGGCCGGCAGCTATCTCGTGCTCGACCCAACCGGCCGGACGCACTTCGATCTCGTGCAGTTGCGGATCGCCGTCCGGTCCTGCCGAAAATGCGGTCCGCAACGTGCCGTGGCGGGCCACCACCGCCAGCCACGCAGCGGCCAGCGATTCCCGGCTCACGCGGTCCGGCAAGCGAATGGACAACGCCATCCAAGAGCCCGGCCGGGCCCCTGCGCCGACATGAATCCGCTGGTCAAAGGACACCGGAAGCTGCCGACCCGGCGCCGACACCGCGACGTCGTAGCCCCAGAGCCGTCCGAACGGCAGTCGCAGGTGCGAGACGTTCGTGAGCCGCATGGCGGTACCCTAGCGCCCCGGTTAGCCTGAATGCTCGGTCAGCAGGTCGACGCCACGACGAGGCGATCGGTTACGGAAAGAGTTGCCTGATGCCTACTTTCGCAGTTCCCGGAGCCGAGCTTGCGGTTGAACTGAGCGACGAAGGTGGCCACCCCGTTGTCCAACTCCACGGACTCACCTCCAGCCGCGCGCGCGATCGGGTGCTCAATCTCGACCTCGGCCGGGGGCTCAGCGGGACGCGGCTGCTGCGCTACGACGCGCGTGGCCACGGCAAGTCGACGGGCCGGAAAGTCCCCGCGGACTACCGGTGGGAACAGCTCGCGCAAGACCTGCTGAATCTGCTCGACCGGTGGTTTCCCGGCGAACCGGTGCACGGGGTCGGGCCGTCGATGGGCACCGGGACGCTGTTGCATGCGGCGTGCCGCGAACCAGAACGATTCACGGGACTGACCTTGATGGTGCCGGCCACCGCGTGGGAGACCCGGCGCGCGCAGGCCGCGCACTACGAGGCCGCGGCCACGCTCATCGAGACCGAGGGCGTCGGCGCGTTCATTGCGGCCTCTCGTGGCGCGCCCCGGCCGCCGGCGACCGTGGGTGCACCCGAAACCGTTCCCGATGTCGCCGACGCCCTACTGCCGTCACTGTTTCGCGGTGCCGCGCTCAGTGACCTACCGACGCCCGAAGCCATCGCGCGGATCGACGTGCCGACAACGATCCTGGCCTGGATCGACGACCCGGCCCATCCGCTCTCGACCGCCGAAGCCCTTGCCGCGCTGATGCCGCGGTCCACCTTGACGCTCGCTCACACACCGGAGGACGTCGAGACGTGGCCCAAGATTCTGAGCCAGGATGTCGGCCGCCGCGGCTGACCGGTACTTGACGCCGCCCTTGACATCGACGTAACACTGCTGCCATGAGGCGTCCCTAGTGTGAAGCGGTCATTCACGTAGGGATAGGAACTGCATTGAGCGGAAATACCACCCGCTTGCGAGCGATCGCCGGCGTCCAGGCCTATACGCCCCCGGCGTACACCTTCGACCCGGCCGAAGCGCCCGGCGAGATCTTCGGCACCAACGTATTCACCAAGGCCGAGATGCAGGCGCGCCTGCCCAAAGCGATCTACAAATCGGTGGTCGCCACCATCGAGAAGGGCGCCAAGCTGGATCCGACGGTCGCCGATGCCGTCGCCGCCGCGATGAAGGACTGGGCACTGGAAAAGGGCGCGACGCACTACGCGCATGTCTTCTATCCGATGACCGGCCTGACTGCCGAAAAGCACGACAGCTTCCTCGAGCCGGTCTCTGACGGGCAGGCCCTGGCCGAGTTCGCCGGCAAGACGCTGGTGCAGGGCGAGCCCGACGCGTCGAGCTTTCCGTCCGGCGGTCTGCGGTCCACGTTCGAGGCCCGCGGGTACACCGGTTGGGACGTCACCAGCCCGGCGTACATCCTCGAGAACCCGAACGGCAACACACTCTGTATCCCAACGGTTTTCGTGTCGATGACCGGCGAGGCGCTGGACTACAAGACACCGCTGCTGCGCAGCCAGCAGGCCATGGGCATCCACGCGGAACGCATCCTGACGCTGTTCGGCCACAAGGATCTCGAGAAGGTCGTCTCGTTCTGCGGTCCCGAGCAGGAGTACTTCCTCGTCGACCGGCACTTCTTCCTCGCCCGGCCCGACCTGATCAATTCCGGCCGTACGCTTTTCGGCGCCAAACCGCCCAAGGGCCAGGAGTTCGACGACCACTATTTCGGTGCCGTCCCCGACCGGGTGCTGGGGTTCATGATGGACACCGAGCGGGAGCTGTTCAAGCTCGGCATCCCCGCCAAGACGCGCCACAATGAGGTCGCCCCCGGGCAGTTCGAGGTGGCCCCGATGTTCGAGCGCGCCAACATCGCTTCCGACCACCAGCAGTTGCTGATGACCGTGTTCAAGACCATCGCCAAGAAGCACGGCATGGAATGCCTGTTCCACGAGAAGCCGTTCGCCGGCGTGAACGGCTCGGGCAAGCACGTCAACTTCTCGGTCGGCAACGCCGAACTGGGGTCGCTGCTGGTGCCGGGCGACACGCCCCACGAGAACGCCCAGTTCCTGGTGTTCTGCGCCGCCGTCATCCGCGCGGTGCACAAATTCGCTGGGCTGCTGCGGGTTTCGGTCGCATCGGCGACCAACGATCACCGCTTGGGTGCCAATGAGGCACCGCCCGCGATCATCTCGATCTTCCTGGGCGATCAGCTTGCCGATGTTTTCGAGCAGATCGCCAAGGGCGCTGCGACGTCGTCGAAAGGCAAGGGCAGCATGATCATCGGTGTCGACACCCTGCCGGTGCTGCCGACCGACCCCGGTGACCGCAACCGCACCAGCCCGTTCGCGTTCACCGGCAACAGGTTCGAGTTCCGGGCACCGGGCTCGGGCCAGACAGTGGCGGTCCCGATGATCGTCCTCAACACCATCATGGCCGACTCGTTCGACTACATCGCCACCAATCTGGAGCAAGCTGTGGCCGACGGCGAAGACTTCGACACGGCGGTGCAGAAGCTGCTCACCGAGGTGATCACCGAACACGGTGCGGTGGTCTTCAACGGTGACGGTTACTCGGAGAACTGGCAGGCCGAGGCGGCGTCCCGCGGGCTGCCGAACCTGAAGACCACGCTGGATGCCATCCCGGAACTGATCAAGCCCGAGGCGGTGGCGGTCTTCGAGAAGTACGGCGTCTTCAACGAGCGGGAGTTGCACAGCCGCTATGAGGTACGCCTGGAGCAGTACGCGCTGACGATCGGCGTCGAGGCCAAGCTGGCGCTCGAGATCGGTTCCACCATCGTGCTGCCGGCCGCGCTGCGCTACCAGACCGAGCTCGCACAGAACGTCGCCGCATTGACGGCGGCTGGTATGACGCCGAGTTTGACGCTGCTGCAATCGGTCTCGGAGCCGATCAGTGCGCTCAGTGACGCGTTGGCCACGCTGAAGGCGGCACTGTCGGAGCATTCGGCCGCGTCGGCCTATGACGAGGCCAAGCACGCGCAAGTTGCGTTGCTGCCCGCCATGGAGGCGGTCCGTGCCGCGGCCGACACGCTGGAGACGGTGGTGGCCGACGACCTGTGGCCGTTGCCGACGTATCAGGAGATGCTCTACGTCCTCTGACCGTCCACATCACACGCCGGTGGCACCATCGATCCGTTCGCGGATGACGTCGGCATGCCCGCAGTGGCGGGCGTACTCGGCGATCATGTGCGTGTAGATCCAGCGCAGATTCACCTCGCCACCCATGAACGGGCTGGTGTCGTCGAGCCGGCGCGCAGCGCAGTTGGCGCGCGCATGGGCAATCTCGTCCTGCCAGATCCGGAACGCGAGCGGGTACGACGACTCCGGTGACAGCTCGAATCCGCCGTCGTGGCCCTCGGGGTGATCCGCGGGCCCAAAAATCGGTGGTGCCTGCTCACCGGCGAGCACCCGGCGAAACCAGTTGCGCTCCACCTCCGCGGCGTGCCGCAGCAACCCGAGCAGCGTCAGCTCCGACGGCGGCGCGGACGCGGTGCGCAACTGCTCGTCGTCGAGACCCTCGCATTTGGCCGCCAACGTTGCGCGGTAGAAGTCCAGCCAACCCTCGAGTGTGGCGCGCTCGTCGGCATTGATGGGCGGCACCGGCCGCTGCACGGAAGTCACGCTTCCCGATGGTGCCAGGCCATCCCGACATTCTGCCGATCGCCCAGGAAAATCCGATGTCTGTCGAAACCCGGGGTAGCCGTTCGTGTAGAAGGTGAAGGGTGGCAACCGGCCGCCCCGAATCGAGGAGTGACGGTCATGCACTACCTACTCGCCATGCATCAGCCGGTCGGCGATCCGCCGCCGCCGGAGGTGCTGGGGCCGATCATGGATGCCCTGGACGCGGTCGAGCACGACATGAAGGCAGCGGGCGTGTGGGTGTTCTCCGGTGGCTTGCACGGTCCTGACGCGTCGACCGTGGTCCGGGTCCACGACGGCGCGGTCCTGACGACGGACGGACCGTACGCCGAGGGCAAGGAACACCTGGGCGGCTTCACCATCATCGACGTGCCCGATCTGGATTCCGCGCTCGGCTGGGCCCGCAGGCAGGCGGAAGCCGTGCGGCTCCTGCCCATCGAGGTGCGCCCGTTCCGGGGCGATCTGAGGGGCTGAACGCGGCCGTGCTAGAGCTGCCGCCCGCAGAGATCGCCGGCGTGTTCCGGCGGGAGTACGGGCGCGCGGTGGCTGTCCTGGTCCGTCGATTCGGCGACATCGACCTCGCCGAGGAGGCGGTCCAGGACGCCTTCACCAAAGCAGTGGACCGCTGGCCGCAGACCGGCGCGCCGCCGAGCCCCGCGGGCTGGATCATCACCACCGCCGCGCACACGATCATCGACCGGTTCCGCCGGGAAACCGTCCGCGATGAACGGCACGCGCAGGCGGCACTGCTCTATCCGGCGGCCGATGACGACAATCTCGAAGAAGGCCCCGTGCACGACGACCGGTTACGCCTGATCTTCACCTGCTGTCACCCGGCGCTCGCCCTCGACGCGCGCGTCGCACTCACGCTGCGATTGCTCGGCGGCCTGTCCACCAAGGAGATCGCCCGTGCCTTCTTGATCTCGGAAAGCACTGTCGCGCAACGGCTGGTCCGCGCCAAGCGCAAGATCCGCGACGCCCGCATCCCCTACCGGGTGCCGCACGACAGTGACCTACCCGAGCGTGTGCACGGCGTCCTCGCGGTGGTGTACCTCATCTTCAACGAGGGACACACTGCAAGCTCAGGCGACGATCTCGTACGGGCCGAACTCACCGCCGAAGCGATTCGGCTCGGCCGGCTGCTGGCCGAGCTGATGCCGGACGAGCCCGAGGTCTGGGGACTGCTCGCGCTGATGCTGCTGACCGATGCACGACGCGCGGCGCGAACAGATGCGGACGGCAAGCTTGTTCTGCTGGCGGACCAGGACCGCGGTCGGTGGGACCGCGGCCTCATTGCCGAAGGGCAGGCGCTGGTCCGCAGATGCCTGCGCAGGAACCAGCCCGGGCCCTACCAGATCCAGGCCGCCATCAACGCCGTGCACAGTGACGCGCCGACCGCCGCCGCCACCGACTGGCACCAGATTCTCGCCCTGTACGACCAGCTGATGGCGATTGCCCCGACACCCGTTGTCGCCCTCAATCGCGCCGTGGCGGTTGCCGAGGTCCATGACCCGCAGACGGCGCTGGATCTGGTGGAAGCGCTCGACCTGGCCGGCTACCACGTCTATCACGTGGTCCGCGCCGCACTGCTGTCTCGTCTCGGCCGGACAAGCGAGGCGGCCGACGCCTACAGCCGCGCTGCCGACCTGACCGCGAACCCCGTCGAACAGGCATACCTCACCGGCCGAGCGTCAGGAGATCGACGAGTTCGGCCGGATGCGACAGCATCGCCATGTGACCGCCGGGCATGACCTCGGGTTCGATGCCGAGACGGTCCGCGACCACGCGCCGCATGAATCGCTCAGGGAAGAACCGGTCGTCGCGGAACAGGATGAACCGCGTCGGAACCTGCGGAAGCGCTTCGGCCGGCCACGGTTTCAGCGACGGGGTCTCCGATTGCGCGCGTTCGACCTCCTCCGCGACCACGGCGGGGTCGACACCGTTGTAGTACAGCGCGACGGCGTCATCGACTTCGTACCCACCCGCGGCGGCCGCTTCCCGTTGCGCGGCAACACATCCGGTGGCGCTCCACCAATCACCGGGGCGTTCGCCCGGCCGGGGAACCATCGCCGAGACGTAGATCAACTCCGCAGCACCGGCCCGCGGGCAGGCCAGCGCTCCGGTGAACCCGCCGAACGAATGCGCCACGACCACAGGCGGTTCGCCGTCATCGAATGGTTGTGCCGCGACCACGTCGGCGTACGTGTTGAGGTCGGCCGCATCATCGGCGCATGGTAGGTCCACCGCGATGCCGCGGTGCCCGCGAACAGCCAACTCGCGCACCACAAATCGCCAGTATGACGGATCGCATCCGCCACCCGGAACGAGCAGGAACGTCGTCACAGCCTGCCGACGACGAAAGTCGCGGCCTGGTCGGCCATGCCATTCGAGCCGTAGGTGATGTGCGCGAACGACGGCCCACCCGCGGGGGCCCCGTTGCAGATGGTGTCGTCGGGTACGCACAACTCGATGGTCTTGGCCACGTACGCGGGCCCGATGGCTATCGGCGGCGCGCCGATGTCCGCCATGAACTGCGACGAGGGCTTTCCGAACAGTACAAGCGCCGCAACGTGATTCGCGATCGTCGGCGGCATCGGCTTGGGCGCGTACCAGGTGTACTCCGCCAAGTCCGCCGGGATCTCCTTCGGCAGCGCGTTCGCGGTCGTGAACCCGGAAACCACTGCGCCCTGCGAGTATCCGCCGAGGACGATCCTGGTCTGTGGGCAGGCCGCGGCCGACGCTTCGACGTGTGTGGCGGCGTCCTTGACCCCGTCGACAACGCTCTGTACGAAATCCAGCCGGTTCCCGAAATCGCTGCTGGCGGCATAGTTCACCGGATATACCGCCACCGACTTGTTGCCTGCCTGGGCCTGCAGGGCATCGACGAAGGCCCGGCCGGCCATCCCGATACCCGGGGGTTCGCTGGTGCCGCGGGCGAACACCACCTCGACATCGGGGCACGGGTCGGCGGACGCCGGTGGTGCCGGAGCGCCCACAAACGCGGAAGCGACGACCGTGGCGACCCCGACGACATGGGCTAACCGCCTGGCTCGGAACAGCTTGATGATGTCCATACCAGCTTCACCGCCTTGCACCAGCTAACTGCGACCGGTTTTTCCATGCTGACACACAGCAGATGGCGAGCGATACCCGCGAGCCACAGGAATCTGCCAAGAATCCACCACCAAGGGCGCCGCCCCAGCATTGACCCATGACTGCTCGGTGTAGTCGTCGGACGTGAGGTCAGGCGACGGTCACGGTGTCCCCGACGACCGACGCCGCCTTCGGCGCCAGCGGCTCCTCTGCCGGACCGGTGACGACGGAGCCGTCGACCGCACTGAATTTGCTTCCGTGGCAAGGGCAGTCGATGGTGCCGTCGGAAACCTTCGACACCGTGCACTGTTTGTGGGTGCACACCGCGGTGAACGCCTTGAACTCACCGGCCTTCGGCTGAGTGACGACGACCTTCGCCGCGGCGAGGACCACTCCCCCGCCCACCGGCACATCGGCAGTCTTCACCGAGGGTGATGCGGCCTTGGTCTCACTGCTCGTGGACTGGCCGGCCGGCGATGGCGACTCTTTCCCGCCACAGGCGGCAAGCACCACCCCGGCACCGACGGCACCCGCACCGAGGAGTACCCCACGGCGGCTCGGGTGTCCGGCGTCGGCCATGACCGGCTTACCGCCGACCACCGCCGTTGTATCCGGGCGAGGCCACCTCGTCTTCGGTCAATTGGTAGGGCGGCGTGAACAAGCTGGGGTCATCGAGCGAGGATTCCGGCGCATTGAACGGACCTTGAGCCGCTTCCGGAGCCGCGGGCGCATCCACCTGCGGCACACAGGTGCCTTCGGAGGCGACCAAGCCGTCCGAGCACTGCAGTTCGTCGGCGTGCGCGATCGGCATGCTGATCAATGCAGCCACCGCAGATGCAACGCCGAACGTTGCTGCCCCCATTGACATGCGAGCGAATCGCGTGGTCGTTGCACTCATTTCATACCTACTCTCCGGCGCTATCTGGTTCGGTGAAGGTAGCACCATTGAGACCGCTGTGACTGTTCGTTTCGCCACTTGAGTCAATTGCGTTTACACACAATTTTCACAGCAGACCGTAGGCCTGCTCGAGCGCCAGCAACGCCTCGCCGGTCTTGATGGCCAGCTTCTGCATGTGCGGCATCGAGTCGCGGCACCCGGTGAAACCGAAATTCAAAGTGCCCGAGTAGCTTTGACATGTGATGTTCAGGCCGACACCGTGGACGGGAATCGACACCGGATAGGTGGACACCAGCTCGTTGCCCCGGAAGTACAGCGGATAGTCAGGTCCGGGGACATTCGACAAGATGACGTTGTAGGACGCCGGTGCCACCTTGGGGGCACCCACCGTCGCCGCTCCGGTCTGCACGAGGAACGGCGCCATCAGTGCCGCGGTGTAGGCCAGGATGGCCGTGCTGGTCATGCCCGACAACTGATCTTTGGCCGCCTTCGTCGAGGCGCTGATGGTCTCGATCCGCTCGCGGGCGTCGGCGAGGTCGGTACCCAGTGTCGCGAGAATGGCGCCCACGGCGTTGCCGCCGCCGGGATCGTCTTTCGGGCGAATGTTGACCGGCAGCATGGCGATCAGCGACTTTTCGGGCAGGGCGTCGAGTCCGAGGAGATAGTCACGCAGTCCACCGCCACAGATCGCGAGCGCGACGTCATTGAGAGTCGCGCCGGCCGCATCCGCAACGGCCCGCAGCCGCGCGATGTCGTACTGCTGTGTGGCGAACCGCCGGCTCCGGCCGATGCGACCGTTGAAGATGGTGTGCGGCGCCTGGCCCGGCCCGACGAGCGGATTGCTCCTGCTGACCGCGGTCACGGCCAGCTTGGCGAACGCGGCAGGCAGATCGATGACGGTCGACAACTCCGAGGTGACGGACCGCAGCAGCCCGCCGATGTCGGGGATGAGGCTGCTGTCCTTCTCGTCCGTCTTGCGCTCCCGCTTCGGCACCGGGTTCCGGAAGAACAGCGGGGTGTCGGTGTCGGACGGGTCGGTCGACATCGACCGGATGAGCGTCTTCATCGCCGTGTAGCCGTCGACGAGGGAATGGTGCATCTTGACGTACAGGGCGACGTTTCCGTCGTCGAGGCCCTCGATGATGTGCAGTTCCCAGGGCGGTCGCGTCAGGTCCAGCTGGCGAGCATGCAGGCGGGAGATCAGGATTCCCAACTCACGCTGGTCGCCGGGACGGGGCAATGCGGACCGCCGGACGTGATACATGACGTCGAACTTCGGGTCCTCGACCCACCGCTGCAGTGGATTCAGCAGGAACCACGGCGTCTGCAGCTTCATGTTCCACGGCGGCTCGATCTCGTTCGACCCGTAGATCTCGTCGCGCAGCTGATCCAGGATGTCCCCGGCGTCGCCCGATGTCGGGCGGAACTGCATGAGTCCCGCCACATGCATCATCGTCTCGGGAGATTCGGCCGCCAGGAACATCGAATCGAGCGGCGACAGTCGTTTGCTGGTCACCCGGGTGAACATACTGCGGTCACCGCGCGAAGACGGCGCCTTCGATGAGGATCGTGGTTCCGACCGCAATGAGGACCACGGGCAGGATGAGGTGTCCCCACCGCGTGAACGTGTCGGCGACGACCGGATGCGAGGCGAAATACCGGCCGGCGATACACCACACCCCGACCCCGAGGAGAAACACCGTGACGTACCAGGCGACGGTGCCGGCAGTGGCGACCATGAACATCGGCACGTAGACGCCCACGTTGTCGCCGCCGTTCGCGAAGGTCACGGCGGCGACCTGCGAGACACCCGGCGCGAACGACGCCGGCCCGCCGTCGGCTTCCGACGGTTCGGCGCCACGACCCCGCCAGGCCGCCCAAGCTGCCCTGAGCCCCAACGCGATTGGCAACAATCCGAGGCACGGCAGGACGGTGACCGGTAGCAATGCCGCGCCGACAAGCGCGGCACATATCGACACCACCAAGATGGCGGCGAAACCCAGGTACTGTCCGGCGGCCACCCGCGCGGCCGCGCCGCGGTGGCCCCGGGCCTGGCCGAAGAACACCGCGAGCACCACGAGATCGTCGATGTTGGTGACGGCGAAGGTCGCTACCGCCGACGTGATGATGGTGGCGCTCATCGCCGTGGACATTACGGGACGCTGCCGAGCCGCAGCGCAGAGTTCGCCTCGCGGCTACCTGGCCGACGCCGGCCCATGACACAGTGCCCGCGTGACCGTCGACGCGGCGAGTGGCCTGCAGCGCGCCGTCGACCGATTTCACCGGGGCTGTGAGCTGGCCGTCGGCCGGCTGCCCTTCGGCCTCAAATCGATTGTCGCTCCGACGTTCCTGGGTTTCGCACTGATCAACGGCTGCACGTTCGCGATCGACCTGTTGTTGCTCACCGGATTGCGCGACGGGTTGGGATTGCCACTGGCAGGGGCAGTCACGGCGGCCTATGCGAGCGCGTTCGGGCTCAGTTATGTGCTGAATCGAATCTTCAACTTCAGCTCGCACAGCGCGGTGGGTCCGCAGCTCGCCGTCTACGTCGTCGTGGTCGCTGTCAACTACCTGGCGTTCATCCTCGGTGTGTCGACCGGGTTGTCAGCCCTGGGCGTCGAGTACCACGTCGCCCGGATGGCCGCGGGCGTTTGCGAGGCGGTCTACATGTACGCCGCGATGCGCTGGGTGGTGTTCCGGCGCTGAGCTCGCGGTGACGTGCGTCTCATGGCGAGCAAGAATGCTGCGACGGTGTTAATTTCGCCTGGTCAAGTTGTACTGAGGTACCAAACGGGGGTAGTCGGGGACGGCAGGGCACATCAGACGCGCCGGCGAGAATCATTCGCTCCACGCCGCCATCACCGCCGCTGACTCATCAGCGAGATTCCACGTACGTCACCACGGGCGACATCGTCGCCCGATTCGTGGCGCGCTGCGTATCAACCGTAATTCCGTCCTCGTGCACAGATAGGAAACTGCCCAGTGGCCCGCCTGAACCGCTGCAGTGCAATAGGTTTCGTTGTCGCACTCTGCGTGGCGATCGGCGCGGAGCCGTCGGCGGCGGCATCGGACGAAAGCCCCGACGTCACCTTCTATCTGCAGGGCACCTGCTTGTGCGCTGTGTCGCCGACCGCCCGCGAGGCCCTGGGACTGGCCGACGGGTACCTGGATTCCAGCGGCACCATCCATGGCATCGGGTATCCCGCAGGCCTGTTGTTCGGCGCGGACGCAGTCATCGGGAGCACCAAGGTGAACGCGACCCTCGCCACCGTTCCGGACGGCGCCGCCGTCACCCTCGCCGGCCTGAGCCAGGGCGCCATCGTCCTGAACTACGTGAAACTCTCGCGGTCGCTGCAGGATTCGTTCACTCGTCACCGTGCGGACAATCTGCAATTCGTGACCTTCGGTGACCCGCAGAACACCACCGGCGGCATCACGACCAAGAATCCGGCACTGCAACTGTTCGCGCCGAACGTGCCAAGGGCGAGCGCATACCCCACCACCGAGATCGTTCGCGAGTACGACGGTTTCTCGGACTGGCCGGACAAGCCAACGCGTTTGGCCGTCCTCAACGCCGTCATGGGAATCGGATTCGTGCACACCGACTACGGGTCGGCCGCCAACCCGGCGACACCGGGAACGCTCAAGACCGTCCGCACCAACGCCGCCGGCGGCACCACCACGCATTACGTGGTGCCCACCAGGCGATTGCCACTCACTCAACCGTTGCGCGATGCCGGACTGAACACGTCTCTCATCGACGCTCTGCTCCGGCCGCAGATCGACCGCGCCTACGTCCACCGCCCGCAGGTTGCACCTCGAGATCCGGCTCCCCGGCCGTCGATCGCCGCCCTGGCGGCAAGGGCCCTGAATCCGGCGGCCGCCAAACCAGCTGCTGCCGGCGCCAAGGAGTCTGGCAGCGCGAAGGAAGACAAAGAGAAAGCACCGAAGCCCAAGCGGGGGTTCGGTTTTCGGAAATCTCGCCGTGGCGGGGAATCGAGGAGGTAGTTCGCATGTGGGTCAAGACGCAGGCCGTGACCCTGTCGGTGGTGTGCTCGGCAGCCGTCGTGGTCACCAGCGCCGCACCGGTTCTCCCGGCCGCGCACCCGACGACGGTGCACAGCGCCGAATACCGGTACGCGCTCACGGCGGCAGCCATCGACACCGCCTTCAATCCGATTCGGTACGTCGGCAACGTCGGAGGCGCGGCCCAGGCCGTCGCCACCGACGTGATCTACTGGCAGACACCGGACTTCCCGCTGCTGGTGCTGAGCGCACAGGTTGACTCCAGCACCGGTGAGTACGAGGCCGTGGAGAAGGTGACGTCGACGGCGGGGCACCTGCAGAGTCTGGTCAGCGCGGTCACCGCGTTTCCCGGCGCATCATCCTCGCCACAGGTGAAGCAGCTGGTCAGCGGAATCGGATCGGCCGGCGCCGCCGCGGCCGGCGCCACGCGTACCGTGACAGCCACTCTGGCGCCCCACCTCGCGCCGCTGACGCCGGTGATCTACGTCGTCAGGGTGCTGCGGGCCGCGGTCGGCGTCTATTACGCCGTGGCCACGCTCTCGACCACGGGAGTCGGCACGGTGCTGAGCGGGCACAACCCGTTGACGGCAGTCGCCAATGTCGTGTCCTCGGTCCAGAGCCTGGCCAACGTCCTCACCCACGCGCCGCGCCCGGCCGCGTCGGTCTCGACTGGCACGACTGGTACGACCGCCGGGGCGACCGCGACCGCGGCGCAAACGGTCGCGCAGCCGACCGCTGTTGTCGCGCGGACCCTAGCGAAGGGCGCCAAATCAAAAGCGAAGCAGGAAGAATCGGCAGCCAAGAAGCCCGGTGACCACGCCACCGCACCCAAATCGGCTGCCGCACCGGCCACGTCGACGGCTGCCGCCGAGCAGCAGGATGCCAAGCCGGCGACACCCACCAAGAAGTCCAAGCGCGCGGCGAAGGGTGACGACTCGTCGGCCAAGGTGGACGCCGCCAAAGCCGCCTCGTCCAAGGAGTCCAAAGAGTCCAAAGAGAAGGGCGACCACGGCCGGCGTAAACACTGAGCGGCGGTGGGCGTGCGCTAGAACAGAGGTACGCGCCAGCACCGACGAAGGGGACGCCCGCCATGGCGAAGACGCACCACTACGAGCTCGACGTGACATGGACCGGCAATACCGGCACCGGAACCTCGGGCTACCGCGAGTACGACCGCGCGCACGACGTCAGCGCCGACGGCAAACCCACGATCGCCGGCTCCGCTGATCCTGCTTTCCGCGGCGACCCGCAGCGCTGGAACCCCGAGGAGCTCCTGGTGGCGTCCCTGTCGCAGTGCCACATGCTGTGGGTCCTGGCGCTGTGTTCCCAGGAGGGCATCGTCGTCACCGGATACGCCGACCATCCGTCGGGCACCATGGCGCAGACCCCTGACGGTGGTGGGTATTTCACCGAGGTGGTGCTGCGTCCGGTCGTCGAGATCGTCGACGACCGGCACCGCGAGGCGCTCACGAGCGTCCACGAGCGGGCCCACCACCTGTGTTTCATCGCCAATTCCGTCAACTTCGACGTGCGGTGCGAACCGCAGGTGAGCGTCGCCGAATCGGCGTGACCCACGGTGCCGCCGTGGGAAAATGGCGCATGACCATCAAGCTCGACGCACTCGATTCCGCGCTGCTGTCGGAGCTGGCCGCCGACCCGCGGACGCCGATCCTCGAGCTGGCGTCGCGGCTGAAGGTCGCTCGAAATACCGTGCAGGCGCGCATGAAGCGGCTCGAAGAATCCGGCCTGGTGCGTGGCTACCCGCCCAACATCAACCTGTCGCAGCTCGGGTTCGCGGTGCATGCGCTGGTCTTCATCGAGACGGACCAGACCAAGATGAACGCCATCATCGAAGCTCTGCAGGACGTCCCGCATGTACTGGAGGTCCACGCCACGACGGGACGGGCGGATCTGCTCGCCCGCATCGCCGCGCAGACGCAGGAAGAACTGCTCAGCGTGATCCAGCGCGTGCATCGCATCGACGGCGTCAAACACTCCGAAACCATGCTCGCGATGGCGACTCCGGTCGAATACCGATCGCTTCCTCTCGTGCAGCACGTGACGCAACGTCGAACAAAATGATGCGTGCGTCACAGTGTGCCACGTCACAATTGAGCAGTCTGCTCAACATTTTGACCGACTGTTGACGTAGATCACCCACAGGGGCAGATTTCGCTGCACTGATTGCTAATAGTTCGCACCTAGGACTGGCGATCTGAGTGGCGGAAAGTGTGGAGGTTCTCGATGACCAGTGTCCTGTCCCGATCCGAACTCGCAGCGGCCGAACCCGCCGCGCCCTACGACCTCGACGACCGGTACCGCGCCGGCGCCGGCCCCGTCCTGCTGACCGGCGTCCAGGCGATCGCCCGCATGATGGTCGAGCAGCATGTCCGTGACCTCCGTGCCGGCCGCCGCGTCGCGACCTTCGTCTCCGGCTACCAGGGCAGCCCGCTCGGCGGCGTCGACAAGATGCTGCTGGGCATGCCGAACGTGCTGACCGAGCACGACGTCGTCTTCACGCCCGGCTTCAACGAGGAGCTCGCCGCCACCTCGGTCTGGGGCAGCCAGACCGACCTTCCCGCCGGGAAAGCCACCCACGACGGGGTCATCGGCGTCTGGTACGGAAAGGGACCCGGCGTCGACCGCGCGACGGACGCGCTGCGCCACGCCAACATGTACGGCGTCAATCCCCGCGGCGGCGTGCTGCTGCTGGTCGGCGACGACCCGGCATCGAAATCGTCGACCGTGCCCGCCGTGAGCGAACGGTCGCTCGCGGCCCTCGGCATCCCGGTCCTGTTCCCGCGCAACGCCGAAGAGATCATCACCATGGGCATGCAGGGCGTCGCGCTGTCGCGCGCATCGGGCTGCGTCGTGGCGATGAAGATCGTCGCCGACGTGGCCGACGGCGCCTGGACGGTCGACGCCGATGTCGCCGACATCACCATCACCGCACCTGAAATCCTCTGGGACGGCAAGCCGTTCACCTACGTCCAGCGACCGATGGCCGCACCGGCCGACAGCCTCATCGCCGAGGCCGACCTCTACGGTCCGCGCTGGGCGACCGTCCGCGCGTTCGGGGACATCAACCAGCTCGACGTCCTCGAGGTGGATCCGGTGCGTGCAAAGGTCGGCATCGCCGCCACCGGTACCACCTTCGACGCCGTCCGGCAGGCGCTGCTCGACCTCGGCGTCGACGACGCGGCACTGCACCGCGCGGGAATCCGCCTGCTGCGCATCGGGATGCCGTACCCCGTCGGGCAGGAGTCCGTCCGGGCGTTCGCGCGCGGTCTCGAGCAGGTGATCGTCGTCGAGGACAAGACGGCGTTCATCGAAACCCAGGTCCGTGAAATCCTGTACGGCACCGCCGATGCCCCGCAGATCGTCGGCAAGCACGATGCCGCCGGTATGCCGCTGTTCCCGCTCGGTGGTGAGCTGACCGCCGCCCGCCTGCTCGCGCCGCTGCGCCGGGTGCTGCGCGATCACGTCGAGCTCAAGCGCACCCCTCCCCCGCCACTGTCACTGGAAGTGTTGTCCGCCAAGCGAACCGCCTACTTCTGCAGCGGCTGCCCGCACAACCGTTCCACCGCGATCCCGGAGGGCTCCATCGGCGGCGGTGGCATCGGCTGCCACACCCTGGTCACCATGTCCGGCCGCAGTGACAGCGCCGTGGTGGGTCTGACGCAGATGGGTGGCGAGGGCAGCCAGTGGATCGGGCAGGCACCGTTCACCGACGTGCCGCACCTGTTCCAGAACGTCGGCGACGGCACGTTCTTCCACTCGGGTCAGCTCGCGGTGCAGGCCTGCATCGCCGCCGGGGTCAACATCACCTACAAGCTGCTCTACAACGAAGTGGTCGCCATGACCGGCGCACAGGACGTCGAGGGCGGCCTGGTCGTTGCCGGGCTCACGCACAAGCTGACGGCCGAGGGCGTCAAGCAGATCATCATCTGCGCCGACGAACCCAAGCGGCACAACAAGAAAGCTCTCGCGAAGGGCACCCTGCTGTGGCACCGCGACCGCCTCGATGAGGCGCAGAAGGTGCTGCGAGAGATCCCGGGTGTGACCGTGCTCATCTACGACCAGCACTGCGCTGCCGACGCGCGCCGTCAGCGCAAGCGCGGCACGCTGCCCACCCGCAACACGCGCGTGGTGATCAACGAAGCGGTGTGCGAGGGCTGCGGCGACTGCGGCACCAAGTCGAACTGCCTGTCGGTACAGCCGGTCGACACCGAATTCGGCCGCAAGACCCGCATCGACCAGACGTCGTGCAACACCGACTACACGTGCCTCGACGGCGACTGCCCGTCGTTCGTCACGGTCGAGCTGACCCCGGAGAAGAAGGGCCGCAAGACATCCCGGCGCAAGGCGCCGGAACCGCCGCGGGTCGCCGATCCGGGGTTCGGTGTGCCGACCGGCACGCAGAACGTCCTGCTCGCCGGCATCGGTGGCACCGGCATCGTCACGGTGAACCAGGTGCTGGCGACCGCCGCCCTGCGCGCGGGCTACGAGGTGGAGAGCCTCGACCAGATCGGCCTGAGTCAGAAGGCCGGACCGGTGGTGTCGCACCTGCGGTTCTCGACCGCCGCCCTCGAGCCGTCCAACCGGCTCACCTCGGGCAGTGCCGACTGCATCATCGCCATCGACCTGCTCACCGCGACCGACAACCGGAACCTGGCCTACGGCAGTGCCGAACGAACCATCGCGGTCGCCTCGACGAGCCAGACCCCGACCGGCGACATGGTGTACGACAAGTCCGTCGCCTACCCGGAGACCCAGTCGTTGCTCGACCGGCTGACCGGCGTCACCCGCACGCTGACGCACTTCGATGCGCTGGCCGCGGCACAGGCCCTGTTCGGCAACACCGCAGCGGCCAACTTCCTGGTCGTGGGTGCCGCCTTCCAGAACGGCGGCCTGCGCCTGCCCGCGGCGAGCATCGAAGAGGCCATCGGCATCAACGGTGTCGCGGTCGCTGCCAATGTGGCGGCGTTCCGCTGGGGCCGCGTTGCGGTGGCCGATCCGGCCGCGTTCGCCGCCGCCGTCGAGGCCGCCCGGCCCAAGGCCCGGCCCGCGGTGGCCAGCCCGGAGCTGCTGGCCAGCACCACGTTCGGCGGCGAGGTGCGCCGGCTGGTCGAACTGCGTGCCGGTGAACTGGTCCGCTACCAGAACACGAAGGTCGCGCGGCGGTACGTCGAAACGGTGCAGGCCGTGTGGCAGCTGGAGCGCACCATCACCGACAACACCGCCTTCAGCGAGGCCGTCGCCCGCGGGCTGCACAAGTTCACGGCCTACAAGGACGAATACGAGGTCGCCCGGCTGCTGGTCGACCCGGCGTTCCTGGCCGATGTGCAGGCGCAGGTGCCCGGTGGGGAGAACCTCACCTACAAACTGCACCCGCCCGTCCTGCGCGCCATGGGCCGCACGAAGAAGGTCGGCTTCGGACCGAAATCGCATGTGGCACTGAAGATGCTGGCCAAGGCCAAGGTGCTGCGCGGCACCAAGCTGGACCCGTTCGGCTACGCGCACGTGCGAAAAGTGGAGCGGCAGTTGCTGTCTCACTACACGGCCATGGTGCTGCGCCTCGCCGCCGAACTGACTGTCGACAACTACGCCACGGCTGTCGAGGCAGCCGGACTGCCCGACATCGTTCGCGGTTACGAGGACATCAAACTCGGCAACGTCGAGCTGTACTGGGCACGCCTGCGCGAGCTCGGCATCCCGGCCTGACCGGCGCCACCCCAGCTGTCCTGCCGTGACACCCGCGGCAGCGTCAACCATGCCGCCGAACATGCGGCACCAGAAAGGAATCCGTAGTGACAGTAGTGTCCAACTCCCCGGTATCCACCCCCGCCGGAGTCTTCGGTCGTTCGCACAAGCTGAGCTCCCGTAGCCACGAGCAGGTCGTGTTCTGCGAGGACGCCGAATCCGGTCTCAAGGCCATCATCGCGATCCACTCGACGGCGCTGGGCCCGGCCCTCGGCGGCTGCCGCATGTACCCGTACGCCGACGAATTCGAGGCACTCGAGGACGTGCTGCGGCTGTCGTGGGGCATGACGTACAAGGCCGCGGCGGCCGGGGTGAACCTGGGCGGCGGCAAGTCCGTGATCATCGGCGATCCCACCAGCGACAAGAGCGAAGCACTGTTCGCGGCGTTCGCGCGCTACGTCAACACCCTGGGCGGACGCTACGTCACCGCCGGTGACGTCGGCACCAACACCGACGATCTCGACATCATGGGCAAGTACACGTCGCACGTCACCGGCCGCAGCGCCGGGGCCGGCGGCTCGGGTGACAGCGCGCGCCTCACCGCGCTGGGCGTGTTCAACGCCATGCGTGCCGGCGCCGAATCTGTCTGGGGCGCAGCGACGTTGGCCGGCCGGACCGTCGGCGTCGAGGGTGTCGGCAAGGTCGGCCGGGAACTCATCGCACTGCTGCTCGCGGATGGCGCGGACGTGTACGCCACCGACGTGAACGCCGCTGCGCTGCTGCGCCTGTCGAATGACCACCCGTCGGTGCGCCTTCTCAATTCGGTTGCCGACGCCCCGGTCGATGTCTATGCTCCGTGTGCCCTCGGGTCTACTCTGACGCCTATGAGCGCTGACACCATCGAGGCGAAGCTGATTTGCGGTGCCGCAAACAACCAGCTCGCGACGCCGGACGTCGAGCTGTTGCTCGGCCGCCGCGGAATCACCTGGGTACCTGACTACGTCGCCAACGCCGGCGGCCTCATTCAGGTGGCCGGTGAACTGCACGGCGCGGACCGCACCGCCGTCGAGGGCGACGTGACCCGGATCTACGACCGCTGCCGCGACATCATCGCCACCGCGCGCGAGACGGGCATCAGCATCGGCGCCGCCGCGAACCTGTTCGCCGAACAGCGGCTCGACGGAGCCATCTGATGGGCGCCGGCGGCGGGCTTTTCCGCACCAAGTCGGTCGAGCAGTCGATCCGGGACACCGATGAGCCCGACTCGAAGCTCCGCAAAGATCTGACGGCAAGGGATCTCACTGTTTTCGGCGTGGCCGTCGTCATCGGCGCCGGCATCTTCACCCTTACCGCTCAGACCGCGGGCAACATGGCGGGGCCGGCCGTGTCGGTCGCCTTCGTCATCGCGGCGATCACATGCGGGCTCACCGCGCTGTGCTACGCCGAGTTCGCCTCGACTGTGCCCGTCGCCGGCAGCGCCTACACCTACGCCTACGCCACCTTCGGTGAGCTGGTCGCGTGGATCATCGGTTGGGATCTGATCCTCGAGTTCGCGCTCGCGGTGTCCGTTGTCGCCAAAGGCTGGTCGCAGTATCTCGGCCACGTCCTCGGTGGGACGGTGTCACCGGTGGTGCACCTGGGGTCGGTCAAGTTCGACTGGGGTGCGCTGGTGATCATCGCCATCGTCGGTGTGCTGCTGGCGACCGGAACGAAGCTGTCGTCGCGGGTTTCGGCCGTCGCCGTGGCGATCAAGCTGTCCGTGATCGTGCTGATCCTCGTTGTCGGTGCCACCTACTTCAAGGCCTCGAACCTCACCCCCTTCATCCCGGCGGCGCAGCCCTCGGCGAAGGCGGATGGCGTACACCAGTCCATGCTGGCCTGGCTCACCGGAACCGGCGGCACGAGCTTCGGGTGGCTGGGTCTGCTGACCGCGGCCAGCATCGCGTTCTTCGCGTTCATCGGCTTCGACGTGGTCGCCACCGCGGCGGAAGAGACCCGCAACCCGCAGCGCGACGTCCCGCGCGGCATCTTCGGCGCGCTGGCCATCGTCACCGTCTGCTACGTCGCGGTGTCGTTCGTGCTCACCGGCATGGTGCCGTACACCGAACTGCAGGGAGAAAATGCCACCCTCGCAACGGCGTTCGCCCTCCACGGTGACACCTGGGCCAAGAACATCATCTCCATCGGCGCATTGGCGGGCCTGTCGACCGTCGTCATGGTGATGTTCCTCGGCCAGACCCGCGTCCTGTTCGCCATGTCCCGCGACGGCCTGCTCCCCAAGCGGCTTTCGCACACCGGCAAGCACGGCACCCCGGTGCGATTGACGGTCATCGTGGGCGTGGTGTGCGCGGTGCTGGCGGCGTTCGTGGACTTCGGCACCCTCGCGGGCATGGTCAACATCGGCACGCTCGTCGCCTTCATCCTCGTGGCGATCGGAGTGCCGATCCTGCGCCGCACGCGGCCCGATCTCAAACGCGGCTTCCGGGTGCCTTTCGTGCCGCTCGTCCCGATCCTGGCTGCGCTGTCGTGCCTCTGGCTGATGATCAACCTGGAGGTCGAGACGTGGCTTCGGTTCGTCGTGTGGATGGCCGTCGGCGTCGCGCTGTACTTCGTCTACGGCAGGTCGCACTCGAAGCTCGCGCAGCGGAAGGCCGAGGCGCACAAGCACCTCAACGTCACTCAGATCGCGGCGTGAGCATCAGCTGCAGGTAACGCGAATCTCGAAGGGCTTGGTCACCATCACGGGCGGTAGCGCTGCCGTCACCCCGGTAGCGCTACCGCTGATGACGTAGGTGTCGCCGTCCTTGGACGCCGTGGCCTCGCCGCCCGACACGCCCTGCTGATAGCCGAGAATGACGCCGTTGACGTTGCCCAGGATCACCGAGTGCACCGTGGCGGCGTCCGGTGTCAGCACCACCGCCACTCCCGAGGCCTTCTGACCGATGGCGATGTTGAAGTTTCCGACGGCGTTGGTACAGACCACATTGCCCGTGATGTTCTGACGCACCCCGTCGACGGTCACCTCGGCCTGGCCGGGCGGCGGATTGCCGGTCGGCGGTTGGGTGGGCGAGGCCGTCGTTGACGATGCCGGCGATGACGTGGACTTGGTGGTGGTGGTGCTGCTGCTCGAGCTCGTCGTCTCCGACGGCGGTTTCTCGCCACTGCAGCCGGCGATCCCCACGACAACCGCCATGCTGACCGCACCGATCGCAACCTGTCGCCTCATGGCACCCCTCGTGTTGTCGTCGCCAATTCCGATTCACCACATCTACGCCGTTGAACCGGTCGCCGCATTTCTTTTCTGAGATGCGACGACCGGCTCGTTCCGGTGGCTACGGCAACCTGCCTACATCGGCATGAAATTGCCGAACCACCAGAAGCCCCAACGCTCGATGGCCGGGCTCCACACCACGGACGCACCCGGAGCCCACCACGGCGGGTTCGGTTGGACCGGCGCCCAGGGCGGCGGAATCGCCGGGGGCACATTCGGTTCGGCGCTCGCGACGCCGCTTCCCAGGGTGCTCGGCGACACTGTCGCGATTCCGCCGGCCACGCCGAACAAGCCGGCCGCCAGACTGCCGGCGACGGTGGCTGCTGCTGCCAGTTGTTTGATGGTCATTGTCTCGTCCTTGCCTCGACTGCATGGCCTCATGCGTCAAGGTCCGCGACGGATGCGACATCGCATTCCTACCTGGCGAGCGTGCCCGACCCCCGAACGAGCGGACCTGGCGCCGTAGGCAATTGGTGAATACCCCACGGCGCCAGCGGTAAACGGGCCTGCGGTCAGTCGAGGCAGAACTCGTTGCCCTCCACGTCCTGCATGACGATGCACGACTCGTTGATGTCGTCGGCGGGAAGCAATCGCACGCGGACCGCACCGAGCGCGACCAGCCGTTCGCACTCCGCCTCGAGCGCCGCCAGTCGTTCGTCCCCGGACAGACCGGTGGCCACGTGCACATCCAGATGCACGCGGTTCTTCACCGTCTTCCCTTCGGGAACGCGCTGGAAGAACAGGCGCGGGCCGACGCCTTCGGGATCGACGCACGCGAACTTCGAACCTCGATGTTCGGGTGGCAGTGCACGGTCGAAGTCGTCCCACGATGCGAATCCTGGCGGTGGCGGTGGTACGACGTATCCCAGCACGTCGCACCAGAACCGCGCCACGCGCTCGGGTACCGCGCAGTCGAAGGTGACCTGAAACTTCTTGACGTCAGCCATCATTCGCCCTCAGTGGTTCAGCTTACGAAGGCCGGCGACGGTGTCGGCCAAGGTGATGCGCGGATCGCGATAGGTGACACCGAGTTCGCGCTCGCTCGGGGTGTCGTCCGAGTCGGGCATCTGGGTGTAGTACTGCATCGCGGCTTCGGTGAACGGCGTCTGGAACGGCAGCAATGGTCCCAGCCGATCAAGTACCTGGCCGGCCAGCCGCAGCACCGTGTCGGGAACCGGAACGGAGAACATGGTCTTGTCGCCGACTTCGCTCAACAACCGAGCCAGCTCGTCCACCGGAATGCGATGGCCGCCGGCCATGTAGCGGCGGGGTCCCTTGCCCGGCTCCAGCAACGCCGCGTGGAGCTCGGCCAGATCCCGACCGTCGACCACCGTCCAGGCCGCGCTGCGGCCGGGAATCGCGCCGAGTTGAAGTGCCTGCGCCACGCCTTCGCCGGCCTCGCCGAACTGGTTGCCGACCGGCGGACCCATGACCATGCCGGGATAGGTGATGTTCACCGGCGCCCCGGCGTCCTGCATGCCGCGGGCGTAGATCTCGACCTGCGCTTTGGAACGTCCGTAGCCGTCGGTACCGCCGAACACCGGAAGGTCGGCCTCGAGCTTGTCCACGTCGGGATTGAACAGCGCGGTGATGCTCGAGACGTGAATGATCGGATCAAGGCCCAGTTCCACGGCGCCGCCCAGTACGTTGCGCGCACCGTCCATGTTGGTACTCAGCATCTGCGCCGCCTGGTTCGGATCGGTGGCGACCAGCGCCGCGGCGTGCAGCACGGCGTCGCACCCGTCCAGCGCGCGCAGCACCGAGTCGCGATCGGTGATGTCGCCGACCACGTGGTCAGAGACGTCGACGCCCAATTGGGCCACGCTGGTCTGCAACCGAGCCGCGTTGCGCACCAGGAACCGGACCGAATGCCCCTTGTCCGCAATGGCTTTCGCACTCCAACCACCGACGAACCCGGTCCCGCCCGTGACCAGCACCCGCATGACGCCTACCCCCTCCGAAGTGAACTGCCGCTGCCCAGACGCTAGTACCTGCCTTCACGCCGCAGGGTGGATCCGCGCGATGTGGACATCACGCGTGCAGATGCGTGGTGCTTCGGGCCCCGGTGGCGCGGTGGAGGTGTGGACGGCGAATACGTTCGACCACACCAGCTGACAAGTGGCGCAACCGTAGGCTGCCACCGTGCACATCGACGTGATGACGGTTCCGCAGCCCTTGGCCCAGATGGGCACACTCGCCCAGCGCGCCCACGCCGCCGGATTCTCCGGTCTCCTGCTGACCGAGACCGGCCGGACCGCATATCTGAGCGCGGCCGTCGCGTCCCAGGCCGCTCCCGGACTCGAGCTGTCCACCGGTGTCGCGGTCGCGTTTCCGCGCAGCCCCTTCGTCACGGCGGCCTCGGCGTGGGAGCTCCAGGAAGCCACCGGCGGCAGGTTCCGGCTCGGGCTCGGCACCCAGGTGCGGACGCACGTGGTGCGGCGCTACGGCATGCCGTTCGAGCAGCCGGGCCCGCGGCTGCGCGATTACGTGCGCGCCGTGAAGGCGTGTTTCACGGCATTCCGGACCGGCACGCTCGACCATCACGGCGATTTCTACGACCTGGACTTCATCACGCCGCAGTGGAGCCCCGGACCCATCGATGCGCCCGATCCCAAGGTCGACATCGCCGCGGTGAATCCGTGGATGCTGCGCATGGCCGGCGAGGTCGCCGACGGCGTGCACATCCACCCGCTCGGCGAACCGGGCTACGTCACCCGCCACGTGCTGCCCAATGTGGCTGCCGGAGCCGACAAGGCGGGCCGCTCCCCCGCCGACATCGACACGATCATCCCGGCCATGACGATCGTCGGCGACACCGACGAAGAACGTCACAACGAACGCGAATTCGTGCGCGCCAGCATGAGCTTCTACGGCAGCACCCCGAACTACGCCTTCATCTGGGACGAAGCCGGTTTCGACGGCACCACCGCGCGGTTGCGGGAGAAGCAGAAGGCGGGCGACATGGCCGGCATGATGGCGCAGATCACCGACGACCACATCGCCGCGTTCGCCACCGAGTCGACGTGGGATGACCTGGCGGACAAGCTGATTGCCAGATACGAGGGCGTCGCCACCCGCGTCGTCCTCTACAACGCCCTCGGCGGGACGGACCGTTTCGAGCGGTACGGCGAGATCGCCCGGCGGTTGTCAGCGCGCTAG
>NZ_JAYXBQ010000045.1:0-229798 GCF_039668335.1 Mycobacterium sp. SM3041 | reverse complement strand
ACGGCGACACGCCGCTATTCGCGTGCGGGATGCGCACCCTCGCCACCGGCGAGCGGCCCCAAAAAGCTCGCGATGGCGAGTTACGCGCGGGGGTGGGCCTGGTCGTGGACGGCGCGCAGCCGGGCGACGGTGACGTGCGTGTAGAGCTGCGTCGTCGCGAGCGACGAATGGCCCAGTAGCTCCTGCACCACGCGCAGGTCGGCGCCGCCTTCCAGCAGGTGGGTGGCCGCGCTGTGGCGCAGGCCGTGCGGCCCGATGTCGGGCGCACCGTCCACCGCCGAGATCGTCTGGTGCACGACGGTTCGCGCCTGGCGGGGGTCGAGGCGTCGTCCCCGTGCCCCGAGCAGCAGCGCCGGGCCGGACGTCGCGACCGCCAGCGCCGGGCGGCCGTCGGACAGCCAGGCCCGCAGCGCGTTGAAGGCCGGCTCGCCGAAGGGCACGGTGCGCTCCTTGTCGCCTTTTCCGAGCACGCGCAGCAACCGTCGGCTCTGGTCGACATCATCGATGTCCAGGCCGCACAGCTCGCTGACGCGGATGCCGGTGGCGTACAGCATCTCGACGATCAGCCGGTCCCGCAGCGCCACCGGATCACCTTGTTCGGCACCGGAATTCGCCGCCGACATGGCATCGACGGCCTGGTCCTGCCGCAGCACTGCGGGCAGCGACCGATGCGCCTTGGGGGTCTGCAGCCGGACGGCCGGGTCGGTCTCGAGCAGCCCGCGCCGCACCGCCCACGCGGTGAAGGTCTTGACCGCAGAGGTCCGGCGGGACAGCGTGGTCCGGGCGGCGCCCCTCGCGGCCTGTTCGGCGAGCCACGACCGCAGCGTCATCAGGTCCAGGTCCCCGAGGGTCGCGTCGTCGCCGAGGAATTCCCCCAACGACCGCAGGTCACCGAGATAGGCGCGCCGCGTGTGCTCGGAACGCCCGCATTCGAGTTCGAGGTACTGATCGAACTCGTCGAGAACCGCCTGGTGCACTCCCCTACGTTGGCAGAACGCTCGGCCGATCGCCCGTCACGCCACCCGTCGGTGGCCGAGCTGTGACCTCAGGCGTCGACGCGCCTGCCCGCACGTTCGGCGAACGCATCGAGCGCAGCAAGAACCTCCGGGGATCGCCATACGCGATTGCGGCGCCCAGCGGTGGTCTCGATGATCACGCCTGCCTCAACCAATGGCGTCAGTACACGCTGGGCGTGTGCAGTCTGGGCCACAATGCCTTTGTCCACGAGCAGTGCGGCATTGATCACGGGGCGGCTGGTCAGTAGGTCGGCCACCTTCCACGCTCCTGAATCCGCACGCGCGGTGATCCTGTCGTTCCAGCTGGCGCGGATGGTGCGCAGGTCTGTGACCAGCTGCCGACCGTTGACCGTCGCACGCAGGCTTGCCTCGGCGAATCGCTCCACGATGGGCGCGGCGTCACCCTCCCGGTACGCCGTAAGTGCCCCGATGTATCCGTCCGTATCGGCCAGCAACCCCGCCGACACCGGCACAGTGATCTGACGAGTCAGTGCCTTATTGCGCAGCATTGCCTGGACCAGCGCACGCCCGGTGCGACCGTTGCCGTCGGTAAACGGGTGCAGCGTCTCGAATTGAGCGTGGGCTACCGCGATCAGCGGCAGTACTGCGGTGTCGGTGCGCTTCGTGAACGCGATGAGGTCGTCGATCGCAGCGGGAATGAGTTCGTGACGTGGGCCTACGAATGTCGCACCGATAGGTGTCGATCCACGACCGATCCACACCGGCTCGGTACGCCATTGCCCCGGGGTGTGCCGTGGCTGATTGACCATGAGCGCGGCGTGCATCGCGAGGATGGCTGCGGCGTCGATGGTCCCCGAGAGATCCAACGCAGCCCGCATCGCGGCGGTGTTGGCGACGATGTCGGCGGCGTTGCGCTTGCCAGTGCCACCGACGAGCTCTTCCTCGGCGATAGCACTTGCCGACGCCCAGAGATTCTCGATCTGGGAGCTGGCAGCAGATTCCGACCGCAGCAGGACCGCAGCGAACGGTGCGATCTCGCCGGCTAGTTCGGCGTCGAACCGGGCGATCTCGCGGCTCGCTGCTTCAGCCTCGGCCAAGACCGCGTCGGGCAACACCAGGTCCAGCTCGGCGATGCTTGCCGGCACTGCTGGATGGTAGGTGCCGTACTTGGTTGGCATACCTGCGTAATGAACCTGCGGCTCCCAGCGCACATCCTCATAAGTAACAGCGCTAAGTGGATGCACCCTGCGATCTTACATCCATTTATCAGTTAAGTGGATGTAAGATCGGGTGTTGCATCCACTTGTTCGCTCAGACGTCGACGCGCCGCAAGGCATCCGGCGTCAGTTCGGCCAGTGAGCGGTAGCCGTCGATGGCCATGGTCAGGTCGGTCTCGGCCAGCAGGGACCGCACCACGTGAACGACGCCGGCGGTGCCGGCCAGTGCCATGCCGTACGCGTACGGCCGGCCGATGCCGACCGCCGTCGCCCCCAGCGCCAGCGCCTTGACGACGTCGGCACCGGTCCGGACGCCGGAGTCGAACAGGACTGGCAGGCCGTCGGCCGCCGCGACGACGCCGGGCAGGCAGTCGATGGCCGGAATTCCGCCGTTGGCCTGCCGGCCGCCGTGGTTGGAGCAGTAGATGCCGTCGAGGCCGGCGTCGCGGACGCGCCGCGCGTCGTCAGGGTGACAGATGCCCTTGACCAGCAGCGGCAACTTCGTCAGCGACCGCAGCCAGGGCAGATCGTCCCAGGTCAGCGGGTTGCCGAAGTCCTGCACCCACTGCATCACCACGCCCTGTGGGTTCTGCTCGGGCGGCGCGGGCAACTTGGCACGGAAGACCGGGTCGCTGGTGTAGTTGGACAGGCAGTGGCCGCGCAGCTGCGGGAAGTTGGCGGTCGACAGGTCGCGGGGGCGCCAGCCGGGTACCCAGGTGTCGAGGGTGACGACGATGCCCTGGTACCCCGCCGCTTCGGCACGGCTGACGAGGCTCGCCGCCAGGTCGCGGTCTTTCGGGGTGTACAGCTGGAAAAAGCCTGGGGTATCACCGAATTCGGCGGCGACGTCCTCCAGCGGATCGCTGGTGAGCGTCGAGACCATCATCGGCACCCCGGTCTGGGCCGCGGCCCGCGCGGCATGCAGGTCGCCGTGGCCGTCGCGGGCACAGATGCCCATGACGCCGATGGGCGCGAGGAACAACGGCGATGGCAGCTTCAGCCCGAACAGGTCGATCGTCAGGTCCCGCTCGGTGGCCCCGACCAGCATCCGCGGCATGAGGCCCCAACGCTCGAAGGCGCTGACGTTGACGCGTTGCGTCCGCTCGTCACCGGCGCCGCCGGCGACGTACGACCAGATCGACGGCGGCATCGCGGCCTGGGCGCGCTCCTCGAGTTCCGCGAACGAGATCGGCAGCGTCGGGACGACACCGCCGAGCCCCTGCAGGTAAATCTCGAGTTGGTAGTCACCGAACGCCATCAGGCCCGCCCTTCCGTCGCAAACTTCGGCTGAGGATCGCACATTAGCGTCGGCCTGCGCGTCGGCTTTCCGGCCTATGCCTCGGCTTCCGCCTTCGCCAGCTCCGCCTTCCACTGCCGGAAGGTCTCTTCGGTACGGCCGCGGCGCCAGTAGCCGGAGATGGACGCCCATTCGGCGCCGACGCCGCGCTCCTTGCGCAGGTAGGGCCGCAGGTTGTGCATGACGGTCTGCGCCTCGCCGTGCACGAACACCTGGACCTGGCCGGGCAGCCAGTCGGCCGCCCGGACCGCCGCGATGAGCGGTGCGTTGTCGCCGGCCTGGTCATCGGGCACGAGGTCGGCGCGGCCGCCGCGGTGGATCCACTGGATCTTCACGCCGGCCGGCGCGGTCAACTCGAGTTCGTCGTCCGGTCCGTCGACTTCGATGAAGGCGTGGCCGATCGCGTTGGGCGGCAACGCTTCCAGTGCGGTGCTCAGCGCCGGCAGCCCGGCTTCGTCGCCGGCCAGCAGGTGCCAGTCGGCGGCCGGGTTGGGCGCGTATGCCCCGTTGGGTCCCATGAGATACGCCGGATCGCCGGGCGCCAACGACGCCGCCCACGGCCCGGCCACGCCGGTGTCGCCGTGTACGACGAAGTCGACGGTGAGTTCGCGCTGCTCGACGTCGACGCTGCGCACGGTGTAGGTCCGCACCGTCGGGCGCTGGTCGGCCGGCAGCTCCTCGAAGCTGTCCAGCGTCAGCGGCTGCGCGAGACCGGCGACCTGGACGCCCGTGGGCACGATGACGAACTTGACGTAGGAATCTGTGAATTCCTTGGGAGTGAAGGTGTCGAACCCGTTGCCGCCGAACACAACACGAATCATGTGCGGGGTCAGGCGCTGGGTGCGGAGTACTTCGAACGTATGAATCGGACGGCCTGCCACGCCTCGACTATACGAGCGGCGCGGCCGCCGTGGTGGGCTACCGAGCCAGCACCGCCGCCGTGTACTTGGGCTTCCAGTCCGACGTCAGCAACGCACCGAAGTTGGATTCGAGGTCGTCACGCTTGGCAGTGTCGGTGTCACGCACCGCGAAGATGAAGGCCGGGCCGCTCCAACCCGTCCCCGCCACGCCCGACAGCACTTGCAGAATCTGGCGCGCCTGCTCGTCCTGGCTGACGCCCCGGGCCTGCGGCGCGCACGTCGAGGCGCCCAGTTCTGTCATCCAGACCTTCTTGTCGCCGTCGCCGTTGACGGTCATCAGGTCGTGCACGCGCACCAGGTCCGACCACCCGTTGTCGCCGTCTTCGGCGATGCCGCCCGGGAACACATACGGGTGCATCGCGGTGGCGTCGAAGAACTTCCGCGCGCCATTGGCGTACATGTCGGCGAGGAATTTGGTCGGTGCGTCTGGGCCGGTGGCGCGGCTGAGCCCGGCGGCGATGACCGTGGCGCCGGGCTGAATGGCCTTGATCGCCGGATAGGCCGCCTTGAGCAGCTCGGTGTAGACGGCGGCGCGGTTGTCGGTGAATCCGAAGAACAGCGGCAGATTCGGCTCGTTCCAGATCTCCCAATCGGCGACGCGGTCGCCGTAGCGCTGCACGACGGCGGTGACGAAGGCGGCGTAGTCCGCCGGATTCACCGGTGGCGCACTGAAATACGAGCCCGGCGCCCGAGCCCACGCGGGGCTGTACGCGATCAGGCCGAGCACCTTCAGGCCACGCTTCTTGGAGCCGTTCACCCAGTGGTCGACGTAGTGCCAATTGTATTGACCCTTAACGGGTTCCACGATGTGCCAGTCGATGAGCACCCGCATCCACTGCGCCCGGGTTCGGGCGACGGCATCGAGTTCGCGGTCGGCGTCGGCGTCGCTCATCCAGGACTGGGGCGCGCCGACGCTGAATCCGTAACCGGCGTCGGGCACCGCGGGCATCGCGACGGGCGAGGGACGCACCCACACGCATTCGCCCGCCACGAGTGCGACGACCAATCCGATGACGGCAGCGAGCCACCGAAAACAGCGGCGAGCGCGAACCATGCCAGCGGGCATTCAGGCGGACGGCTGCAGTGCGGGCAGCGGCTCGGTCGCGATGCGGTGCGCCTCTTGGGTGTCGATCCCCAAGGCGCGCAACACAAGTTCCGCAGTGGCCGAGCCTGCCTCACGCCAGGTCTGATGACCTTCCAGAACCATCCACATGGCGCTGACCGTGGCGCCCATGACCATCGAGGCCACGCTGTCGACTCCGATCTCACCCAGCTGGTAGCGGCCGGCCGCCACGCCGGCGTCGACGTCACTGCTCGGCGGGCCGGCCATCCAGGTGCGCAGCGTCTCTTCGCTGAGGCCGAACTTGACGGCGAACCGTCCCAGCATGGGGTTCTCGTGCCCATAGCGCACCCACATCCGAATGCCCGTGGCCAGCCTCGTCGCGGCATCATCGGTCGCCGCCGCCAGGAACGAAGCCGAAACGCGCCGATGCAGGTCCGCGGTGACCTCACTGACGACGCGATCGAACAGATCGTCCATCGAGCCGACGTTCCGGTACAGGGTGCCGCGGGCCACGTTCGCCTCTTGCGCCAGCTCACTGATGGTGACCTGCGTGGTGCCCTTCTCGACGAAGAGCCGCACTGCCGCCGTCACGATCCGGTCGTCAGTTGTGGTCATGGCGCGGCTCCTTCAAGTTCTCCTGCACCGTCTGCATCACCTGTCCAATCCATAACGATAGCAACAGCGATTGCACACATCATCGATCTTCTGAACAACTTTGTTCAAAATACACCCTTGACTTGTGTTGAACACTTCTGTTCAATTCGATACATAGTTGTTGCCACTCGAAGGGATCAACGATGATCGAACCCTCCCCGACTGACCGGGTCCCGGTACTGATCGCCGGCGGCGGGCCGGTCGGCCTCACCTTGGCGCTGACCTTGGCCCGTCAGGGCGTGCCGGCACTACTCGTCGAACGCAATCCGTCGACGACGACGCACCCCAAGATGGACATCACCAATGGCCGCAGCATGGAGCTGTACCGGCAACTCGGCATCGCCGACGAACTACGCAAAGTGGCTGTCCCCGAGGACAATCCGTTCGACGTCGCGTGGGTCACCAAGCTCAGTGGGTGGGAGTTGGCGCGATTCCGCTACCCCGGGGTGGCCGCGCGCCGCGACGCCATCCGGGCCTGCACCGACGGGACCATGGCATTGGAGCCCCCGATGCGGGTCTCCCAGGCGATTCTCGAACCGGCGCTGAAGGAGATCCTGGAGACGCGCACCGGCGTCGACGTCCGGTATGGGTGGGCATTGCAGTCGTTCCGCCAGGACGCCGGCGGCGTCGACGCCGTCATCAACTGCAGCGCCACCGGCGAGACCCGGACCGTACGCGCGGACTATCTGGCCGGTTGCGACGGCGCCGGCAGCATCGTGCGACGCGAACTGGGAATCGCGTTGCACGACATCGATATCCGCCGTATGGCCGCCCGCGAAATCGGGCTGCGCAAAATGGTCGCGGGCACGGTGCGGGCATTCATGGACCAGCGACAGACCCCGATGGACGGCCGCGTGTACATGGTGCATTTCACTTCCCCGGCCCGCGAGATCTTGGAGCGGTTCGGCACCACCTGGCACACCCAGTCCCCCGAAGGCTGGACCCTGATCTCGCAGAACGACCGTGACACCTGGACGTTGCACACGCTGATCGGCGTGGGAGTGAAGACCGAGGCGATCGATCCGAAGCAGTTCCTGTTCGCCCGCCTGGGAGTCGAATTCGACTGCGACATCATCGTTGCCAACGAGTGGCGGCCCCGGCTGTCGCTGGCCGACTCGTACGGGCACGGCCGAGTCTGGCTGGCCGGCGACTCCGCCCACCAGGTGGTGCCCAACGGTGGCTACGGCATGAACACCGGTGTCGGCGACGGGGTCGGGCTGGGCTGGGCGCTGGCCGCCGTTGTCAACGGCTGGGGCGGTCCGCGCCTGCTCAGTGCGTACGCGGCCGAACGCCGCGGCGTCGGGATCGCCAATCGGGATGCCTCAGCACGCCACACCATGGTGCGCCTGGCCATCCAAATGGCAAACCGCGCATCGCTTTCCGGGCAGAACTGGTCAGGTGAACGCGACCGCGCACGCCTGGGACGCGAGATTCTGGATCTCGGCAACCTCGAAAACGAGGCCGACGGAATCGAGTACGGATACCGCTATGACACCTCACCGGTCGTCTGTACGGAACCGAGCTGCCCGCCGGCCGGCCCCTCGCATCGGTACATCCCGAGCACCGTGCCGGGTGCCCGCCCGCCGAGTGTCTTCCTGCCCGATGGCACAGCGTTGTTCGATCTGTTCGGCCCCGGATTCACCCTGCTGCGTTTCACCGATATCGATATCACCGACTTGATGGCGGCGGCCGACGACCGCGGTGTCCCACTGACCGTCGTCGACGTCCGCGACGCACACACCCGCAAGCTCTACGAGCGCGACCTGGTGCTCATCCGTCCCGATCAGCACGTCGCATGGCGCGGAGACCACGGCCCCGCCGACGCGCTGGCCGTGATCGACAAGGTCCGGGGTGCGGTCGGCGCCGCGGTCACAGCGTCACGAAAGGAGTACGCACGATGAGCAGCAACACCATTGGCGCCCACAACGGCCTGCACAGCGCGCAGGGGGCACTGGCCGGCGAGCACCCGGGGCGCTCCCGCAACCCACTGATCAAGGTGACGGACGTCGCCTGGCTGGAATTCGACAAACCCGACCTGGCGCGCGCCGAGGCCTTTGCCCATGCGTTCGGCTTCGGCACCGCGCTGCGCACCGATACCGAATTGCATTTGCGCGGCAGCGATCCCGACGCCCCGTGTGTCCTCATCCGGCGTGGCGCGCAGACGCGTTTCCGCGGCATGGCGTTCGCCGCCGGCGACGACACAGACCTGGTCCGACTGGCCGACAAGACCGGCGCCCGGGTGACCGCGCTACCGGAGGCGATCGGCGGGCTGGGTGTGCACTTGACCGACCCCAGCGGTATTCCGGTGCACGTGGTGTCCGGTACGCATCCGCTGAGCCCGCTGCCGGCCCAGGCACCGCACACCTTCAACCTCGGCCACGATGTCGTCCGGATCAACGCCACTCAACGGCCGCCGCGGGTGCCGACGACGGTGCAACGCCTCGGCCACGTCGTCGTCCAGTCCACCAAATACCGTGCCGCGCTGGACTGGTACCTCGATACGCTCGGCTTGATCGTCAGCGACTTCCTGTACTTCCCGGGCCAGCGCGAACGCGGCCCCACCATGAGCTTCATCCGGTGTGACCGCGGCTCGATCCCGACCGACCACCACACCCTCGCCTTGGCGCTGGGGCCCGCGAACCGCTACGTCCACTCGGCCTATCAGGTCAGTGACCTCGACGCCCTCGCCGCCGGTGGTGAATACCTCAAAGACCATGGCTACCAACGCTCCTGGGGCATCGGCCGGCACATCCAGGGCAGCCAGATCTTCGACTACTGGCGTGACCCGGACGGGTTCATGGTCGAGCACTTCACCGACGGCGACATGTTCGACAGCACGCTCGAACCCGGATGGGCCGAGTTCACCGCCTCCGGCCTGGCGCAATGGGGACCGCCGGCCACCGCCGACTTCCTCGGCACCAGTCCGCGGCACGCGCGCGGCGAGGTACGAGAACTGCTCACCGCCCTGCGCAGCAACAACGAATTCGACGTCAACCGCCTCATCGGCCTACTGAAAGCAGCCAAGTCATGACCATCTCCGTTCTGCGCACCGCCGACGCCTGGTGGGTGCACACCGCCACCGGTGCCGCCAAGATCGCCACCGATGCGACCACCACGGGCGCCCTGCTCGCCGACCGCGCCGCCATCGAAGCCGCTGCCGCCGACACCGCCACGGTGCCGGTCGACAGCCTCGAACTCGTGTCTCCCGTGACCGCACCCTGCCGGGTGGTCGCCCAGATGACGAACTTCGCCTCGCACGTCAAAGACGCCGGGATGGAACCGGCCTCGATCCCGTTGACCTTCTTCCGTAAATCGTCGGCGTCGATCACGGGCCCATCGGACGCGATCGTCAAACCCAGCCACGTGCAGTTCCTGGACTACGAAGTGGAGATCGGTCTGGTCATCGGCACCGACATCCCGGTGGGCAGCACCATCACCGAGGCCAACCTCGCCGACTACGTAGCCGGACTGGTGGTCACCAATGACGTCTCCGCGCGCGACATCCAGCTGCCCCAGACACAGTTCTACGAGGCCAAGTCCTACCCCACCTTTACGCCCGTCGGCCCGGCCCTGGTGCTGTTGACCGCCGCCGAGCTCAAGCGCTTCGGCGAGCTGCGACTACAGCTGCGCGTGAACGGCCAACTGCGGCAAGACATGCGCGTTGCCGGCGACATGATCTACCCGCCGCTGCAGGCCCTGCAATCGCTGACCCGCTTTCAAGACCTCAGTGCCGGCGACCTGATTCTGACCGGCACACCCGTGGGCACCGCGCTGAGTGCGCCGCACAAGGCTGTCGCGTTCATCGGGTCGCTGCTGCCGCCCGCCGTGAAATGGAAGGCCTTCTTCAAGAGCCAGGCGCGCAACCCGAAATACCTGCACGACGGTGACGTCGTCGAGACGACCATCGCCACCGATGACGGCGCCATCGACCTCGGTGCCCAGCGCAACATCGTGAAGTACGCATGAGCGCGAACCTGTTGTGGCCCAGGTACTCCAGCCCGAGCGACCTGGCCGACATCGAAGCCGTCCCACTTTCCGAGCGGGGCTTGCCGGCCTCCACCTACGCGCTGCTGGCGCGCGCGGCACAGATGTGGCCGGACCGGATCGCCGTCAGCGTCGTGCCCGACGGCGAACGTTGGGAGAAGCCCGTTGAGCGCACCTTCAGCCAACTGCTGCACGACGTGCACCAGAGCGCAAACCTACTGCGCGACTTGGGTGTTCAGCGCCATGATGCCGTCGCGCTCATCGCACCGAACTGCGATGACCTGATCACCGCGACGCTGGCGGCTCAGCTCGCCGGCATCGCGGCGCCCATCAACGGCGGGCTCTCCCCGGAGCACGTCAGTGAACTGGTGCGGCGATCCGGCGCCCGAGTCCTCATCACGGCGGACGCTGAGCTCGACGCCTCGGCATGGGCGGTGGCAGAGCGTCTCGTCAGTGCCGGCTTGATCGACACCATCCTGCTGATCGGGCCGACCGGCGCGACGGCGATCGACGTCCCCACGGTGGCGGGAGCCAAGGTCGACTACCTGGCGCGACTGTCCACGGCACACGACGGCACCCGATTCCACGGCGCCGCACCGGAATCCACCGATCTGGCCGCGTTGTTCCACACCGGCGGAACCACCGGCGCGCCGAAACTGGCCGCCCACACGCACGCCAACGAGGTGGCCGATGCATGGATGATCGCCGCCAACACGGTGCTCGATGAAACCTCGGTGTTGTTCGCCGCGCTGCCACTGTTCCACGTCAACGCCCTCGTGGTGACGCTACTGGCGCCGCTGCTGCGCGGACAGCAGGTGCTGTGGGCCGGCCCGCTCGGCTACCGGGATATGTCGCTCTACGGCAACTTCTGGAAAATCATTGAGCGCTACGGGATCTCCACCATGAGCGCGGTACCGACGGTGTACGCCGTGCTCAGCCTGCTCCCCGTCGATGCCAACATCTCCAGTCTGCGGATGGCGATTGTCGGTGCCTCCGCGCTGCCGCCTGCGGTGCGCAGCGATTTCGAGTCGCACACCGGTGTCCCCCTGCTGGAAGGTTACGGCCTGACCGAGGCCACCTGCGCCAGCGCGCGCAGCTTCCCCGACCATCCCCGGCCCGGCTCGGCCGGTCAGCGGCTCCCCTACCAACAACTCAAGACCGTCGACATCGACGACAACGGCGACTGGCACGAACTGTCGGCCGGCCAGATCGGCACCCTCGTGGTCGGTGGCCCCACCGTGTTCCCGGGCTACGTCACCGACCGCAGCTCTGACGGTTTCGTCCTCGACGGCAACGGCAAGCTCGTCGACGGTTGGCTCGACACCGGCGACCTCGCATGGGTCGACGACGACGGCTTCGTCCATCTCTGCGGGCGCGCGAAGGACCTGATCATCCGCGGCGGGCACAACATCGACCCGGCAATGATCGAAGACGCACTGCTGGCGCATCCCGACGTCACCGGCGCGGCCGCGGTCGGCCGGCCCGACGTGCACGCCGGTGAGGTACCGGTCGCGTATGTCACATTGCGGCCCGACGCTGCCACAACTCCGGATTTGTTGCGGCAGTGGGCCGTTGAGCACGTCGCCGAGAGCGCGGCCGCTCCGAAATCGGTAATCGCGATCGACGCCATCCCCGTCACCGCCGTCGGTAAGCCGTACAAGCTGCCGCTGCGGGCCGACGCCGCCCGAAGCGCGGTCCGTGACGCCGTCGCAGATGTCGACGGCGTGCGCGGCGTGACCGCGGATACCGAAGACGCAGCAACGGTTGTCACGGTGCGCGTGGCCCCCGGCACGGACCGTGCCCCGGTCGAGGCAATCCTGGGCCGTTACGCCCTCACGTGGCGGCTGGTGGATGCGGAGTGAGCACCGTGACGCCAACCCGCACCACGTCGCTGCTTGCTCCACTCATGTTGCGTAGCGATCTCTCGCGTGACGCAGCCACCACATACTGGGCAAAGACGCACGCCGACAAGGTCATACGTTTGCCACATCTCCTCGAATACAACCAACGGCTGTTCTCGTCCACCGACCACGGGTTCTGGCCGGCCACCGCCGGCATAGGTACCTCGATACCGCGCACATGGCACCTCGACGGCTGCGCCGAGATCCGATTCACCAGCGCCGCGGCCATGCTGCGCACCGGCCTGCACTCGCGCGAGGTGTTCCTCGATGAGCAGAACGTCTTCACCCGGGTGTTGGCCCACCACACAGGGCCGCGCGGCGGACGCTGGTTCACCGACGGGTACGACAACTCCGCCCAGCAGCACGTCGCACTGTTGTTGCGCCGCCGAATGGGTGTCGCCGCCAGGATGTTTCGTTCCTTTGTGCATCAGCAGCTGAGCCCGGCGCTGATGGCAGCAGGCGCAAGGGATCTACGGTCCTACGCCTTCCTGCCGTATACCCCGCTTCTCGGCGGATCGCCCGGCGTCGCCCACGACAACCCGCCCCAACACCGGTACCACGCAGCGGTGTTTTTCGGCGTGGACGATCGCGCCGCGCTCGACGAGCTTCTCACACACGACAATTTGGCCGAGGTGCTCGACACGCAGCACACCGTGCTGACCGCAGTGCACGGCTATGCGGTGGAGCGCACCGTCCCGGTGATCGGCCGTTCTCGAACCACATCTTTCAACCTCATCGAAGGGACGACCCCATGAGCTTGCCCACCCCGAACCCGTCGTCGACTGCCGTCGTCACCGGCGCGTCATCCGGCATCGGCGCCGACATCGCACGCGAACTCGCCGCCCGCGGCCACAACGTCACCTTGGTGGCCCGCCGCGAAGACCGGCTGCATGCACTTGCTGCGGAGCTCTCCTCAGAAGTCAATGTCGAAGTGATCGGGTGCGATGTCACCGATCCGACGCAGCGGGCCGCACTGTTCAGCACCATCGCAACGCGCGGTCTGCAGGTCGACATCCTGGTCAACAATGCGGGCATCGGAACCATTGGCGCAGTTGTCGACTCGTCCGTGGATGCGGAAATCAACCAGGTCCGCGTCAATGTCGAGGCTGTCATCGACCTGACGACCCGCGCCGTACAGCAGATGGTTCCCCGCCGCCGCGGCGCCATCCTCAACGTCGGGTCAAGCGCCGGGTTCATGCCGACACCCACACAGGCCGGCTACGCCGCCACCAAGGCATTTACCCATGTGTACGGCGAAGGACTGCGCGGAGAGCTCGCGGGCACCGGCGTCACTGTCGCCACGTTGTGCCCAGGGCCTGTGGCGACCGAATTCCTCTCTGCCGCAGGCGCTGACGACGATGTATTCCGGTTGCCCAAAATGATGTACATGTCCTCCCGCGACGTTGCACGAGCCGGCATCGAGGCCATCGATCGCGACTGCGGGACGGTGATCCCGGGGTGGCCAACCCGGGTTGTCACCCGTATCGCGCGCCTTGTTCCCAACCGCCTCCTCGTGCGTGTTCTTGCCTCGGGCAGGCGCTCGCTGCTGACGAGCAGTTGATCCCATGACCGACCCCTCCTCGACGGCATCCGCACTCAAATCCGCAATGCGGGTGGCTGTACCGAACTATCTGCGGTGGTACCACCGTCACGAAATCCACATCGACGCCGAGATTCCCGAGCCTGCATTGCTTGTCGCCAATCACGGCTTCGGCGGCCTGGTGGACCTCAACGTGCTGGCGATGATCGCCGTCCGCGAGAAAGCGGCACTCAAACGGCCGACCACCGCGCTCGTTCACCAGGTGGCGTGGACGGTCGGCGCCGGCCGCATCGCCGAGTTTCTCGACGGCCGGCCCGCAAGCCAGGAATCGGCAGACGCCGCCTTCGCCGCCGGGCACAACGTGCTGGTGTTCCCCGGCGGCGACGTCGATGCCGGGAAGTCCTGGCGGGACCGCAATCTGGTGCATTTCGATGAGCGCTGCGGGTTCGCCCGCCTGGCCATGACTCATGACGTCCCGGTGGTCCCGGTCGTGACGGCCGGCGCCGGTGACTCGTTGTTCGTCGTGTCCGACGGCAGAGGCCTCGCCCGACGATTGGGCCTGCACCGGCGTCTGCGCATGAAGACATTGCCCATCAGCGTCACCATTCCGTGGGGACTCAATATCGGCGTCGCCGGCATGCTCCCCTACGTCGCATTGCCGACCAAGTTGGTGACCGCGGTCCTGCCCCCGATGACCGCGAATCCCGGGGAAACCGCCGAGGACTTCGCGTCCCGAATCGAGGCCGCCATGCAGACGCGCCTCGACGCTCTCGTCGCCAACCGCATGCCGATCATCGGCTGATTCCGAGTCGAGGACCGAAATGCCTGACCCTGTAACGCAATCCGTGCCCGTTGTCGTCGTCGGAGCGGGACCGACCGGTGTCACTGCCGCGACGTTGCTCGCCGACCACGGCGTGCCGACGCTGGTTCTGGACCGCTGGGAATCGGTCTATCCCCAGCCCCGCGCGGTGCACCTCGATGACGAGATTCATCGCATCCTTGCCCGCCTCGGCGTGGCCGAAGAGTTCGCCACGATTTCCCGCCCGGCGCTCGGCTTACGGTTGCTCGACCAGAACCACCACACGCTGGCACAGTTCGACCGCGACCCCGCCCGCAGCCGGCACGGCTTCCCGCAAGCCAACATGTTCGACCAACCCGAACTGGAACAGCTGCTGCGCGCCAACCTGGCCACGCGACCAAATGTGCAGCTACGCGGCAACTCCGAGGTCACCGGCATCACCCAACACGAACCGGGCCGCGTCCGGGTGACCTACTCCGACCGCGCCACCGGGACGGAGCACGTCGTCGAAACCAGCTACGTGCTGGGCTGCGACGGAGCCAACAGCATCGTGCGAGCCTCCATCGGTGCGGCCATGGACGACCTGCGGTTCGAGCAGCGCTGGCTGGTGGCCGACGTCGTCACCGAAGCCGAACTCGAGCAGTGGGATGGCGTGCACCAGGTCTGCGATCCCGTTCGGGCTGCGACGTACATGCGGATCGGCCCCAACCGCTACCGGTGGGAGTTTCGACTACTGCCGCCGGAAACAGCCGCCGACTTCAGCACGATCGAGACCCTTCGGCCCTTGATCGCACCGTGGATCGGCGATGTCGCCGACGACGACCTCGACCTGGTGCGGGTCACCGAATACACCTTCCGCGCACAGATTGCCGACAGCTGGCGGGACCGCAATGTGTTCGTCCTCGGCGATGCGGCCCACCTCACGCCGCCCTTCATCGGGCAGGGCATGGGCGCGGGCCTGCGCGATGCGATGAACCTCGCGTGGAAACTCGCCGGAGTGATCAACGGAGAGCTACCCGAGGCTCTGCTGGCAACATACGAGCAGGAACGGAAACCCCACGCGCGCAGCATGATCGGCCTGGCGCTGGGCGTGGGGTGGGCGATGACAGCCGGTGGACATATCGGAAACCTCGTGCGACGCACCGTCGCACCCCGGCTACGGTTGATACCCGGCCTCCGCGACAAGCTCACAGACGGCACCACCCCGGCGTTACGCGCGTCGGCTCTGGTGATCACGAGCCGTGCGCCATGGCACCTCGCCGGAACCCTGTGCCCCAACCCGGTACTGGCCGATGGCCAGCGCCTGGACACGTTGTTGGGCAATGGCTTTGCACTCATCACCACGATGCGCCCGCTGGCGTTCCAGCTCGCCGCGCTCGATGAGCACGGCATCGTCGTTCATGTCGCCGAGCCCGGCGGTGAGTTGGAACGGTGGTTGCGCCGCGGCCACGCCACCGCCGCTGTCATCCGGCCTGATCGCACCGTCATGTGCGCGGGCCGCGACGTGTGGAAACTGTGTGCGGCCATACCGGGGTTCACGGCGTCCACTCGGACACACAGCGCGCAGCTGCCCTCCGCCGCCCTACGGGACCGCGCCTAATCGTCCGCAGCCACGGTCATGAGAGGAACGTCAATGCCACGCCCACCCGCCGGCCTGCCCATCTATGAACCCGACATCTACGCGGTCGACGCCATCACCAACCCCTACCCCCACTACCAGAGGATGCGTGACCTCGGTTCGGTGATATGGCTGGCGAAGCAGCGGGCATATGCGTTGCCGCGCTACACCGAGTGCAAATCGGTACTGCGCGACGACAAGACCTTTCTGTCGGGCCACGGTGTGGCGCTCAACCCGATCACCAACCGCATGTCGCGCGGCACCACGCTCAACAGCGACGGTGTCGAGCACGAACAACGCCGCAAGCGCGTCGCGCACCGCATGCTGCCACGGGCTCTGCGCGCCATCAGTGACACCGTCGACGACACGGCCCGCAGCGTCGTCGAAACAGCGCTCGGCAGGGGCGATATCGACGGTGTCAACGACCTCGCGGCCGCGCTACCGCTGGCGGTCGTACCCGACCTCATCGGTTGGCCGCGCGATCAACGCGATCACCTGATTGCCTGGGCCGGAGCAACATTCGACGTACTCGGCCCACTCAACTGGCAGGCGATCAAAGCGGTGCCCAACACCCTGCTCATGCTGCGCTTCGCTCGGCGTGTGGTTCGCGAGCGCAACGTCATCGAGGGCAGCATGGCCGACGAGCTGCTCACCGCCGCAGATGAAGGCCAACTGACGCACGACGAATGCCCGCCGTTGCTCGTCGACTACATCGCCCCGTCGATCGATACCACCATGAGCGCGATCTCCAACGCGTTGTATCTCTTCGCCAGCCACCCCGACCAGTGGCAACTGCTCAAGGACGAGCCCGGCCTCATGGCCAACGCCGTCAACGAGATCGTCCGCTACGAGCCACCGCTGCGCGCCTTCGCGCGGTGCACGGCGCAGCAGACCGAAATCGCCGGAGTGTCAATCCCTTCGGGTGCACGAGTCCTGGTGATCTATGCCTCCGCCAACCGCGACGAACGCGAATGGGAAAACCCGACGGTCTTCGACATCCGACGTGACGCCGGCCGCCACGTCGGTTTCGGGCAGGGTGCGCACGCGTGCGCCGGACAGGCCCTGGCCCGCTTGGAAACAACGGCGATGTTGCGGGCGCTGCTCGAGCGTGTGGACCGGATAGAGCTGACCGGCACACCCAAGTGGGCGATCAACAACATCATCCGCCGCCATGAACGATTGCCGCTCAAGCTGATTCCCGCATAACCGCGCGAGACAGAGGACTACCTCGACACTGGGCCGCCATCACCGCGCGACAGTCGCACAGCTATTGGTCCAGCGTGACGACACCACGGATGATAGTTGAGGTGGCACCGCCAACCCACACCGTCCCGTCGGCGTCGGCAGTGATCTCGATAGTGCCCTCGCGCCCTAGGATTGCGCCCTGCGAGACCCGATAGCTCGCGGGAGCGGAACCACTTGCCGTCAACCACTGCCCCACGCTGGCGTTCATGCTGCCGCAGACAGGGTCTTCGGCGACGCCAACTTTGGGCGCGAAAGTGCGCATCTCGAACTGATGCTCAAACCCCTCCGGATAGGCACCGATCGCTCCCACCATGGCCTGCGGAATCACACTCAGATCCGGTTTGAGATCAAGCACTTCTCGGGCCGTCGACAGGCGCACCACCGCCCAGCCCGGGCCGTTGTCGACCCACTGATGGTCGATGATGCGCTCGCGGTCGATCTTGAACGCCGCGGCGATCAGATCGACTTCGGAGTCGTCGATGGGACCGGTGCGCAACGTTGGCGGAGCGGCGAATGACAGCGTCCCTTCGCCGCGCAGCACTGCGACAAGCCCTGCCTGGCATTCCTGCACAACGCGATCCTCACGGCGAGGTGTGCCGCCGTTTTCGAGCCAGGCATGGGCAGAACCAAGCGTCGGATGGCCGGCGAATGGCAGTTCACCGCCCGGAGTGAAGATTCGGAGCCGGTAGTCCGCTTCCGGTTCCATTGCGGGCAGCACGAATGTTGTCTCAGAGAGATTCGTCCAGCGAGCCAGTTGTTGCATCTGCTCGTCGCTGAGCCCGTCGCCGTCCAAGACGACGGCGACGGGGTTTCCCTTCAGCGGATGGTATGAGAAGACGTCGACTTGGGCGAACGCACGATCGATAGCCATAGATCAGAACTCTGCCTCTATCGCGCCCGGACGGCTACTTCGGTCCTCGGGTACGAGGAGCGCGAAGTAACACAAGAACCGCCACTGGCCGCGCCACCTGTAGTGCGAGGTCGCCAGGAATCGCTGTTGGTCGATCTGGACAAGTTCGTCATGAAAGCGCCTGACATAGAACGGATTGTCCTGATTGTAGTGGTCGAGGAGCAGCACGTCGCGGTCGGCGAACAAGGACCGGCCTATTCGTGCGGTGAATCGGTAGCGCCAGGACTCGAGGCTTCCCAGGCCGATTCGGTTCAGGCCAATAACTGTGTTTCCAGGTCCGCGGTCGAAGACCTTGCCACGCCATATCCGAGCCCGCGAGGCAGCCTGGGTCAATACCAGCCCTTCGGCGACGCCGGTGAGCTGTTGTGGCACCGGACACCACCCAGAACTGTGCAGATTGCGAAGATCGGCATCGAGCAGATGGGTGAGCCGTGAGTCGGCACGCTGGTGTGCCACCTACCGGGTCCCCGCGCTCGCAGTGAATGTGGCGGCGTTCGAGTATTTGGCCGACGACCCAGAAAGGCGGTCGTAAGACCAGACAACGATCAGGATCAGCCCTTCAACCACATGGACCCAGCTCCCGAAGATGTCAACACCCAAGTGGTGGCGAACCGCATCGCCGCCGACGAGACCCCACAGCCCCCAGACAACGTAGTAGACGAAGCCCCCAGTCGCGTAGACGATCGCCCACGAGCGTCGAAGAACCGCAGCCAGGCCAATGATTCCGGTACTGAAGTGACACAACGCGTGACACAGGTTCACGGTCACCGGAACGAAGCCGAATACCGTTGTGGTACAGGAATTCATCGGTTCCGATAACATCGACGTGCACGTCAGGTAAGCCGCCGGTCCGTTGCTGGTGAACCAGAAAGCCATGACCCACACACCGAACTGAACCGGCGACGCGGTCAGTGCGATGGTGTAGGCCAGCATCCGAGCGCGAATGTCCAGAAGCATGGTTGCCTTCCTTGACGTTCCGTATCGAGTCAGCGGTCGAGTACGAAAATGGGCTTGTGTCCGGCATCGGATGAGGTGAGGACCTCTGGAATTTCGTCCCATTGGTAGACACCGCTGGTGACGAGTTCTGGATGCAGTACGCCGGCGGCGACGGCTTCGAGGGTCGGCGTCATGTTGGGCCGGGCGTGGCCCTTGCCGTTGTGGAAGTGCACGCCGCGAAGATAGAGCTGCAACAGAGGCAGCGTGACGTCGGCGAAGTAGATGCCGACGCTGTTGACATACCCCTCCGGCATGACCGATACCAGCGCTTTGCGCAGTCGGCCGGGGTCGCAGGAAGCATCAACCGCGAGGTGAAAGTTCTTCTCGCGCTTGCCGTTGATATCGGCCACCTCGGCGCCGAGCTTCTCCGCGACCGCCATGCGGGTGGGATCGTCGTCGTAATACACGGTTCGCGCCCCGGCACAGTGCACCGCGACATCGACGGAGTACAGCCCGATCGATCCGGTCCCGCCGAAGACCGCAATCTGCGGGTCGGCGATACCGGAGATGGTCGGCATGATCGTCTCCCAACCCAGCGCAAGGTTGTCGCCGATCGAGGCGAGATGAACGGGGTCGACACCAGCCGGCAGCGGGGCGAGGTTGTAGTCGGCGAAGGGCACCCGGATCAGTTCGGAGAACGTTCCGCCCCACCTACCGTTGGTGGGCAAGCCGTACTGCGCCTCGCCGTGCGCGAGACAGCGGGCGGGATGACCGAGCAAGCACTGGGCGCAAGCGCCGCAGGCAATATGCCAGGCCACCCCGACCACGTCGCCAACGGACACCCAGGTGCATTCCGGCCCGACTTCGACCACGGTGCCGACGCATTCGTGCCCGAGAGGAAAGGGTCCAAGCCCCGAGAACGGCGTCTTATCGGCGATGACATGGTGGTCGAGGTCGCACGTGGTTGCGGCCAAGGGTCGCACCAACGCGTCGGTGGGTTCTACGAGTGTGGGGGCGTCGACGTCGTCGAATCGCAGTCGTCCGGGTTCGACGAACATCAGGCTTCTCATGAGGTCTCCTAGGGTCGTTGGTAGTGAGCTACTCGAGCGCCGAGCACTTGTATTGCGTTGCTGTGCTGCGCTTTCGGCACGTGCGCCGTCACACCTGGGCGGCGCTCGACCGAGCCTTGGCTTTGAGGTCCTGGAACCGAACGACGGCACCCCCGGCGCCCCACGTGCCCTCAGGCTGCTCGTGAATCAGTACCCAGACTCGCAGTGTGTCGGCTGCCGTCAGGCCGGCTGCCGACAGGATCTGTTCGGTGACTTCCCGGATGAGGCCTTCCTTGCGACGCTGGGAGACCGCTCCTTCAGGGACCGTGATGTCGACGCGAAAGCGCGGCAGATCGTCCTCGAGCGCGACGAAACGGTCACCGGGCACCTCGTCGATGCGGCACCAGGCTTGCGCACGGAAGAACGCGGTGTCGGGTGCGCCCTCCCACTTGAGCAGGGTGGCAGCCAGTGCCTTCTGCAGTTCGCGACGGGCGCTGTCAGCGAAAACACCTGCAGGAAGGGTTAATTCGATCATGGGCATGCTATATCTCCTTGGGATGTGAAGGGTTCGGGCCAAGACGGGTCACCCGTTACAAGCCCGGTGATTGCCGCGCCGCTGCGCGCTGGTGTAGCGCAGTCTCAGCGCTGAGCTCATGGCCGTTCAGCCTGGGAAGCGGCTCCAGACTGGCGCCGAAGTCACTGCGGCGAAGCGACCACCAGTCCAGTAGGTAGTTCTGGCGTATCCGCCACGGCGACGTGGTCCCCTGCTTGGGAAAGGCCGCAACCGAGCGTTGAACGTAGCCCGAGGTAAGACCGAAGAGGTCGCGTTGTGCCATCCGCCCTCGGGGACGAGGCACGACAGCGTGGGCGCCGCGGCGCCGCATCCAATTCAGAACACGGCACACCGTCCGGGTCGACAGGTCTGCCCGCAGCGTCCACGAAGCATTGGTGTATCCGATGCAGAAAGCGAAGTTCGGGATGCCCGAGACCATGGTGCCGTTCCACACGAATTCGTCGGCGACGTCGAGGCCGTCGCCGTCGATGGTCGGCGCGATTCCGCCGAAGGTCTGCATCTGCAGGCCGGTGGCGGTGACGATGAGGTCGGCCGGCAGGACCCGCCCCGAAGTCAGCCGGACTCCTTCGGCGACGAACGCATCGATGGTGTCGGTGACGACCTCGGCATGACCGGCCTTGAGCGACTTGAAGAAGTCGGCACCGGGCGCGGCGCACAGCCGCTGGTCCCACGGTTTGTATGTCGGGGTGAAATGTTCGGCGACCACACGCTCGTCGCCCAAGATTCGCGTGGTCTGGCTCGTGAGCAGGCGGCATGCCCGCTCGGGCAGGCGCTGGCAGAACAGATAGAAGCCGATGTTGAATGCGACGTTCTTCGCACGAATCAGGCGGTGCGCGAAGTGTTCCGGCAGACGAGCGCGCAGCCAGTCGGCCTTCGCGTCGCGGCTGGGAACCGCGCTGATCCAGCTGGGGCTGCGCTGCAGCATCGTGACGTGCGTGGTCGCCGAGGCCATGGACGGTACGAGGGTCACTGCGGTGGCGCCGCTGCCGATGATGACGATCCGCTTGCCGGTGTAATCCAGGTCGGTCGGCCAGAACTGCGGGTGCACGATGCGGCCCGCGAACTTGTCCTGTCCGGGAAACGATGGGGCGTATGCGGCGGCATAGTCGTAATAGCCGGCGCACACGTATAGGAAGTCGCACGTCAGCGTGCGCTGATCCCCTGCCTGGTCGACGGTCAGCGTCCAGACTTGGTCGGCACTGGACCAATCGGCGCCCACAACCCGCGTGTTGTAGCGGATGCGCTGATCAATGCCGAACTCGGCAGCGGTCTCACGGATGTAGCGCAGAATCGACGGCCCGTCGGCAATCGCCTTGGCGTCCTTCCACGGCTTGAAGGCGTAGCCGAGGGTGAACATGTCGGAGTCCGAACGAATTCCGGGGTACCGGAAGAGGTCCCATGTGCCGCCGATGCTGTCGCGTGATTCCAGGATCAGGTAGTCGCGATCAGGGCACTCCGTCTGCAGCCGGTAGCCGGCGCCGATACCGGAAAGCCCAGCCCCGACGACGACGACACCGATGTGATCAGGCAAGGCGTCACTTGCGGCTCGCACCGTCAAACCTCCTCTATAACGATCGTTATAACTGCCGCCACGCTAAACTATAGCGATCGTCATAGCAAGGAGGGTTGTCATGGCGGAGGACAGTCGTGGGAGACAACGCATGGTCGCGGGCGCCGCGGACATGATCAGCCGTCGCGGGCTCAATGCGACGAGTGTGCGGGAACTCGCCAAGCACACCGACGCCCCACTCGGGTCCACCTATCACTACTTCCCCGGCGGGAAGTACGACTTGGCGACTGCAGCCGTCCAATGGGCCGACGACCTCACCGTGAAGGTACTCACCAAAGAATTGGCCGCAGGCCCGGAAGCGGGTCTACAAGCGTTCTTGTCCATGTGGCGAAAAGTGGTCCTCGACAGCAACTTTCACGCTGGTTGTCCCGTACTCGCAGTATCGATCGAAGACGTGGCCGACGAGGGTCATGCCGCGCCTCGCGACGCCGCTGCAGCGGCTTTCGCGCGGTGGACATCCCTTTTGGCCGACTCCTTGCGCGGCGCCGGCGCCGATTCGACCGCAGCCGAACAGATCGCGACCCTGATCGTCTCGTCCGTCGAAGGCACAGTTGCAATCTGTCGCGCCCAACGCAGCATCGTGCCCCTGGATCAGGTTGCAGCGCAGTTGGTTCAGGTCATTCGGACATCGTTGCCCTCCTCACAGTCTTGATCACCAGGCGGGCCTCTCACCCAGCTCTCCTGATCCGCCACTGCCCGTCCTGCTTCTCCACCAGCCCGCTGATCTCGAGCAGCGCCAGCGGCCCGAGGACGCGCTCGGGCGGCAGGGCCGCACCGACCGAGATCTGCTCGAGGCTGCGGAAGCCCCGCGCCGGCAGCGCCTCGTACACCTGAAGCTGGTCCGGTGTCAGGTCGTCGAGCGGTGTTTCCGGATGCTCGGGTTCATCGGCCAGTTCGCCTATCCGCCCGATCAATTCGACGACCTGCTCGGCCCGGTCGACCAGGGCCGCGCCGTTGCGGAGCAGGACGTGACACCCCGCCGACGCGGCCGACGTCACCGGTCCCGGTACCGCACACACCTTGCGGCCCATCGCGGTCGCCCACGCCGCCGTGTTGGCGGCCCCGCTGCGCAACCCCGCTTCCACCACCACGGTGGCACCGGATAGCGCCGCCGCCAATCGGTTTCGGGTCAGGAACCGGTATCTGGTCGGCCGCTCCCCCGGCGGATACTCGCTGAGCAGCAGCCCCGACGTAGCCACCCGGTGCAGCAGCGCCGAATGCCCGGACGGGTACGGCACGTCGATACCCCCGGCAAGCACTGCCATCGTGACGCCGTCCGACGCCAACACCGCGCGGTGCGCCGCTCCGTCGATGCCGTAGGCGCCACCAGAGACGACCGCGGCGTCACGTTCGACGAGGCCCGCCGCGATCTCGGCAGCGACATGTTCGCCGTACGACGTGCACGCCCTGGTGCCGACGATCGCGGCGGCGCGTTCGGCGATGTCATCGAGGCGGGCCGGGCCGAGCGCCCACAACACCATGGGCGGATAACCCGATGGCCGCGCCCGCACCTCCTTGTTCCCGAACGCGACGAACGACAGGTATGGCCACTCGTCATCGTCGGGAGTGATCAGCCGCCCACCCCGGCGATCGAGAATCTCCAAATCCCGGGCCGCACAATCGACCTCACGGCGGGCGGCAACGCTCCCGGTGAGTTCCTTGTCCTCCTGACCACGGCGAATCATGTCCGCCGCCGAGACCGGGCCGCGATCGGCCACCAATGCCGTCAGCCGCGGGCACGGCGGTTCCACCACGCGCGACAGATACGCCCACGCTCGTCGTTCCAGATCGTCGTCACTCATCGGAGCTCTCCCTCTCGGAAACCCAAAGCCGTGCTGACGTCCTCGAGGTTGGGTGAATCGCGGCCGGCCAGATCAGCCAGAGACCACGCGACACGCAAGGTGCGGTCAACGCCCCGGATACTCAACCGTCCGGAGTCCAACGATTCTCGTAGCGGTTTCATCGCGTCCCGGCTCAGCCGGAATCTGCGGCGCAGCACGGGCCCAGGCACCTCGGCGTTGGTGCGGACACCGACTTCCTGCCATCGCTCGGCGGCGGCCGCGCGGGCGGCGGCGACCCGGGCACGGACAGCACCGGTGGATTCGGCGGCATGGTCACCGAACGCCCCGGCGAGTACCGGATGCATGTCGACGCGCAGATCGACTCGATCCATCAACGGCCCGGACAGCTTGCCCAGATATCGGCGCCGGTCGGCCGACGGGCATACACAATCCCGCGGATTCGGCGGTGCGCACGGGCATGGATTGGCCGCGAGCACCAACTGAAACCGCGCCGGATAGCACGCCACGCCGTCACGACGTGCCAGCCGAATCTTGCCTTCCTCCAACGGGGTTCGCAGGGCTTCGAGCACGCTGGTCCCGATCTCGGCGCACTCATCGAGGAACAAGACGCCACGATGCGACCGGCTGATCGCGCCGGGGCGCGCCATCCCGGAGCCGCCGCCGACCAACGCCGAGACACTGGACGTGTGATGCGGCGCGACGAACGGCGGGCGGGTGATCAGCGGCGTATCACCGGTGAGCAGCCCCACCACCGAATGGATGGCGGTGACCTCCAGGGCCTCCTCCTCGGTCAGGTCCGGCAGCAGCCCCGGCAGCCGTTGCGCCAGCATCGTCTTGCCGATCCCTGGCGGCCCTGTGAGCATCAGGTGGTGCGCTCCAGCGGCGGCGATCTCCACTGCCCACCGCGCTTGCGTCTGCCCCACCACATCGGCAAGGTCGACGCCGTCGTCAGCGGCCGGCGCCGTCGTGTCGACCCGGCCGTCCAGCGCCGCCTTCCCGTTGAGCCACGCCTGCATCTGTCCGAGCGTGCGAACGCCCGACACCTCGATGCCGTCGACCAGGCTGGCCTCGGCCAGGTTCTCGGCGGGCACCACCACCGACGGCCAACCCTCACGCTTGGCGGCCATGACGGCGGGCAGCACGCCCTTGACCGGGCGCACCCGCCCGTCGAGCGCCAGTTCGCCCAGCAGGACGGTCTTCTCCAGTCGCTCCCAGTGTGTCTTCAGATGTGCCGACAGCACCGATGCGGCGATCGCCAGGTCGTACATCGACCCGCCTTTCGGCAGCGTGGCCGGTGACAGCCCGAGGGTGAGCCGCGACATCGGCCAGCTGTTGCCGCAGTTGGTGATCGCCGCCCGGACCCGGTCCCGCGACTCCTGCAGCGCCGCGTCGGGTAAGCCGACCAGATGCACCCCCGGCAGGCCCGAGGTGATGTCCGCTTCGATCTCCACCATGACGCCGTCGAGGCCGCGGATCGCCACCGAGTAGGCCCGTCCCAGCGCCATCAGCCGATACCTTTCAGATGCACCAGCTCCGGCACCCGCCCGCCGAGACGTACACCGACCACGTCGATCCGCACATCGGGCCAGTGGGCATTCTGCTCGGCCAGCCAGACACTGGCCAGCCGACGCAGGCGACGGGCCTTCTCGGGCGTCACCGCTTCCTCGATACCGCCGAACTCCGTCGTGGTGCGGGTCTTCACCTCGACGAAAACCACCGCACTGTGGTCCCTTTCGGTGGCGATGACGTCGAGCTCACCCCACCGGCAGCGCCAGTTCCGGGCCAGGACCGTCATTCCGAGCGAGATCAGGTGGTCGACCGCGAGTTGTTCACCGAGCGCTCCGATCTCGGCGCGGGTCATGCGTGGTGGTGTGTTCATGCCGTCACGGTGGCTGGAGCCACCGACAGATCACGGGACGAAGACCCCCGGATCCGGCGCCCGGAAGACAGTTATGCACAGTGCGCGATTCATCCACAGGGCAGGCCCGAAAGACTGATTACTGCCGAAGAACGATCAATTGCTGCCAACGCCCACCTGCAGAAATACTGCCGGCCCCCATGCCGTTGAACTGAGCATCAAAGCTTCGGCTACAAGGAGTTGGGGAAAATGAAGAAGCTCGGAATCGCCGCACTGGTGGCGAACGGACTGGCAGCAGCCGTCCTGGGTTTGGCCGCGCCGGCATCGGCGGACTACTCCCACCACGACTGGGTCAACGACATCCACCCGCGCGCAGAGGCGCCGCAGGTAGACAACAGCGTGCACCAGAGCCGCTGAGCGTCAGCAGGATTCGGGGCCCCTCACCGAGGGGCCCCGAATTTTTTTTGCCCGCCGACCGTCAGTTCGGCGGGCACCGAAACACTTGCGGGGTACCGATGGACACATGGACACCGTCGACATCGACCGCTTTCCCGAGTTCGCGCAATTCGCCGCAGCCGTACAGCGGCGCAACCCCGGAACAGGCACCTGGTGTGAGGCCTGGACCGTGCGCGACATCGTCATCCACCAGACCGGCAACGCCGAAGAGCTCGCCCGGGTACTGGAGGGACACCTGGCCGGCGACCCCGTCGCGACCCGCGGTTTCGGGGAGCGCGAACGGCCGTACCGGGCGCTCAACGATGCCGATCTGTGGACGGCGTTCAACGACCGCATGACGCACCTCGGGCGGGTCGCGGCCGCCGCGGAAGAACTACCCGAGGACACCGACGTCGCATGGACCGGCCGCACGATGAAGGTGCCCTGGTTCGCCGAGCACATGCGCGAGGAACTGGCCCTGCACAGCTGGGACATCACCGGAGACGACGCGCCCGCTCGCGACCGGCTGGCGCAACCGTGGATGACCGGCCACAGCGTCCACGCGGTAGGCGTGCCGTTGCTGCGGCGTGGCCGAGACATCCTGGCGCTGCACGGCAATGAGCGGGTGGAAGCACGAATCCGCGTGGCCGAAGAGGACGATGTCGTGGTCACCGCCGACGCCGAGAACACGGCCACCATCACCCTGGCCCCGCCCGACGGAGCGGCGACCATCGAGACCGACGCGGCAACCCGCGTGCTGCTCCTGTGGGGACGCCGCCCGGCCGATCCCGGCCGAATCCGCAGCGCGGCAGGCCCACTCGAACTGGGCCGGTTGCGCACGCTGCTCAGCGGCTACTGAGCTACAGCAGCGCCGGCACCGCCGCGTCGATCAGGTACGGCCCCGGTGTGGCGTAGCCCACGCGGAGCAGGTCGGCCAACTCCGCCGTGGTCGTCGCCTTGGCGGACGGCACGCCCATGGCCGCGGCCAGCGCCGCGAAATCCGTCGTCGGGCCCGAGAGATCAAGCATCGCCGCGGCTTTCGGCCCGCTGGCCTCGGCCCCGACGCGCTGCAGCTCCATGCGCAGGATCGCGTAGGCGGCGTTGTTGAGGAGCACCGTCACCACATCGAGCTGCTCGTGCGCCATGGTCCACAACGCCGAAATCGTGTACATCGCACTGCCATCGGCCTGCAGACACAGCACCGGACGGTCCGGACACGCCACGGCGGCGCCGACCGCACTCGGCAGGCCGAAGCCGATGGCGCCGCCGGTCAGGGTCAGCAGGTCGTGCCGCGGCGCGCTCATCGTCGCCTGCGGCAGGAGGAACCCACTGGTGTTGGACTCGTCCACGACGATCGCGTCGTCGGGCAGCGTCGCGGCCACCACCTCGACCCAGTTCTGCGTCGTCAGCGCCGAGTCCGACGGCAGCTCCGGCACTTTCAGCTCGGTCAGCACCGGCTCCGTACGCGGCGCCACCGCATCGGCCAGTTCTTCCAGACGCGCGACGGCGTCACCGCCCACGGTGTGGATCTGGCAGCCGCTGGGCACGAGATCACTCGCCTTGCCGGGGTAGGCGAAGAACGACACCGGGGAGCGGGCGCCGGCCAGCACGAGGTGCTCGGTACCGGTCAGCTGGAACTGGGCAGCTTCGGCGAGATACGCCAGGCGTTCGAAGTTGGGCCGGCTGGCACCCCGTTCGAGCCGGGCCGGGAAGGTCTCGATCAACACCTTGGTCCCGGTGGCCGCGGCGATCCGGCTCGCGGCGCGAAGGCCGCGCTCCCGGCACGCGGCGCTACCCAGCAACATGACGGTGCCGGGGCCGAAGACCTCGGCACCGGCGTCGAGCAACTGGTGCTCGTCGGGGTCGACGCCCGCCTGGTAGTCGAACGGGGCCGGACCCACAGCCGGCTCCCCCACCGCGGGCTCGGCGCCCTCGGTCCACGACACATCGGCCGGCAGGATCAGCGTGGCCACCTGTCCCTGCTGCGCGGCCTCGATCGCGGCCACCGCGTCGGTGGCGACGTCGGCCAATTTCTCGCACCGGCGCACCCACCCCGATACCGTGCCGGCCATCGCGTCGATGTCGGATTCCAGTGGTGCGTCGTACTTCTTGTGGCCGAGCGCGTGGTCGCCGACGACATTGACCACCGGCGAATAGGCCCGCCGTGCGTTGTGCAGGTTCGCGATGCCGTTGCCCAATCCCGGGCCCAGATGCAGGAGGGTGGCCGCCGGCTTCTCGGCCATGCGGGCATACCCGTCGGCGGCTCCGGTGACCACACCCTCGAAAAGGCAGAGCACACCACGCATCTCGGGGACGGAATCCAATGCCGCGACGAAGTGCATCTCGCTGGTTCCGGGGTTACCGAAGCAGACGTCGACGCCGGCGTCGACCAGCGTGCGGATCAGTGCCTGTGCGCCGTTCATCGTTCTCCTTCGCCGGGTTCCGTCGACAGCCTGCCGACGACGGTACTACCGGTCCGCGATCAGACCTTCCTGCACCAATGTCGCGACCCGGGTGCCGTCCGCGCCGACCAGACTCCCGGTGATCACACCGCGGCCTCGACCCGCGGCGGGCGATCGCGATTCCAGCAGATTCCAGCGGTCGGCCCGGATCGGGTGGTGGAACCAGATCGAGAAATCGGTGGTGCCGCTGCGGTGGGTGCGGGCCTGCATGGAATGCCCGTGGACCTGCAGCGCCGGGTCGATCCCGTAGAGGTCGGTGATGTAGCAGGCGATCATCATGTGCGGCAACTGTTCTGCCGGCATGGGCACCGTGGCCCGCCACCACATACGCCGGACGAACTCGCCCGACGACCGGTCGTCGACGATCCGGATGTCGATCTCGTCCAGCGGCACCGCGGGCGCCGGCCCCGGCGGCCCGGTCAACGGCAGCAGCTCGGGATCCTCTGGCAGCGACCATGATTCATCGTGCTCGGGGCCGGCCAGGTCCACCGAGAAGGACACCGTCGCGACGGTCAGCAGCCGTCCGGCCTGACAGGCCTCGACCCGCCGTGCCGCCGCCGTTCGTCCGTCGTACACCCGGACCACCGTGTAGTCCGTGGTCGCGCCGGCCTCGCCCCCACGCAGATACTGCAGGTGCATGGCCGTCGGGCGCATCTCCGGATTCACCGTCCGACACGCGGCGGACAGACTCTGCGCCATCAGCAGGCCGCCGAAGGCCCGCTTGCCGTCCGGTCCGCCGGCCTTGCCCACCCAGGCGTCGTCCCCATCTCCGGGCGAAACCCACAACAGACCAGGCAGCACCGTCATGCCACGGTCCCCGCCGCTTCGAGCCCGGCGACGTCGTCGGCGGTGAGCCCGAGCCGTTCGGTCAGCACGGCTGCGGTGTCGTCGCCGAGCGCCGGCGCCGGCCGCGCGGGCGGATACGCACCATCGATCCGCAAGGGCAGGCCCGGCGCCAGGTGGCGCCCGATACGAGGCTGGTCGAGTTCGGTGAACAGCGCGTTGTCGGTCACCTTGGGGCTCGCGGCGACCTCACCGAAATCGCGGTAGCGCTCCCACAGGATCGACGTCGCACTCAGTGCCGCGGTGATCTGCTCGGCGGTGTGCCCGCAGAACCAACCGGTGAACAGGCCGGTGAGCGCGTCGCGGTGCAGGTATCGCTGACCCTCGTCGGCGAAGTCGGCGCCGAGCGATTCAGACAGCGCCGCAACAGCTTTCGTCGTACCGGTGACCTCGACCAGGTCCCGGAAATGGCGTCCGGTCAGCGCGACGATCATGAACGCGGCCCCGTCGGCACTGACGAACTGCTGCCCGTACTGCCCGAAGATCGAGTTGCCGATGCGTTCGCGGCTCACGCCGTTGACCATCACCTCGGTCAGGAAGCTGAGATTCCCGGCCGTCGCCAGGGCGACGTTCTCCAGCGGGATGCTGACCTGCTGGCCCTGGCCGCTGCCGTCGCGGTGGCGCAGCGCCGCCGTCACCGCCAGCGCCAGATAGAGGCCGCACGACACGTCCCAGGCTGCCAGCACGTGGTTCACCGGGGTCTGCAGCTCGGGCGGACCGGTGACGAGCGGAAAGCCCAGCCCGGCGTTGACGGTGTAGTCCACGGCCGTGCCGCCGTCGGCCCGGCCGGACACCTCGGCGTGGATCAGGTCGGGCCGCAGCGCGGAGAGGGTCTCGTACGAATGCCATTGCCGGCCCGCCACATTGGTGATGAAGACACCGGCGTCGACGATCAGCCGGGTGACCAGGTCCTGGCCTTCCGGTGAGCGCATGTCCACCGCGACGGATCGCTTGCCCTTGTTGAGGCCCGCCCAGTAGATGCTCTCGCCGCCATCGGTCACCGGCCAGCGGTGGTAGTCGGCGGCGCCGCCGATGGGATCGATCCGGATGACCTCGGCACCCAGTTGCGTCAGCGTCATCCCCGCCAGGGGCACCGCGACGAAACTGGAGATTTCGACGATGCGCACGCCCGCCAGTGGACGCGCGGACTCTGGCACGGTCATCTGGACACCATAAAGGCCACCCGCAGCACAACCGGGCGCCCCCGGCCGCGGCGCGTCCCGCCGGACGGGAGGTGGTGGCGACCGCGTGACATCCGCACCGTAATTTGGAACGCATGACTGAGCTGAAGGAAGTCCAGACCGAGCGCGGAACGCTGCGTTATTACGACGAGGGCAGTGGGCCTGTAGTGCTGTTTCTGCACGGCTCCGGCCCGGGCGTGACGGGCTGGCGGAACTTCCGCGGCATCCTGCCGACGTTCGCGGCGCACTTCCGCTGCCTGATCCTCGAGTTCCCCGGCTTCGGCGTCAGCGACGACTTCGGTGGCCATCCGATGATCGACGCGCAGTCCGCGGTGGTGCCCTTCCTCGACGCACTCGGAATCGAGAAGGCGGACATCGTCGGCAACTCGATGGGCGGCGGCGTCGGCATCAACTTCGCCATCAACAACCCCGACCGCATCGGCAAGCTCGTCACCATCGGCGGTATCGGCACCAACATCTTCAGCCCCGGTCCGAGCGAGGGCATCCGGCTCCTGCAGGAGTTCACCGAGGACCCGACCCGGCAGCGGCTGATCGACTGGCTGCACTCGATGGTCTACGACGAGAAGATCGTCACCGAGGAGCTCATCGAAGAGCGCTTGAAGCTGGCCTCCGATCCCGAGACGCTCGAGTCGGCGCGCCGGATGTACGGCAAGGCCGCCTTCAAGATGATGATGAAGTTCATGCGGTCGGCCGACGCACCGCCGCAGCCCTGGGCCCAGATGCACAAGGTGAAGGCGCCGACGCTGTTGACGTGGGGCCGCGACGACCGCGTCAGCCCGCTGGACATGGCGCTCATCCCGATGCGCACCATCTCCAACGCCGAGCTGCACGTGTTCCCGAACTGCGGGCACTGGGCGATGATCGAGGCCAAGGAGGCGTTCGAGAGCACGGTGCTGGGCTTCCTGCAGCGCTGATCGTCTTCACGGGCGGCCGCGTACCGCACACCGGTTCGATGGTGTGCGGTACGCGGCCGCTCGTCTGCATCGAGGCCACCGGAATATATTGCCCGGCTTACCAATTGACCGGGCTGCAACATCGCCGGCTACTGCCGGACCAGCGGGTCTCGTTGCGTCCCAAGACGATTGCCGACCCACGACGCGCGGAGACAACCGTCACACGCCGAAATTCGTACCAATCCGCCGATTTCACGCGCCGCACGCAGCACGCGCCCTAGGATCAGGCCCATGAATCGCTTGTCCGGTGCCGACGCGACCTTCTGGTTCGCGGAGACCAACAGCTGGCATATGCATGTCGCCGCCTCGTCGATCTACGACCCCACCGACGCACCGGATTTCAGCTTCGAGTCGGTGAAGGCGCTCATCGCGACGCGTTTGCCGGAGATGCCGCAACTGCGGTGGCGGGTGACCGGCGCACCGCTCGGCCTCGACCGGCCGTGGTTCGTCGAAGACGAGGAACTCGACCTCGACTTCCACGTCCGCCACATCGCGGTCCCCGCCCCCGGCGGCCGCCGCGAACTCGACCAGTTGGTGGGGCGGCTGATGTCCTACAAGCTGGACCGGTCCCGGCCGCTGTGGGAGCTCTGGTTCATCGAGGGCGTCGAGGGCGGCCGGGTCGCCGTGCTGATGAAGATGCACCACGCCATCATCGACGGCGTCTCGGGAGCCGGGCTCGGTGAGATTCTGCTCGATATCACGCCCACCCCGCGGCCACCGGCGGCCGAGCCGAGCAGGTCACTGGTCGGCGTCAAGGCACCCGGGATCGAATTGCAGGCCCTGGGCGGCCTCATCAACATCGGCATCAAGACGCCCTATCGCGTCGTGCGTTTCCTGGAGCAGACGGTGCGCCAGCAGATTGCGGCGCTCGGCGTCGCCAACAAGCCGCCCGGCTACTTCGACGCACCGCACACGCGGTTCAACGGCCCGATCTCACCGCACCGGCGGGTCAGCAATTCCGGTGTGTCGCTGGAGCGCGTGAAGGCGGTCAAGGAAGCGTTCGGCGTGAAGGTGAACGACGTCGTGCTGGCGCTCGTCTCGAGTGCCATGCGTACGTATCTGGAGGACCGCGGCGAGCTGCCCGACAAGTCGCTCATCGCGCAGGTCCCGGTGTCCACCCGGACCGAGAGCTCCAGCGACCAGGTCGGCAATCAGGTGAGCGCGATGTCGGTGTCGCTGGCCTCCGACATCGTCGACCCCGCCGAACGCATCAAGGCCATCTACGCGAGCTCCCAGAGCGCCAAGGAGATGGCGAAAGCGCTTACCGCGCACCAGATCATGGGCTTGACCGACACCACCCCACCCGGCCTGGTGGCCCTGGCCGCCCGGGCGTACACGGCGAGCAAGCTCGGCGGCACCCTCAAGCCGATGAACCTCGTCGTGTCCAACGTGCCCGGGCCGCCCGTGCCGCTGTACATGGCCGGCGCGGTCCTCGAACAGATGATGCCGATGGGTCCCCTGGTGATGGACGTCGGGCTCAACGTCACCTGCTTCAGCTATCGCGACCGCATCGATTTCGGCTTCGTCACCACTCCCGAGATGGCGAACGACATCGATGCCATGGCCGACGCCATCGAGCCGGCGCTCGTGGAACTCGAGATCGCGGCCGGGCTCGTCGAGCGCAGCTAGCCCGACGGGTCAGGCCTTCTGCGTCAGCCCGGCGTCGACGACCAGTTGCGTGCCGGTGATGTAGCGGGCCTCGTCGGACGCCAGGAACACCACCGCGTTGCTGATGTCCTCGGGCTCCACCCACGGCACCGGCAAGAGGTTGCGCGCGGCAAGGACTTCGGCGACATCTTCTGCGGTCGGGTTCTCCAGATCGGGTCGGATGCGCTTGAAGGTCTCCGGGTTCAGCACCATCGGGGTCCCGACCGCGCCGGGGTGCACGGTGTTGACCCGAATCCGCTTGGGCCCCAGCTCGTTCGCCAGGGTCCGAGCCAGACCCACCACCGCATGCTTGGTGGACGTGTACGCCGCGGTGTTCGCGGTGCCCCGAAGTCCGTTGGTGGAACTGATGATCACCACGGATCCGCCGGCGGGGCCGAAATGCGGGATCGCGGCCTTGACGGTGTGCCACACCCCGGTCAGGTTGACTCCGATGACGCGCTGCCAGTCCTCGGCGGTCACCTCCCACGCCGGCGCCGACGCCGAATGGATGCCGGCGTTGGCGACCACGACATCCAGCCGGCCGAACTCCCAGGCCCCTTCGTCGACCGCGGCCTGCACCTCGTCGAACGACGACACGTCTGCCACAGCGGTGAAACAGCGCTGACCGCGCTGCTTGACGGCGTCGGCGAGATCGGCCAGATCGGCTGCGGCACCGGCGACGTCGAGAGCGATGATGTCGGCGCCCTCGTCGGCGAACCGCTCGCAGTGGGTCCGGCCGGTGCCGCGGGCGGCACCGGTGACGAGGGCGACCTTGTTCAGCAGCCCCGACATCAGCCGGCCTTGGTCAGTTCGAATCCCTTGTACCCCGCGGCCGCAACCTCGGCGCAGATGTCGTTGTAGGCGGCGAAGCCACCGATGAACAACATGAAAACCCGTGGCTTACCGGGCACATTCGCGCCCATGTACCAGGAGTTCGCCTTCGGGAACAACGTCTGGTCGGCGCGGCGCACCAGTTCGGCGCCCCATTCGTCGACCGCGTCTGTGGTGGCCTCGATGGCCGCGTAGCCGTTCTTGCCGACGTACTCGATCGCGTCGGCGATCCAGTTCACGTGCGCTTCGGCGTGCAGCACCATGTTGGCCAGCACGGCCGGCGCGCCGGGGCCGTTCACCAGGAACATGTTCGGGAAGCCGTCGACGCCCAGGCCCAGGTAGGTGCGCGGCCCGTCGACCCAGTTCTGCTTGAGCTTCTCACCACCGCGGCCGGTGATGTCGATGCGCCCCAGCGCGCCGGTGAGCGCGTCGAACCCGGTGGCGAAGATGATGGCGTCCAGGTCGAACCGGGCCTCGGTGGTCGTGATGCCGGTGGCGTCGATCTGCTCGATCGGCGTCTTCTTCACGCTGACCAGCTTCACGTGCGGCTGGTTGAACGTCTGGAAATAGTTGGTATCGGTGCAGATTCGCTTGGCGCCGATCGGGTGGTCGTTCGGGATCAGCATGTCGGCGACCTCGGGGTCGTCGATCACCGCGCGGACCTTCTCGTCGTAGAACTTCTTGGCCTCGGCGTTGGCCACCGGGTCGACCATCTGGTCCAGGAAGGTCTTGCTGAACAGCACACCGCCCAGCTGCCAACGCTTTTCGAACTCGGCGCGGCGCTCCTCCGCCGACAGCTCCATGGTGCGCTTGGGGTGCGCCATGTGCGGCGAACCGCCGCCGCTGCGCCACGACAGCGCGCGGCGCTCGTCGTAGTTGGCCTTGACCTCGGCTTCGCGTTCGGGCGTCAGCGGCTCGTTACCGGCCGGCACGGAGAAGTTCGGAGTGCGTTGGAAGACAACGAGTTCGGCAGCTTGAGCGGCCACGATCGGCGTGGTCTGGATGCCCGACGAACCGGTGCCGATGAGGCCGACGCGCTTGCCGGTGAAGTCGACGCCCTCGTGCGGCCAGTTCGCGGTGTGGTAGGTCTCGCCGGCGAAGGTCTCGACGCCCGGGATGTCCGGCAGCAGCGGATCGGACAGCGCGCCGGTGGCCATGACGCAGAACTGCGCGTCCACCGTCTCACCGGTGTCGGTGGTGACGGTCCAGCGCAGCGTCTCTTCGTTCAAGGTCGCCGACACCACGCGGGTGTTCAGCCGGATGTCGCGGCGCAGATCGAACCGGTCGGCGACATGGTTGATGTACGTGAGGATTTCGGCCTGGGTGGCGTACTTCTCGGTCCAGGTCCACTCCTGCTGCAGATCCTTGTCGAACGAGTAGCAGTAGTCGATGCTCTCCACGTCGCACCGGGCACCGGGGTACCGGTTGTAGAACCACGTGCCGCCCACGTCCGAGGCCGCCTCGAACACCACGACCGAATGGCCTTCCGACCGCAGCTTGTGCAGTGCGTAAAGACCGGCGAACCCGGCACCGACTACTACGACGTCAACCTGTTCTGCGCTGCTCATAGTGCGAAGTTAGCCGTCCGCCACACAACCCAGTACGAGGCGTCCCGGTGAACGGACGACCCGGCGGAGCGCGTCCCGGCCAGCGGGGTCCGCGGCGACCAGGAAGCGCCCGAATCGACTTCGGGTGAAGGATTTCGCCCGCTGACCGGGAAGCGCCTCCCGGTGCGCTGCGGGTGCGGTAAACCATTGATTAGCCCATCACAGGAGTTAGGAAAACGACCATGACCCAGCGGGTTATCGACAGACTCGGTGACATCGCCGACCAGCTTCGCGAACAAGCCTGGGAGGCAGAGAAGTTGGGCCAGCTGCCCGACGAGACCGTGAAGCTGATGAAGGCGGCCGGCAACATCAAGCTGCTGCAGCCCAAGGAATATGACGGCCTGGAGGTGCACCCGCGCGAGTTCGCCGAGACCGTGATGGCGACGGCCGCGCTGGACCCGGCCGCCGGCTGGATCAACGGTGTCGTCGGTGTGCACCCGTACCAACTCGCTTATGCCGACCCGAAGGTCGCCGCCGAGATCTGGGGATCGGACACCGACACCTGGGTCGCCTCGCCGTACGCGCCGCAGGGCGTGGCCCGGCCCGTCGATGGTGGCTACATCTTCAACGGCCGCTGGCAGTTCAGCTCGGGCACCGACCACTGTGAGTGGATCTTCCTGGGCGCCATGCTGGGTGACGCCGAGGGCAAGCCCGTCATGCCGCCGCAGATGCTGCACATGATCCTGCCCCGCAGCGACTACGAGATCGTCCAGGACTCCTGGAACGTGGTGGGCCTACGCGGCACCGGCTCCAAGGACGTCATCGTCAAGGACGCCTTCGTACCCACCTACCGCACCATGGACGCCACCAAGGTGATGGACGGCCGGGCGCAGATCGAGGCCGGCATGACCTCGCCGCTGTACCTGATGCCGTGGTCGACCATGTTCCCGCTGGGCATCTCGTCGGCCGTCATCGGCATCGCCGAAGGCGCCCTGGCCGCCGCGCTCGACTACCAGCGCGAGCGCGTGAACTCCAGTGGCGTGGCCATCAAGGACGACCCGTACGTCATGTACGCCATCGGTGAGGCCGCCGCCGACATCAACGCCGCCCGCCAGGAGCTGCTGGCCAACGTCGACCGGATCTACGACATGGTCGCCGCCGGCAAGGAGGTGTCCTTCGAGGACCGCGCCGCCGGCCGGCGCACCCAGATCCGGTCGGTGTGGCGCGCGGTGTCCGCGGTCGACGAGATCTTCGCCCGCTGCGGCGGCAACGCGACCCGCATGGACAAGCCGCTGCAGCGCTACTGGCGTGACGCACACGTCGGCCAGGCCCACGCCATCCACGTCCCCGGCACCACCTACCACGCGTCGGCACTCAGCAGCCTGGGCGTGGATCCGCAGGGCCCGCTGCGAGGCATGATCTGACGTGAGTGACCTGAAGAGCCTGGGCTATGTGAAGGTCCAGACCGCCGACATCGAGCGCTGGCGCCAATTCGCCTTCGACGTACTGGGTTTCGCGAAGGGCAGCGGCCCTGATCCCGACGCGCTTTACCTGCGGATGGACGAGCGCACCGCGCGCATCATCGTGGTGCCGGGCGATGCCGACCGCATCGTCACCGTGGGCTGGGAGGTTCGCGACGGCGCCGCTCTGCGCCGGGTGCAGGCCACCCTCGACGGCGCCGGTGTGCCGTGGAAGCAGCTGTCGCTGGACGAGGCCGACGCCCGTCGCGTCGACGAGGTCATCGCCTTCGTCGACCCGGCCGGCAACGATGTCGAGGTATTCCACGGCGCGGTGCTGGACCACAGCCCCGTCGTCACGCCGTTCGGCGCCCGCTTCGTCACCGAGGGTCTGGGCCTCGGCCACGTGGTGCTGCCGGCGCAGGACGCCAAGGGCCTGTTCACGTTCTACACCGAGGTGCTGGGCTTCCTGCCCCGCGGCGCCTTCCGGGTGCCTGCTCCCCCGGAGTTCGGCCCCCTGCGCGTGCAGTTCCTGGGCATCAACGAGCGGCACCACAGCCTCGCGATCTGCCCGGCCGCGACGCTGCGTGACCCGAAGCTGATCCACCTCATGGTCGAGGTCGACACGCTCGACGCCGTCGGGCAGGCGCTCGACCGCGTGAACCGCGACGGCTTCCAGCTGTCCTCCACGCTGGGCCGGCACACCAACGACAAGATGGTGTCGTTCTACGTGCGTTCACCCGGCGACTGGGACATCGAATTCGGCACCGAGGGCATGAAGGTCGACGAACGGTATTACACCGCAGAGGAAATCACCGCCGACAGCTACTGGGGCCATGAGTGGATGGGCGTGCCGCCTCGGGCGATGCTGCCATGAGCGCCGATCTCAAACCGGTCCCGGCATCGTCCATCACCGCGTGGGATGACGAGGCCGACGTCGTGGTCGTCGGCTACGGCATCGCCGGCGCGGCCGCGGCCGTGGCGGCCTCGGCGGCGGGCGCCGACGTCCTGGTCGTCGAACGCACCGGCGGCTGGGGCGGCGCCGCCGCCATGGCCGGTGGATTCGTCTACCTCGGCGGTGGCACCGCTCTCCAAAAGGCCTGCGGTTTCGACGATTCCGCGGAGAACATGGCCGCCTTCCTGAAGGTGGCCATGGGTCCCGGCGCGGACACCGAACGGATCGACGACTACTGCGCGGGCAGTGTCGCCCACTACGACTGGCTCGTGAGCTGCGGCGTGCCGTTCAAGCCGGTGTTCTGGGGTGAACCGGGCTGGGAGCCACCGAGCGACGAGGGCCTGATGTTCACGGGCGGCGAAAACGCCTTCCCGTACAACACCATTGCCTCCCCGGCGCCGCGCGGTCACGTGCCGCAGATGACCGACAAGGTCGCCGGTGAGCGCAGTGGCGGCTACATGTTGATGAAGCCGCTCGTGGAAACGGCCACCGCGCAGGGCGTCCGGTCGGTGTACGACACCGAGGTGCAGTCATTGATCACCGAGGCCGACGGCCGGGTGGTCGGCATCGTCGCGCGCCGGTACAGCGACACCGTGGCGATCAAGGCGCGCCGCGGCGTGGTGCTGGCCTCGGGCAGCTTCGCCTACAGCGACGCGATGGTCGCCCAGTACGCACCCCGCATCGCGGGCCGTCCGGCGGCGAGCATCGAGCAGCACGACGGCCGGGCGATCCGGATGGCACAGGCGCTCGGCGCCGACCTCGCGCACATGGATGCCACCGAGGTGGCGTTCTTCTGCGACCCGCAGCAGTTGGTCCGCGGCATCCTGGTCAACGGCCTGGGCCAGCGCTACATCGCCGAGGACACCTACGCGGGACGCATCGGCCAGCAGACGCTGTACTACCAGGACAACACGGCCTACCTGATCATCGACGGTGACGCCATGGAAGAGGCCATGGCCGCCACCTCGGCGACACCGTTCCTGCGCCGCCCAGCAACGTGGGTGTGCGAGACGGTCGCCGAGCTCGAAGCCGAGATCGGCCTGCCCGCCGGCGTCCTGCAGCACACCGTGGCCTATTACAACGAGCACGCCGCGAACGGCGCGGACCCGCTGCTGCACAAGAAGCCGCAGTGGCTGCGCCCGATCGGGTCCCCGGTCGGTGCGATCGACCTGCGTAACAGCACCGGCGGGTTCACCCTCGGCGGCCTGCTGACCACGTTGGACGGCCGCGTATTGCACGTCAGCGGCGAACCGATTCCGGGGCTGTTCGCGGCCGGCCGGTGCTCAGCGGGCCTGTCTGCCTGGGGTTATGCCAGCGGGGTGTCGCTGGGCGACGGCAGCTTCTACGGGCGCCGCGCCGGGAGGTCCGCGGCGCAAAACTGAGCCCGCCCGGCGTGTCGCCACCCCGCGTGTCGCCGCTGGAACGACTGTGAGCTCGTGTCCCAAATGTGGGCCATGAGCTGCAAAATTGATACACGAGGCGCCCCTTGCCAACCCGGCTCGGGGCGCCTCGTCGTGCATATATTCTGCCGCGCTCCGACGAAATGTGTGACAAGCCCCACCGCCGTGTGATACAAACAGGCATATTCCTAATAGGAATATCGACACGGAGCAACGGAGCTTGGAGGCCGACATGACAGCAACAGTCGAATCCACCACCCCCAGCGCGGTCATCGACCGGGTATCGCTGGTCCTCGACGCGTTCGACGGCCCCGGCCGCCTGACCCTGGCGCAGATCGTGCGCCGCACGGGCCTGCCCCGTTCCTCCGCGCACCGGATGCTGGAGCGTCTGGTGCAGCTGCGCTGGCTGCGCCGCAACGGCCGGGACTACGAACTCGGGATGCGTCTGGTCGAGCTCGGCTCGCTGGCCGTGCATCAGGACCGCATGCACCGCGCCGCCGGCCCGCTGTTGCACGAGCTGCACCGCGCCACCGGCCTCGTCGTGCACCTCGCCGTGCTCGACGGCGGTGACGTCGTCTACCTGGAGAAGGTCGGCAACGGCATGATGACGGTGCTGCCGTCGCGGGTGGGCGGCCGCCAGCCGGCGCACTGTACCGCCGTCGGCAAGGCGATCCTGGCCTACAACCAGGACGCCGAGGTCGACCTCATGAGCCGCAAGACCAAGTACTCGATCGCCAACCGTGCCCAGCTCGCCACCGAACTGGCCAAGGTCCGCGCCCACGGCGTCGCCTTCGAGCGCGAGGAGTCGGTGCCCGGATTCGGTTGTGTCGCAGCGCCGATCGGCCGCCAGGGTGAGGCCGTCGCCGCCGTCTCGGTGTGTGGTCCAATGAACCGCATGGCCTTCGAACAGCTGACCGCGCCGGTGCGCATGACCGCCATGGGCATCTGGCGCAACGCCGAGGATTCCCGGGTCGCGCCGACGCTGCAGCCGATGCGGCCGCTGCGCATGGGCCCGGCGTTGCAGTACGCATGAGCCGCCAGCGAGTAGCGCTAGCGGATCACGCATGAGCCTGGACCCCCAGATCGCCGGCCTCCTCGAGGCACTCAACAGCGGCTTCCCCGACCTGCCGAACATGACCGGGGCGCAGGCGCGCGCCGCCATTCGTGCGCGATTCGTCGCACCTGCCGAACCCGAAGCGGTCGCCTCCGTCACCAACACGGAGGTCGACGGCATCGGGGTCCGGGTCTACCGCCCCGCGGCCGACGGCCCGCTTCCGATCTTCGTCTTCGCACACGGCGGCGGCTTCGTCTTCTGCGATCTGGATTCGCACGACGGCCTCTGCCGCAGCTTCGCGAATTCGATTCCCGCCGTGGTCGTTTCGGTCGACTACCGGCTGGCACCCGAACATCGGTGGCCGGCCGCCGCCGAAGACGTCTACGCCGTCACCCAGTGGGCCGCCGCCCATGCCCACGAACTCGGCGGCGACCCGGCGAAGCTCGTCGTCGGCGGCGACAGCGCCGGCGGCAACCTCGCCGCCGTCACCGCGCTCATGACCCGCGACCGCGGCGGTGCGCCGCTGGCCGCGCAGGTACTGCTGTACCCGGTGCTGACCGCCGATTTCACCTACGGCTCCTACCACGAGTTCCGCACCGGCTACTACAACACCACGGCCGCCATGCAGTGGTACTGGGACCAGTACGTGCCCAACACCACCGACCGCGAAAACCCTTATGCGGCACCGTTGTCCGCATCCGTCGAGGACGTAGCCCCGGCCGTGCTCGTCGTCACGGGCTACGACCCGATGCGGGATGAGGCCCTCGCCTACGCCGAAGCGCTGCGCGAGGCCGAGGTACCGGTGACCGAGCTGTACTACGGGGCCATCCACGGTTTCCTGACCATGCCGGTGCTCGACATCGCGCACCGGGCCCGTCGTGACGTGGCCGACGCACTGACCAAGTTGCTCGCCGACTAGTCGGCGCTTCCCCAACCAATCGAGGAGATCATCATCGGCACCTACGCTGTGACCGGTTCGGCATCGGGCATGGGATACCAGGCGGCGAAGCAGTTGCGCGATCAGGGCCATACGGTGATCGGCGTCGACCTCAAGGACGCCGATGTCATCGCGGACCTGTCGACCGCCGACGGCCGGCGTACCGCCGCCACGCGGGTGCTCGAACTGTCCGAAGGCACGCTCGACGGTGCCGTACTGGCCGCCGGGATCGGGCCCGGTGCCGGCGCCGACCGCGCACGCCTGATCGCCCAGATCAACTACCTCGGCACCGTCGACCTGCTGACGGCCTGGCGGCCCGCACTGGCGGCCGCCGGTAACGCGAAAGTCGTTGCACTGGGCAGCAACTCCAGCACGACGGTGCCCGCGGTACCCCGCCGCGCCATCCGCGCACTGGTGGCCGGCGACGCCGAGCGGGCAGCCCGCGCCGTGCGGTTCTTCGGCGGCGGCGCCTCCGCGCTCATGTACGCCGCGTCCAAGATCGCCGTGGCCCGCTGGGTCCGGCAGACCGCGGTGACGGCCGACTGGGCCGGCCGCGGCATCCGGCTGAATGTACTGGCGCCCGGGGCCATCATGACGCCGCTGCTGCAGGCGCAGCTCGATTCGCCGCGCGAGGGCAAGGCCGTCCGCGCCTTCCCGATCCCGACCGGCAACTTCGGCGATCCCGTGCACCTCGCCAACTGGATCGTCTTCATGCTGTCGGACTCCGCCGACTTCCTCTGCGGCAGTGTCATTTTCGTCGACGGCGGCACCGATGCCTACTTCCGGCCCGACGGCTGGCCCAAAGGTGTGCCGCTGCGCGGCATTCCGCGGTATGTGTGGCGGCATCGCCGCTTCGCCAAGACCCGCTGACCGCCCACCGGCCTACCCCTGGGCGCGGATTGCCTTGGGGCTCATGCCGTAACGGCGCTTGATCGCGGTGCTCAGCGCGAAGGCGGTGCCGTAGCCCACGCGGCCGGCGACGGCTTCGATGGTGGCATCGGAACCGCGCAGCAGGTCGACGGCCAGCGCCAGGCGAATCTCGGTGAGGAGCGCCATCGGCGGCTCGCCGACGAGTTGGGTGAACCGCCGCGCCAGGGCCGCCCGGGACAGCCCGACCTCGGCGGCCAGCGACCCCACGGTCCAGGGATGTGCCGGATTGTTCTCGATGAGCCGAAGTGCCGTGCCCACCTGAGGATCTCGATACGCGCGATACCAGGCCGGTGCCTCGGCACGGGAGAACCAGCTGCGCAGAGCGGCGATCGTGAGCAGATCGAGCATCCGGTCGAGCACCGCGCCCTGGGCCGGCTCATCGCGCGCCATCTCGTCGAGCAGCAGATCGACCAGCATGGTGTTGACCTCGCCCCGCCGGATCACCACCAGCGGTGGCAGCGCGGTCAGCAGCCTGCGGCAGACCGCACCCACTTCTTCGTAGGCGCCGGTGATCAACAGGGTCTGCGCGTCAGGTCGGGTGCCCCAGCTCCGGATCCCCAGACTCAGTGCCTCACACAGTGGTTCACCATCGATGGTCGTGGTGACCTGCCCCGGGTGCACGACGACTTCGGGCGCGGTCGCCGCGTCATCGGCGACGGTGTAGCAGTCGGGCCCGCGGCAGATCGCGATGTCGCCCGCTTCGAGTCGCCGGCCGACGGCACCATCCGGGATGACGGTCGCCGACCCGCGGGCGACCACCACGATGGTGAGCGGCGCGCGGTCCTGCACGCGCAGCGACCACGGCGGGTCGAGCAATACCGTCAGCTCATGACATTCACCAAGCTCCCCCAGCCGCTCGGCACGACGGCGCTCATCGTCGCGCTGTTGTCCTCCGGGCTGCTCGCGGGCCTCTACTACGCATACGCGGTGTCGGTGCTGCCCGCACTCGGCGCGTTCGACGACCGGACCTTCATCGACGTCATGAACAAGATCAACGTCGTCATCGTCAATCCGCCGTTCCTGCTGACCTTCCTCGGGTCGGTCGGCTTCACCGCGCTGGCCGGGGCGTTCTACGTCAAGCCCGGCGCCCGTCCGGTGCTGATCTGGATCGGTATCGGCCTGGCCCTCAACCTCGCCAGTCTCGCCGTCACATCGGTGGTCAACGTGCCGCTCAACGACAAGCTCACCACCGCGGCCGGCTCGACCAGTGCCGCCGATCTCGCGTCACTGCGCCAGCAGTTCGAGTCGTCGTGGGTGCGCTGGAACATTATCCGCGCAGTGGCCAACACCGCGGCCACCGCCGTCCTGGGTTGGGCGCTCGCCGTGCCGGTCCGCGGTTGACGCGGGATTAACGCACGGTGACCACAACCATGGGCCGGCGCGCCGAACTGCGGCATCGTCGCGTCAGTGGTGAGTTCAGAGATCAAGGCCAGTGATGCGCAGCTGGCGAAAGGCCTGCGGCGCAGGCATTTGAACCTGATCGCCCTCGGCGGAGTGATCGGCGCGGGGCTCTTCGTCGGCAGCGGCGTCGTGATCGGCAGCGCCGGACCCGCCGCCATCGTGTCGTTCCTGATCGCCGGCATCATCACCCTGCTGATCATGCGGATGCTCGCCGAGATGGCGGTGGCGCAACCGGTGGTCGGCTCGTTCTACGTCTACGCCCGGCAGGCGCTCGGGCGCCGTGGCGGTTTCGTCACCGGCTGGATGTACTGGTACTTCTTCGTCATCGTGGTCGCGGTCGAAGCCGTTGCGGGCGGCCGCATCCTGCATCTCTGGCTGCCCGCGGTGCCGTTGTGGGTGCTCAGCCTCGGCCTGATGCTGGCCCTCACCGCAAGCAACCTGGTCTCGGCGCGCTCGTTCGGCGAGTTCGAATACTGGTTCTCGTCGGTGAAAGTCATTGCCATCGTGGTGTTCCTGGGCATGGGCGCGCTGTGGATCACCGGACTGTGGCCGCACTCCACACCCGGCCTGGCCAACCTGATCGACCACGGCGGCTTCGCGCCGCTGGGCTGGGGCGCGGTCCTGGCAGCCGTCGTACCGTGCGTCGCGTTCTACACGGGCGCCGAGATCGTCACCATCGCCGCCGCCGAATCCGACGAACCCGAGCGGGCGGTGACGCGGGCGATGAAGTCGATCGTCTTCCGCATCATCGGGTTCTACGTCGGCTCGATCCTCGTGGTGGTGGCCATCCAGCCCTGGAACACCAAGAGCGTCAGCATCAGTCCCTACGCCTCGGTGCTCACCGTTCTGGGCATCCCGGGCGTCGCGACGATCATGAACTTCATCGTGCTCACTGCGGTACTGTCCTGCCTCAACTCCGCGCTGTACACGACGTCGCGAATGCTGTTCGCGCTCACCACCTCTGGTGACGCGCCCCGGTTCTTCACCAAGCTGTCCCCGAGCGGCGTCCCGCGCCGTGCAATCCTGCTGGGCACCGCCGTCGGCTACGCATCGGTCGCCGCGACCTACGTGTGGGGCGACGTGGTGTTCAACTTCCTGATCAACTCCTACGGCGCCGTCGCCCTGTTCGTCTACCTGATCATCGCGATATCGCAGGTCGTCCTGCGCCGCCGCATCGAGCGGACGCGGCCCGGCACGTTGAAGCTGACGATGTGGCTGTTCCCGTGGCTGAGCTACGCCACCATCGCGCTCATGGCGACCGTCATCCTGGCGATGGCGTTCCTCCCCGACACCCGCTCGCAGTTCCTGATGAGCGGTGTCACCCTGGCCGTCATCCTCGTTTCGTTCGAGGTGGTCCGACGGCGCAACACCCCTGACGCCGAACCCGCGACCGCGGCGCCGACGAGCGTCGACAGTCGTGTTCCCGCCGACGCGATCGAGAACTGAACCGGATCACTGCCCTGCCGACAGGATGCTGATCGCGATGTCGGTGGCCGGGCCGATGACGGTCTCGATGTCCAGGTCGTCTTCGGCGGTCTGCGCGGCGAGCTCGCGCACGCCGGCCAGCAGCATCACGGCCTTGGGCCTGGTGATGGGCGGCAGCCCGGCCCGCTGAAATCCCGGGTTGGCGGCGAGTTCGCCGAGCAGCGCGGCGAGTTCGGCGAAATTTCGCCGCTGAATCGGACGGGCGGCCGCGCCCAACGCGGGCAGGTCGCGGATCCAGCTCAGCGAAATCGCCGGGCGCGCCGTGAGATGTGCGATGTAGGCCGTGAACATCTGCCGAATCTGATTGTGCCAGTGCGCATCTGAATCGACGGCCGCCCGGATGTCGGCGACCAGATCGTCGGTCACCGAGGCAAGCAGGGCCAGGTAGCACTCCTGCTTGTTCGCGAAGTGCAGGTAGAAGGTGGTCTTGGAGGCCTGCGCCTTGCGCACGATGTCGACGACGGACGTCGCGGCGTAGCCGCGTTCGCCGATCAATGCCGCGAGCGCGTCGACAAATCGCTGACGGGCGTCGTCGTCCTCGGTGTTGCGCATCCCAGTACGTTATCGTACTGTGCCCTGACGTGCGAGTACGACCTCGTACTCACAGATGGGGAAACCATGATCCGTGCGATCCGAAGCCGCAGACGCGGCACCGCTGCCCGGTTGGCATCGGCCGCGGCGCTGGCGCTGCTGGCCGTCGTCGGCGCACCGCCGGCACCGGCGTCCGCCGTGGCGATCACCCGGTGCCCGTGGCGCGCCACCACCGTCGCAAGTGGGTTGGGCTCCCTGGAAAACCTCGCGTTCGACGGTGCGGGCACCATGCTCGTCTCACGCACCGTCGGCAGTTCCGGGCAGCTGTACCGCCTCACCCCCGACGGCAAGGGCAGCACCTTCGTACCGAATGTTGCTGCGCCGGGGAGCATCACCGTCGCCGACGGGGCGGCATACTTCACCACCGGCAACAGCTTTCTCTCCGGAGTCTTCGGCGCGAAGGACGGCGGCATCGCCCGCGTGGATCTCGGCAGCGGCGTGCTGACGACGGTCGCGACCAAGCTCACCATGCCCAACGGCATGGTCCGGTTGCCCGACGGCTCGTTCGTCGTCTCCCGCAACATCGGCTGGACCACCGGGCTGACCAGGATCAGCGCCGACGGCACCCGCGAGAGCCGCCTCGCACCCTCGGTGACCATGGCCAATGGCCTGACATACGACACCGCGCACCACACCGTCATCGCCTCGATGGACCTGCAGCCCGTCAGCACCCTGGCCATCGTGGACGTCACCGACCCCAGCCACATCCGCACCGTCAACCTGGGCCTGTTTGGGCTCTTCGGATTCCCTGATGACCTCACGGTCGGTCCGGACGGCCTCATCTACCTGGCGATGGACGGCGGCGACATCGTCCGCATCGATCCCGAACGCCACGCCGCGTGCATCCTGGCCTCTGGCATGTTCGGCAGTACCTCGGTGCGCTTCGGCGCGGGCCCGGGCTGGGACCCGCAGGCGCTGTACAGCACCGACCTCTTCGGCACCGTCCGCAAGCTGACGCCGACCGCAGGCTGAGAAGACATCCCGGTGACCGGACCACAGCCGTCCAGCCGGACACCGGTGCCGCAAGAATCCTTCGGCAACGAAAGGACTTGCAGCATGGATAGATTCAGCGACCGCCGGGTCATCGTGACCGGCGCCGGGTCGGGCATCGGACAGGCCACCGTGGCCCGTCTGCTCGATGAGGGCGGCACCATCGTCGCGTGCGACATCTCCGCCGAAGGCCTGGCCCGTACCAAGGAAGCCGCCGAAAAGGCCGGCACCGCAGCGCGTCTCACCACCGCGGTGCTCGACATCTCGTCCGAAGCGGACGTCATCAAGGGCGTCGACGCCGCCATCGCCGACATGGGCGGCCTGGACGTGCTGGTCAACGTCGCCGCGATCGAGACGTGCTCACACACCCACGAGATCACGCTGGCCGACTGGAACCGCATCATCGCGGTCAACCTCACCGGCACCTTCCTCATGACCCGCCAGGCGCTGCCCGCGCTGCTGGCATCGGGGCGCGGGGTGGTCATCAACTTCACCTCGACCTCGGCGAGCTATGCCCACCCCTATATGGCGGCCTACTCCGCCAGCAAGGGCGGCATCCTGAGCTTCACCCACTCGCTGGCGCTCGAATACGCCAAGCAGGGACTGCGCGCGGTGAACATCCAGCCCGGCGGTGTCTCCACCCCGCTGGCGAACGGCACGTTCGCCAAGATGCCGGAAGGCACCGACTACGGGCTGTGGACCAAGCAGGTCCCGATGCTCAACACCGGCAACGACGCGAACCTGGGTGATCCCAGCGCGGTCGCCGCGGTGGTCGCCATGGCGGCTTCCGATGACGGCGCGTTCCTCACCGGCACCGAGATCCGGATCGACGGCGGCGCGCACTGCTGACGCGCCACGAACTTCCGCGGGTGCTCAGCGGACGACCACGTCGCTGGGCACCCGCGGATCACCAAGCATCGCCCGGTGCGACGGCGGCGTGCGCCCGTCGACATCGGTGATGCCGTAGCGCTGGGCTTCTTCCGCGGCGATCACGGTCTGCCCGCTGATGCCGTCGAGGTCCGGGTCCTGGTACAGCGCGTTGATCACATGCCCGATGAACTCCGGGGTCTCGAAATTACCGGCGGCCTTGGCCAGCGTCTCGGCGTCGAACGCTTGCTTGAACTTGTCGGTGAGCAGGATGCCCATCCAGATCGACAATGTCGACACCCCCGTGCCGTGGAAGTCGACGGCCATGTCGGCGGCCATCTTGTCCACGCCGGCCTTCTGCGCGCCGTAGGCCGGGCCGTGCATGTAACACACCCCGCCCGGCGACGACGTGAACGCGATCAGGCCACGGCCCTGTGCCACCAGTAGCGGTGCGGCGTGCCACGACGCCACATACGCCGACCGCAGGCCGACGTCGAGCACGTCACCGAGGCCGATCGGCTTCTCCCAGAACGGCTTCGGGTCGACGAGGTTGTCGTGCACCACGGCGGCGTTGTTGACCAGCAGATCGAGCTGTCCGGCCTCGTCGGCCACCCGCGCGAACAACGCGGCCACGGCGTCGTCGTCGCGGTGATCCACCGGCACGGCGATACCGCCGTCGCCGGGATCGGTGACGGTACGGCCCGTCAGGTACACCGTCCACCCGTCGGCCACCAACGCCGCGGCAATACCCTTGCCGGCGCCCCGGCTGGCACCGGTGACGACCGCGACCCGCTTGTCTGAGCTCATGCGGCTATGGTGCCACGCCCAGTTCGTCCTCAACGACGTGCACGACACCGGCCGCCACCGCATCCGCGATCGACTCCTTCAGCTGGCCGCACGCCAGGAAGATCCGGCCCGGCAGACACTCGGCCCGCCGGCGCTCCTCGCACCGCGCAGCCGACTCGCGCGTCCACTGCACGCTGGTCTGCTGCCAGCTGCCCTTGCGCGCCAACACCTCTGCACCACAGGCGCGGCAGGCCACCGGCACCATCGGCATGTCGGCCAGCCGGATGTCGGGCCGCGCGGTCATCAGACCGACTCCGCGGCCCGTGCTGCTGCGATGTTGGCTTCCATCTCCTTGGTCCACGCCTCACGCGGGACGGTGGTGTCCAATTCGTATTCGAAACGGTCGGTCATCTCCGGCACCACATCCGCGACGTCGACGTAGAACTGCTCGTACCACCGGCGCAGCTGGTAGACCGGGCCGTCCTCCTCGACCAGGAGCGGATTGTCGATGCGCGCCTTGTTCTTCCAGATCTGCACGTCCTGCTCGAAGCCCTGCTTCACCCAGTCACCGAGCGCGTGCGCCGTCGCGACGGCCGCCTCCTCGGGCAGGCCCGCCATCTTCTTCACGATGATTCCGTACTGCAGCACAAAGGAATTCGAGTCGATCGGGTAATGGCAGTTGATCAGGATGGTCTTGTGGTCGGCGTCCGGGTAGTGGTACGTCAGGTCATCGATCATGAAGGACGGTCCGTAGTACGACGCCACCGACGTCGAGCCGAGCATCTTCGCACCTTCGGTGCCCTGCATGTCCTCGCGACCGCCGCCGTTCATGTACTGCGTCGCGACCTGGCCCTCGAAGATGTTCTTGAAGTGCGACGGCACCGCGCCGTGGATGTAGAAGAAGTGCGCCATGTCGACGACGTTGTCGATGATCTCGCGGCAGTTGACGTTGACAACCGTTGTGTACCAATGCCAATCGGTCCACTCATCGCTGCCCGCCTGCTCGATGCGCGGGATGTAGTTCTCCGCCGGCGGCGCGCTGCCCTCGGGGTCGTTCCAGATGAACAGCATCCCGTCCTGCTCGAGGGTCTCCCACTTCGCGGTACGTGCCAGCCGCGGGGTGCGCTTGGCGTACGGCACCAACTTGCATTTGCCGTCGCCACCCCAGCGCCAGTCGTGGAACGGGCAGGCGATCTCATTGCCCTTGACGGTGCCCTGGCTCAGGTCACCACCCATGTGGCGGCAGTAGCTGTCCAGCACGTTGAGCCGGCCGTCCGCGCCACGGAACACGACGAGTTTCTGCCCGAAGGCCTTGATCGAGTGCGGTTTGCCGTCACCGAGGTCCTTGGTCAGGCCAAGGCAGTGCCAGCCACGGGCGAACCGGGTCGGCGCTTCACCGGCTTCGATCTGGCGAACATCGACATCCTCCACCGACATCTGATGACCATCCTCACATTGAAAACTGGGCTGCAGTTTGATGTTTCAGGTCTAACAGCAACGGGGTGCGCAATGCACGTGTTCTCCCGCTGGCAGGGACGCGCGAGGCCGGAAATCGGTCTGTCGCAATACGCTTGGCGGCCGTGACGACATCTGCCGCGGCCACGATTCCGGCCGGCCTCGACATCACCGACACCACCGTCGATCTGCTGGTGATCGGTTCCGGTACCGGCCTGGCCGCCGCGCTGAGCGGTCATGAATCGGGGCTGAACGTCCTGGTTGTCGAGAAGGCCTCCGACATCGGCGGGTCCACCGCCCGCTCGGGTGGCGCCCTGTGGCTGCCGACGACTCCCCTGCTGACCGACAAGGGCACCGCCGACACCGCCGACCGCGCCGCGACGTACCTCGACGCCGTCGTCGACGGCACCGCACCGGCGGCCCGCTCGGCGGGCTTCCTGCAGCACGTCAACGCGACCGTCGACATGCTGGGCCGCACCACCCCGATGCGGCTGTTCTGGGCCCGCGAGTACTCCGACTACCACCCCGAGCGACCGGGCGGCCGCGCCACCGGGCGCACCTGCGAATGCCGCCCGCTCGACGCCGGCGTGCTGGGCGCCTACCGGGACCGGCTGCGCGGCGGTGTCATGGAGGTCAAGGTCCCGATGCCGACGACCGGCGCGGACTACAAATGGATGAACCTGATGGCGCGGGTGCCGCGAAAAGGCTTGCCGCTCATCGCCAAACGGCTCGCGCAGGGCGTCGGCGGCAAGCTGCTGGGACGCGAGTACATCGCCGGTGGCCAGGCGCTGGCGGCCGGGCTGTTCGCCGGTGTGCTGCGGGCCGGCATCCCCATCTGGACCGAGACATCGCTGGTCCGGCTGACCGGCGACGGTCAGCGCGTCACCGGCGCGGTGCTGTCGCACGGCGGCGGTGAGGTCACCGTCACCGCCACACGCGGCGTGGTGCTGGCGGCCGGTGGCTTCGATCACGACATGGCGATGCGCCACAAGTACCAGTCCGATTCGCTCGGCGACCACGAGAGCCTCGGCGCCGATTCCAACACCGGTGAGGCCATCCGCGCGGCCACCGACCTCGGTGCCGCCACGGCGTTGATGGACCAGGCCTGGTGGTTCCCGGCCGTCGCGTCCGCGAACGGTCGCCCGCCCGCCGTGCTGCTGGCCGAGCGCTCGCTGCCCGGCTCACTCATCGTCGATCAGGACGGCAAGCGCTTCGCCAACGAGTCGACCGACTACATGTCGTTCGGCCAGCGCGTGCTCGAACTCGAGCGGGCCGGCACGCCCGTCGAGTCGATGTGGATCGTGTTCGACCAGAAGTACCGCAACAGCTACGTCTTCGCCGCCGGCTCGTTCCCGCGGATGCCGCTGCCCAAGTCCTGGTACCGGGCCGGTATCGCCGCCAAGGCCACCAACTTCGCCGATCTGGCGGCCCAGATGGGAGTCCCGGCCGCCGATTTCGAGCGGACCATGACGCGATTCAACGAGAGCGCGGCCGCCGGCATCGATCCCGATTTCGACCGTGGTCTGAGCGCCTACGACCGCTACTACGGTGATCCGACGGTGACGCCCAACCCGAACCTGCGCCCGCTGGTCAAGGGCCCGTTCTACGCGGTGAAGATGACGCTGAGCGACCTCGGCACCTGCGGTGGCGTGGTGGCCGACGAGCGCGGCCGGGTGCGCAGGGAGGACGGCGGCGTCGTCGAAGGCCTGTACGCACTGGGGAACACCGCGGCCAACGCCTTCGGCGCCGTCTACCCGGGCGCGGGCGCGACCATCGCGCAGGGCCTGGTGTACGGCTACATCGCCGGACGGGATGCCGCCGGGAAGTTGTGAGAGCTCAGAGCCCGCCGAGGTCGTCGGGCACGTCGACGGCGTACGCCTGGAGCACCTCGAGCGGCACGACCTCGAGCGTCCGCTCGTGTGTGGAGGCGAGCACCACCGGTGCCGCGTAGCCGTCGTTGTGCGCGCGCAGCCAGTTCACCGCGGTCACGCACCAGCGGTCGCCGGGCGACAGGCCCGGGAAGCGGTACTCCGGCATCGGCGTGGACAGGTCGTTGCCTATCGAACGCTGGTGCGCCAGGAACTCGCCGGTCACGACGGCGCAGATGGTGTGCCGGCCGGCGTCCTCGGGCCCGGTCGAGCAGCAGCCGTCACGGTAGAAGCCCGTCAGCGGTTCGGTGCCACACGGTTCCAGCGGAGCACCGAGCACATTGCGATCTGCCACCGGTCAATCCTTCCTTACCTTGCTCGCGGTGAAAAGGCTTGCCCCGCACTCGATGTCCGCACCGGAAGTGACCGCGGCCGACAAGGTAACGTTCTCCGGCACACGTTCGTCCATCACCACCACGGCGACAATGGGATTGAGCCCCCTGGCCTCGACCGCGGGCACGTCGTAGCCGATGACGACCTGCCCCGCGGTGACGTCGTCACCCTGACTGACATGAGCCGTGAAACCGTCACCGTTGAGCCTGACGGTGTCCAGGCCGAGGTGCACGAGAACGCCCACGTTGTCCGCGGTCAGGACGACGTAGGCGTGCGGCATGAGTTTCAGGAGTCTGCCGGTGACGGGGGCGACGGCCTCGATCACGCCGCGCGGCGGGTCGATCGCGGCGCCGTAGCCGACCATGCCCGCCGAGAACACGGGGTCCGGGACGTCCTCGAGCCGAACCGCGCGCCCGGCGACCGGGGCGAGAACTGACGTCTGACTCACTGGCGCATCTCCTCTGTTCGTGCGCTCCCACAATACGAGCGCCGCCGAACGAGCTCTCACGGACGCATGTTCTCGTCTAAGCTGCCGCAAAGCTCTCGCGCCGAGTGGCGTTTCTGCGGCAGAGAAGGGTCTCGCACATGAACGGCACAGCGAAAATCTCAGGTGCACAGGAAAAGTCGGACCTGCGCATCCCCGGCTTCGCTCAACTGCAACGGCTCGGCAAGAGTCTCATGCTGCCGATCGCCGTGCTGCCCGCGGCGGGAATCCTGCTCCGGCTGGGCCAGGACGACCTGCTGGGCAAGATCAAGGCCCCCGTCATCGGGCCGTTCGTCCACGCGATGAGCGCTGCCGGCGACGCACTGTTCACCAACCTCCCACTGCTGTTCGCCGTCGGCGTGGCCATCGGGTTCGCCAGGAAGGCCGACGGCTCGACAGCGCTGGCCGCCGTCGTCGGCTACCTCGTGGTGCAGTCGGTGTTCAAGACCATGTCGCCCGTCGTGCTGGCCGGCGAGGTCGACAAGGCAGGCGCCCAGGCCCAGATCAACTACAGCGTGTTCGCGGGAATCGTGGTCGGCCTGCTCACCGCGTGGCTCTTCGACCGCTACCACACCATCCAATTACCCGCGTACCTCGGGTTTTTCGGGGGCAGGCGGTTCGTCCCCATCGTGGTGTCGATCGCCTGCCTGTTCCTCGCGTTCGCGATGAGCTACTGCTATCCGCTGTTCGACGCGGGCCTGACCGGCCTGGGCAGGTTCATCGGCGGTTCTGGGGCCTTCGGCGCCTTCGTCTACGGATTCGCCAACCGCATGCTGATCCCCCTGGGCCTGCACCACATCCCGAATTCCTACGTGTGGTTCCTCTACGGTGACTACCAGACTCCCGACGGCCACGTCGTCACGGGTGAACTCACACGCTTCGCCTCGGGCGACCCGACCGCGGGCATCCTCACATCGGGGTTCTACCCGGTGCTCATGTTCGGATTGCCGGCCGCCGCCCTGGCGATGATCCACGTTGCCGACAAGAAACAGCGGAAGGTCGCCGTCGGCATCCTGTCGGCCGCGGCGCTGACGGCGCTGCTGACCGGGGTCACCGAGCCGCTCGAATTCTCGTTCATGTTCGTGGCGTTCCCGCTGTACGTCATCCACGCCGTGCTGACCGGGCTGTCGTTGGCGATCGCGTACCTACTCGACATCCACCTCGGCTTCTCCTTCTCCGCGGGACTGGCCGACCTCCTCCTCTACGGCACCGCCCCGGCCGCGAAGAACATCCCGCTGCTCATCGGCATGGGTGTCGTCTTCTTCGTCGTCTACTACGTGCTGTTCCGGTTCGCCATCACGAAGTGGAATCTGCGGACCCCGGGCCGGGAGCCGGATACCGAATTCGAAGCCGAGGAGCAGGCGAATCTCGGCGAAGGCGCGGACTCGAGGCCGGAGCAGGTGATCGCGGCCTTCGGTGGGCGGGGCAACCTCGTCGCCGTCGACGCGTGCATCACGCGGCTGCGCATCGAGGTCGCCGACACGAGCAAGGTCGATCAGGACCGGCTGAAGAGTCTCGGCGCCGCGGGCGTCATCGAGGTCGGCAACAGTGTCCAAGCGGTTTTCGGCACCGACTCCGAAGCCCTCAAGAACGACATCGCCGCGATCCTCTAGACGTCGTGGCGGCCCTGAACCTCGCGCTCGACCTCACGCCACAGGCCCGGCATCGAACGCGGCATGCCCGCAACGCCTTTCGCCGCGGTCTGTAGCACCGCGTCGGCGTCGTCGATGTCCTTCATCAGTTCGAGCGCCAGTTCCCGCTCGGCGGCGTAGTACTTGGCCGCCCAGCGCAGCGCGATCACCGAATACGCCCACACCGGCTGGGCCTTGGCGCCGTCGGAGTCCTCGGCGGCCTGCCGCTCCATGGCCTCGCAGTAGGCGACGTGCTGCTCGAGCAGCTCCCGCAGCCGGGTCGGGTTGCTCAGGTGGCCGAACGTAACCCGCAGCAGCACACTGTGTTTGAGCACCGGCGGGTCGACGGGAGCGTTGTTGGTCCAGTCGGTCACGGCAGCCATGCCGGACTCGGTGATCTTGTACAGACGGCGCGTGCGCAGGCCTTCGTCCTGCTCGACGCGGGACTCGAGATAGCCAAGTCCCTCAAGCTTTTTCAGCTCGGTGTAGATCTGGCTGTACGACGGGCTCCAGTAGTAGAAACCGACGCTCCAGTCGATCCACTTCTTGATGTCGTAGCCGCTGAGTTCCTCTTCGTACGACAACATGCCCAGCAGCGTCCAACTCGTCGCCGCCAGCGACGGTTTGCTCTGCGGCTTGCTTGCCATCTGTTTAGCCTAACAATCTATTGCCGCAAAGGCCCCAGTCATGACCGCCTGTCGGGACAGTCATTTACCACCCGCCGGCGGGGCTACGGCGGCCACATACCGGCGTACCACCAGCTCTTCGGCCTTTTCGTCGGCCAATGGCCAGCACAGCAACGACAGCACGACCCGCACGATCCAGTCCGCGAGCAGCGGATCCGTGATGCCCGTCAGCTCGGCCGCCGCCTGTGAGAGCCGGGGCGAGTCGAAGTCGACGAGGGCTCCGGCACGCACCACACCCGAGGCCAGCGGGTCCGCCCGGACCACCCGCAGGGACGTCAGCACGGCCGCCGCGATCCGCTCGGGCCCGGTCTGCCCGGCCACCGCCTGTGCGATCTCCTGCCCGACCCGCATGACCGCACGCGCCAGCACCCCGTCGCGCAGCGCCTGTTTGCCGCCGACGTGCCGGTACACCGTGGCGCGCGAACAGCCCACGCTGGCGGCGACCTCGTCGATGTTCAACCGGTCCAGGCCTCGGGCCGCGGCGCTCGCGGCCGCGGCGGCATAGATGCGTTCGATGCCCGCGTCGCGGCGGTCGGCGCCGATCAGCCAATCCATCCGCCTGATACTAATCTATTGATTTGTCTCATAGCGAGACGAAATTTCTCAATCCGTCTGCATCACCGCAGCTCGCAGACCGTGCGTGAGACAGCCGAATTCCGGCCTTGACATGCCGTTACGCGAGCCCAAAACTCAAGGCGTGCAACTAGTTTCAGATCTGCTCAGCCCGTCCACGCTGGACGATCCGTATGACTGTTATGCGCAGCTCCGCCTGGCCGGTCCGGTACACCGCGTGCCCGGCACCGACTTCTATCTGGCCACCAACTGGGATGCCGTACAGGAAGCCGTCGGCCGCCCGGAGGACTTCTCCTCCAACCTGACCGCCACCCTGGTGAATGCCGGAGCGCAGACCGGGACGGTTCGGCCCGGAACCTTCGACATGGGAGCCGTCGACACCGCCGGACATGTCCTCGCCACCGGTGACGACCCGCGTCATGCGCACGAACGCAAACTGGTGCTACCGGCGTTGGTGGCCAAGAGGATTCGGGCCCTCGAGCCGGCGATCGCCGACATCGCCCGGCAGCTGTGGCACGACGCGGCGGCGGACGGCCGCATCGAGTGGATGTCCGCCATCGGCGACCGCCTGCCGATGACGTTGGTCGCCAGGCTCATCGGCCTGCCCGACGGCGATGTGCCGCAGCTGGTGCAGTGGGGCTACGGCAGCACCGAACTGCTCAGCGGCGTCTTCGACCTCGAGCACATCGGCACCGCGGTCGAGACATCGGCACAACTCGCCGGCTACCTGTACGCCAAATTCGCTGAAGCACAGGAGAATCCGGGCGACAACCTGCTGGGTGACCTCACCCGTGCGGTGGCCCAGAACACCGTCACGGCCGAGGTGGCGGTGCTGATGCTGCTGCAATTGGTCGGCGCCGGCGGCGAGTCCACCGCCGGGCTGATGGGCAACGCCGCGCGGCTCCTCGCCACCCACCCCGACGTCCAGGAACAGGTGCGCCGTGACCCGCAACTGGTCCCCGCGCTCCTGGAGGAGACGCTGCGACTGGAGTCGCCGTTTCGCAACCATCACCGGCACATCCGGCGGGACACCACGCTGGCGGGTGTTCCGCTGCCCAAAGACGGTCACCTGCTCCTGCTCTGGGGGTCGGCAAACCGCGACCCGGCGGCCTTCGACGACCCCGACCGGCTGCAACTGGGCCGGCCGAACCTGCGCAATCACCTGGCGTTCGGGAAGGGCCTGCATTTCTGCGTCGGCGCGGCGCTGGCCCGCACCGAGGCGCGCATCGGGATCACCACGCTGCTCGAGGCCACCAACTGGTTCGAACTCGCCGGCGCCGAATGGGTGCCGAGCCTCATGGTCCGCCGGCACCTACGACTGGAGCTGCGCTACCGCTGACCGTCGCCGGTGGCGCCGCCGGCGTCGTCCCGCACCATCCGCACCGACACATGCGGCAGCCGCTGCCCCGGCTTGCGGCTGAAGCTGTACTCCCACGACAGTCCACCCCACAGCTGCCAGCCACGGCGACGCGAGATCAGGCACAGTCCGGCCCCGACCGCGGTGCCCACCAGGACGCCGGTCTGCGCCAGCCCGAGGTTCCAGAACGCGGCCACCACCGCGCTGGCCGCGAGCGCGCTCGTCGCGTACAGCGTGTTGCCACCGAAAATCTGCGGTACCCGGTGCGTCGTGAGATCCCGCAATGCGCCGCCGCCGACCGCCGTGATGGTGCCCAGCAGCAGGGCCGGCACCCAGCCGAGCCCCAGCGCCAACGTCTTCTGCGCACCGGCGGTCGCCCAACAACCGAGGGCCAGCGCGTCCACGTAGGGAAACACCGCCTGCCAGCCGCGACCGCCGATCGGCATCAGGAACGCGATCGCCGCGCCGATCACCGCGCACAGCGCGTAGCGAAAGTCCGTGAGCGCCACCGGCGGTCCGTGCTGCAGCAGAGTGTCGCGGATGATGCCGCCGCCCAGCCCGGACAGCAGTGCCAGCGTCAGGAAACCGATCGGATCCATGCGCTCGTCGCGGGCGACGATGCCGCCCAGGATCGCGTTGGTCAGGACACCGGCCAGGTCGATGACGGCGAACAGCTCGCCGAGGGTCGGCACGGGCTATTCGGGCAGGCGCAGCTCGGGCTTCTCGACCTCTTCGATGTTGACATCTTTGAAGGTGATGACCCGGACCTGCTTGACGAACCGCGCCGGCCGGTACATGTCCCAGACCCAGGCGTCGGCCAGACGCAGCTCGAAGTAGACCTCTCCGTCGGCGTTGCGCGGGATCAGCTCGACGCTGTTGGCCAGATAGAACCGCCGCTCCGTCTCGACGACGTAACTGAACTGCCCGACGATGTCCTTGTACTCGCGGTACAGCGAGAGCTCCATCTCGGTTTCATACTTCTCGAGATCCTCGGCACTCATCGGCACAGACTCATCAGTTCAGCGGTCCTTCGGTTTACTCGGTGTTGCAGGGCCATGTCTTGTTCGGATCGGCGGCCGGTTCCCATTTTCCCCTACCCGGATCGGCAGCGCTGCCCTATCGCCGGGTTGGCAGCGAGCTTGCGCACATTGGCGAACGAGAATCTGTGTTCGGGGCAGGGTCCCAGTTCGGCCAGCGCCGCGGTGTGGGCAGCGGTGCTGTACCCCTTGTGGATCGCGAACCCGTAGCCCGGATGGACGCCATCCATCTCGACCATCAGTCGGTCACGGCTGACCTTGGCCAGCACGCTCGCCGCGGCGATGCAGGCGGCCGCGGCGTCCCCGCTGACCACCGGCAGCGACGGCACCGGCAGACCCGGCACCCGGAACCCGTCGGAGAGCACATAACCCGGCCGCAGCGACAGGCCCGCGACCGCGCGCCGCATGCCTTCGATGTTCGCGATGTGCACCCCGCGCCGGTCCACCTCGACCGACGGGATGAACACCACGTGGTACGCCAGCGCGTAACGCCGGATCAACGGGAACAGCCGTTCCCGTTCGGCTTCGTTCAACTTCTTCGAATCATCGAGCGCCGCCAGGCTTTCCAGCCGATTGGGGCCCAGCACACAGGCCGCCACGACGAGCGGGCCGGCACAGGCCCCACGGCCGACCTCGTCAACCCCGGCCACCGGCCCGAGGCCGCCGCGGTACAGCGCGGACTCCAGGGTGCGCAGGCCCGCGGACTTGCGGATCACTGTGCGGGGCGGCCAAACCGGCAACGGAAATCCTAAAACCTATTGTCCGGTCTGCGGATTGACCGTGACCACACCGCCCCAGCGCGACGGCGGCCAGGCGATGAAGCGGGCTTTTCCGATCACATTGGCAACGGGCACCGTGCCCGCGGTCGGATCACCGGTACACATCAGCGCGTTGATGGCGTCCGTCGGCGTGTTCGTGCAGTGCGCGCGCGAGTCGGCCGAGTGGGTGCGGTTGTCCCCCATCACCCAGAGCCGACCGTCCGGCACCTTCACGGGACCGAACTCGTTGCCCAGGCACGGGTCCGTCGCCGGGTCGACCATCATCGTCGCCGGGTCCAGGTACGGCTCCTTGAGCTTCTTGCCGTCGACCGTCAGCCCCGTCGAGTTGCGGCACTGCACCGTCTGGCCACCCACCGCGATGACGCGCTTCACCAGATCGTTCTCATCGGGCGGCACGAAGCCGACGACCGAGAGCGCGTTCTGAATCCAGCGCATGGTCGGGTTGTCCGACCGGATCGACTTGTAGCTGATGTTCCAGTTCGGCGGGCCCTTGAAGACCACCACGTCGCCCGGCTCCGGCGAGCTGAACCGGTAGGTCAGCTTGTCGACCATGATCCGGTCGCCGACGCAGCCGCTGCAGCCGTGCAGCGTGGGCTCCATGGACTCCGACGGAATCAGGTACGGCCGCGCGACGAATGTCAGCACGAGGTAGTACAGCAACACAGCGGTGACGACGAGGACGACGCCTTCGCGCAGCGCGGCCAGCTTCGACTTCGGCTTCTCGTCGGCCTCTTCGGCCTTGGCGGCCGAGTCGGCGGTCGCTGTCGGGTCGGCGTCGTCCGTCGTCGGACTGTCCGGAGTTGTGCTGTCTTCGCTTGGGCCGGTCACGGCACCAGGCTAATCAGTTCGGCGGAAAAGTCGCCGAACAAGCTCAGCGCTTTTCCTTGATCTTGGCCTTCTTGCCACGGAGCTCGCGCAGGTAGTACAGCTTGGCGCGACGGACGTCACCGCGGGTGACGACGTCGATGTGGTCGATGTTCGGCGAGTGCACCGGGAAGGTCCGCTCGACGCCGACGCCGTAGCTCTCCTTGCGGACGGTGAAGGTCTCACCGATACCGCCACCCTGACGACGGATCACGACGCCCTTGAACACCTGGATGCGGTGCTTGTTGCCCTCGATGACCTTGACGTGCACATTGAGGGTGTCGCCGGGGTTGAAGGCCGGGATGTCGTCGCGCAGCGACGCCTGGTCGACGAAGTCCAGCGTTTTCATCGGTGACACTTCCTTGCTAACTCGCGGGCTGCAGCCGCCGGACGCCATGCGGCGCGACGGAAAAGCCATTCTCTTTACGGACGTTGGTCGGATGCCGTAGCGGGCGGGGACACATCCAAAGCAGACGCCGACCCCGCGCCCAGCGCAGACAACTGCTCAATTGTGCCAGACGGCCGCCGGGTGACGAAATCGTGACCCCACCGGGCCCGGTGCAGCCGACATCACAGGCGGCGCCGTCACAGACGTCACACCCAACACACATTTACCCGTTACGCTGATCAATCAGATTTTCATCCATCGTGATCCGAGGAGACCCATGCGCCCGCAGCAATTGAAGCTGCTGACCATCACCGCCGCTGCGGCAACGGTGATGCTCACGGCTGGTTGCGAGGCCAAGGTCTACGGGGCGCCGCCGCCGAACAAGATCGCGCTGACCGTCGTACCGGTCGTCACTGCCCTGGAGATGCCGGAGGCTCCGGCCGCCGAGCCCGCCGCGGCCCTGACGGGCCTCGATGCCCGCGAACGGACCGCCACCAGTGATGCCGCGGCAGCCGGCGCGTCGATCAGCACCGCGGTTCTCGACCGCAACACCGGCCGGCTGATCTCCACCGGCAACACGTCCACCCTGCCCATCGCATCGGTAGCCAAGTTGTTCATCGCCGACGACCTGCTGCTGCAGGAGGCGAAGGGCCAGATCGAGCTCACCGCGGCCGACCGGCAGTCGCTGGACACCATGCTGCGCTCGTCGGACGACTCCGCCGCCGAGATCTTCTGGAATCGCAGTGGCGGCAACAGCGTCGTCACCCGTGTCGCGGCACGCTACGGGCTGACCTCGACGTCGGTGCCGTACGACGGCAAATGGTGGAACACCATGAGCACCACGACCGACCTGGTGCGCTACTACGACCAGCTGTTGAACGGCTCCGGCGGGCTGCCGCCGGAGCGGGCCAGCATCATCCTGGCCGACCTGGCCGCGTCGACCCCCACCGGCGCCGACGGCTACCCGCAGCGCTTCGGCATCCCGGACGGCCTCTACGGCGAACCGGTTGCGGTGAAGCAGGGCTGGATGCCCGAGTGGGGCGGCAACAACTGGATGCACATGTCCACCGGCGTGATCGGCGCCGACCGGCGCTATGTGATGGCGATCGGCTCGCTGCAGCCCACCGATGACGCCACCGCCCGGGCCACGATTACCAACGCGGTGAAGACCATGTTCCCGGGTGGGCGAATCAGCTAGTCCTGCAACAGGTCCGGCCGGCGCTCGCGGGTCCGCTCCAGACCCTGTTCGCGACGCCAGGCGGCCACCTTGGCGTGGTCGCCCGACAGCAGCACCGGGGGCACCTCGAGGTCGCGCCACACCGGCGGCCGGGTGTAGCTCGGCCCCTCCAGCACTCCCCCGACGTGCGCCGAATGCGAATCATCTTGGTGGGAAACCGGATTGCCCAGGACGTCGGGCAGCAGCCGCACCACGGCCTCGATCATCACGAGTGCCGCCGACTCGCCACCGGGCAGCACATAGTCACCGATCGACACCTCTTCGACCCGCATCCGCCGGGCGGCATCGTCGGCGACCCGCTGGTCGATGCCCTCGTAGCGGCCGCAGGCAAACACCAGGTGCCGCTCTTCGGTCCACCGGTGCGCGTGTTCCTGCGTGAACAACCGGCCGGCCGGCGTCGGAACCACCAAAACCGTTTCCGGAGTGCAGATTTCGTCGAGGGCTGCGCCCCAGATCGGCGCTTTCATCACCATGCCGGGGCCGCCGCCGTACGGCGAATCGTCGACCGACTTGTGGACGTCATGCGTCCAGTTCCGCAGATCGTGCACACCGAGTTGGACGGTGCCGTTGGCGATGGCCTTGCCCGGCAGCGACTGCTGTAGGGCGTCGAGATACGCCGGGAAGATGGTGACGACGTCAATCCGCATGGCCGTCAGTCCATCTCGAGCAGGCCGTCGGGTGGATCGATCTCCACCAGACCATCGGCCAGCGACACCGTCGGCACCATCTGGGTGACGAACGGCACCAGCACCTCGGCACCGGATTCCGTTCGGATGGACAGCAATTCACCGCCCGGGGTGTGCAACACCTCGGTCACCACACCCACGTCGACGCCGTCGACCGTGCGGACCTTGAGGCCCTCGAGTTGGTGATCGTAGAACTCGTCGGGCTCGTCGATGGGCGGCAGACTGGCGGAGTCCACCAGAAACAGCGTGCCGCGCAACGCATCTGCCGCATTGCGATCGGTCACGCCGTCGAGGCGGACCAACAACCGGCCGCCGTGCTCGCGCATCGATTCGACGACGAAGGTGCGTTCGGGACCGGGATTTCGGGCTCCCGGCTTACCACGCAGCGATGATCCCGGCGAGAAACGCTCGCCGGGATCATCGGTACGTACTTCGACGACAACCTCGCCGCTGATGCCGTGCGCCTTGACGACGCGGCCGACCACGAGGTCCATATCTACTGGTCGGTGTCCACCACGTCGACGCGGATGCCCCGGCCGCCGATACCGGCGACCAGTGTCCGCAGCGCGGTGGCCGTGCGGCCGCCGCGTCCGATGACCTTGCCCAGGTCATCGGGGTGCACGTGCACCTCGACGGTACGACCGCGGCGGCTGGTCACCATGTCGACCCGGACATCATCCGGGTTGTCGACGATCCCGCGGACCAGATGCTCTACGGCGTCGACGACGACGCTGCTCATTCGGCGGGCGCTTCGGCCTCGGCCTCAGTGGCCTCGGCAGCCTCGGTCTCGGCGGCCGCCTCAGCCGCCTCTTCCTTCTTGTCCTTGCGCTTCTTCAGCGTGACGGCCTCGCCACCGGGGGCGGCGTCGGCGTTGGCCAGCGCGGCGTTGAACAGATCCAGCTTGGACGGCTTGGGCTCCTTGACCTTCAGGGTGCCCTCGGCGCCCGGCAGGCCCTTGAACTTCTGCCAGTCACCGGTGATCTTCAGCAGGGCGGCGACCGGCTCGGTCGGCTGTGCGCCGACGCCCAGCCAGTACTGCGCGCGCTCCGAATCGATCTCGATCAGGCTCGGCTCTTCCTTCGGGTGGTACCGGCCGATGACCTCGATGGCGCGGCCGTCGCGGCGGGTGCGCGCGTCGGCGACGATGATGCGGTACTGGGGGTTGCGGATCTTGCCAAGCCGGGTGAGCTTGATCTTGACAGCCATGTTCTGCACTTCTCCTGATGATTGCCACGCTGCAATTCAGCGACTCAGGCGGATTGCCCGGTCCGGTCTTGCCTCACGTGTGTGACCGCCGCGCGGCGCATTGAACGAGTCGCGGACAGACAGCCGACCATTCTGCCAGAGCAGCCGCGACCGGCCCAAATCCCGAGGAGGCGCTGAACCACACATCGCTGGAGGCGACTCAGACCACCCGGTCGAAGCACTTGGTCTCGACGCGTCGGGTCATGCGCCAGCCCTCGGCGGTACGGACGAACTCGTCCTCGTACCAGAGACCGCAGAACAGCACCTGGGGCTGCGCGTCGGCCACCGCCGAGCCTTGCCCCGTCGCTTCGCTAGCCCCGGTGGGCAACACCATGGGGTTGAAGCAGATGGTGCGCGATTTCGCGGTGTCCCCGGTGATGGTGACGTCGAAGTTGCCGAGCATGTGGGCGTAGGCCGGGAAATTCGGCAGCACCTGCGCCAGCCATTCCTTGACCTCGGGGAAATGTCCGTCGATGCCGCCCATCGCGCGGTAGTCGATGTAGGCGTCGGGCGTGAAGACCTGCGCCAGATCCTCGAATTGCCGGGTATCGATGGCCGTCGAGTACGCGACCAGCAGCTGTTGAATTTCCAGACGGTCCGAGATCTCTTCGAGGCTCAGCATGGTCCGATTGAACACCACGGCACGCCAGACCTCGTCGCGATCCCCGGACGTGCCGTCGGCCAGACCGCTATGGCGCTGCGGGATCGGCGAGCGCGGTGCGGAGCGATCCGACCAGAGTCGCCCGAGCGCGCTCGTTGACTCGACGACTCAGCGCGAGATACAGCTGGACGTTGGGAATGGTGGGAAGGTCCTCGATACGGTGCAGTCCGTGCGGGATCGGCCCGGTGCGCGGGAGCGCCGTGACACCGGCACCGTTTCGGACGGTGGTCAGCACCGACGCCAGATTCGAACACTCCTTCACCACCCGGTGCCGACGCTTCCCGAGGGCTGCGATCGCCAGATCGCGCACTGCGCAGGGCCTTTCGAACAACACGACCTGATCCCGAGGCGCATCGTCCAGACCGACCCACTGCAGCGGCAGCGACGCCACCGATTTACTTGCCCGGCTGGCCTGATTGAGCATCAAGGCAACATCTGCGCGCGAGTCATCGGCAAGTCGACGAACTTGGGCGCTGCGCGTGAGGCGCAACCGGATGTGCTTGTCGGGAAACACTTTTGACAGCGCATTCGTGACGGTGGGGACGAGATATTCGGCGGCGTGCTCGGTTGCGGCGACGAGCAATTCGTCCGGTTGCGGACCTCGCAACGTCTGAACCGCTTCGTCGTGTTCCTGGAGAATCAGCCGCGCACGAAGTGCCAGCTCCTCGCCGTCGCTGGTCAGCCCGATACCGCGACCTTGGCCCTCGACGAGTCGGCAGCCCAGTTCCCGTTCGAGCCGGCGCAGGTGCCCGCTGACCGCCGCGGGCGACAAGTACAACGCCTCAGCGGCCCGACGTACCCCAGAGAACGCGACCACGGCGACAAAAGACCGCAGTGCCGCGATATCGAGCGTCGTCATGTCTGCAGTCTGCCACGTCATTGTTCACAAAACGTGAACAGACTGGAGGTGACCACCGGACGTCGCCAAGCTCAAACTCATGGACCACAAGCGTCTTTCGACGAAGCTCGCTGCACCTACCGTGCTGTTGTACGCCGCGGGCTACCCCATCGGGGCCGCGACGGTGTCGGTGATGTCGCCGTTCCTGGTGATCTTGTTGAGGTTTGCCGCGTCGGCGGTCGTCCTGTGGTCAATCCTGGCCATCTGGCGCCGACCGCTGCCGACCCGAGCTCAGATCGGCCATGCCGTCATCGCGGGACTGCTCACCCAAGGGGTCCAATTCCTGAGCTTGTACTGGGGTTTGGCTCACGGCGTGTCATCAGGCCTTGCGTCATTGATAATCGCGCTGAACCCGGTTTTGACCGCCGCATTGATGGCTGCGCTGCTGGGTCATCGAGAGTCGCGGCGAGGCATGGTGGCGCTCGTCCTGGCGACCGCCGCTGTCGGGCTGGCCTGCGCACCGCGGATCGTGCACGACCACAACGCAGGATTCCCGATCATCGCCGTGGTCGTCGCGATGGTGGGCCTCTCCGCCGGCGGCGTGTACCAGGGCAGACATTGCGCCGGTGCGGATCCGATGGCCGTCACAGCGATAGGGCTGACTGCCTCCACCCCGCTGGCCGGCATCGCCGCGGCGACCGCGCCGATGACGTGCTCGGACTGGCCGCGCGCGATCACGCTGCTGGCAATCATGGTGGTGTTCTCGTCGGTCGGGGCAGCAACGCTGTATTCCATCTGCATCAAACAGGCCGGGGCGCGCGCCGCATCCATCTTGTTCGCCGTCATTCCCGCCGCCGCCAGCGTCATGGCATGGCTCACGCTGGGTGATCGATTGCCGGTGTTGGCGATATGTGGCCTGGTTCTCGGCGCCGCCGCGTGCATCCTCCAGGCGCGTACCGCGCCGCAAGCGCCACGCCCGCCCGGCACCGGGCGGGCGTCCAAGGAGCCGCGGCGAGTCAGCGCCCCACAGGTTGAGCCAGTAGGCTCCTCGCTCCATGAGAAGGTTCGCAACCGCCGTCACGGCGGCCCTGACGCTCATGTTCCCGGTCACGCCGCTGGCAGCCGCTGACCCCGACATCCAGCCGGTCGGCACCGTACAGATCCCGGCGGGGCCGGCCCCGGCCTGGATCGTCGCCGACATGGACTCGGGCCAGATTCTCGCCGGACAGGACATCGACGTGCGGCATCCGCCCGCCAGCACCATCAAGACGCTGCTGGCGCTGACCGCGCTCGGTGAACTGCCGAGCCTCGATGCGACCGTGGCCGGCACCGTCGCCGACACCCAGGTGGAGTGCAACTGCGCCGGCATCGTCCCCGGCCACGTCTACACCGCGCGCCAGCTGCTGGACGCGGTGCTGCTCGCCTCGGGCAATGACGCGGCCAATGCCCTGGCCGACATGATCGGCGGCTACGACGTCGCCGTCGCCAAGATGAACGCCAAGGCCGCCGCGATCGGCGCCGTCGACACCCACGCCGCCACCCCGTCGGGCCTCGACGGCGCGGGCGGCTCGGGCTGGACCACGCCGCGCGACCTGGCCATCATCTTCCGCGCCGCGATGGCCAACCCGTACTTCGCCCAGATCACCGCGCAGCCCGCGGCGACGTTCCCCGGCAAGAACGGCAACGAGCAGATCGTCAACGAGAACCAGCTGCTGCAGCGGTACCCCGGCGCCATCGGCGGCAAGACCGGGTTCACCAACGCCGCCAAGAAGACGTACGTCGCCGCAGCCGACCGCGGCGGACGCCGCCTGGTCATCGCGATGATGTACGGCATGGTGCACGAGGGCGGACCGACCTACTGGGACCAGGCCTCCCAGTTGCTGGATTGGGGCTTCGCGCAGGACCGCTCGGTCAGCGTCGGCTCGCTCTAAACGAAGCAACCGATACCCGACCGGAATCTCGGCGCGAGCTGATCGCAGCCTGGAATCCGTAGCGTCGGCGCTCGTGCGCAAACTGTTCACGGCCACCGCGCTGACCCTCGGCGCACTACTGGTGACGCCGATCGCAACACCCCTCGCGACGGCCGAACCGACCGGGCAACCGACGGGGGCACAAGCGCTGGCGAACGGCCCCGCCAAAGCCTGGCTCGTCGCCGACCTCGATACGGGCCAGGTACTGGCGTCGCAGGACCCGGGCGGCTCGTACGCGCCGGCCAGCACCATCAAGCCGTTGCTGGCCATGGTCGTACTGGACAACCTCCGGCCGGATGCCCTGGGCCGGGCCAACGAGTCGCACACCAAGGTCGAGTGCTCGTGTGTCGGGCTCAAACCCGGCCAGGTCTATTCCGTGCGCCAGCTCCTCGACGGGCTGCTCATGGTGTCGGGTAACGACGCCGCGAACATGCTGGCAGACATGCTCGGCGGCCAGCGCGTCACGGTGGCCGCCATGAACCGCAAGGCCGCCGCGCTCGGCGCCCGCAGCACCCGCGCCGGCTCACCGTCCGGGCTCGACGGCCCCGGCTGGGAATCGATCACCACCCCGCGCGATCTCGGGGTGATCTACCGGACGGCGCTGACCTACCCGGTGATCGCCGAGATCTTCCGGCAGACGTCCGCGCAGTTTCCCGGCAAGACCCTCACCAGTCAGAACGAGTTGCTGACCGGTTACCCGGGCGATTTCGCCGGCAAGACCGGCTATACGGACCGGGCCCGCAAGACCTATGTGGGTGCGGCGCAACGCGGCAACCACCGGCTGGTCGTGGTGCAGATGTACGGCACCGGCGATCTCTATCCGCAGGCCCGGCAGCTGCTGGACTGGGGTTTCAGCCAGTACGCCTGAGTCAGTAGACCCTGCCGCGCAGGATCACCAGCGCAGGGTGGTCGAGCACACCCGGTAGCCGTGGGTCGTCGGCGTAGCAGACCAGGTCGGCCGACGCGCCGTGCTCAAGCGCCGGACGCCCCAACCACTTTCGTGCGTCCCAGCTGGCCGCCCCCAGCGCGTCCGTCGGGCTCAGCCCCACCCGGCCGAGGGCGGCGACCTCGTCGGCGATGCGGCCGTGGGCGATCATGCCGCCGGCGTCGGTGCCCGCGTAGATGGGAACCCCGGCCTCGTGGGCGGCACCGACCCGCTGCGGGCACGTCGCATAGAGGTCGCGCATGTGCTTGGCGTAGGCCGGGAACTTGGCCGCCTTCTCCGCGATCCCCGGGAAATTCTCGATGTTGATCAGCGTCGGCACCAGCGCCGTGCCGTGGGCCAGCATCAGCTCGATGATGTCGTCGGTGATCCCGGTGCCGTGCTCGATGCAGTCGATGCCGGCGTTGATCAGCCCCGGCAGCGCGTCCTCGCCGAACACGTGCGCCGTGACCCGGGCACCGTTTGCATGTGCGGCGCCGATGGCCTGCTTCAGAACTTCGTCGGACCACAGTGGCGTCAGGTCACCAACGCCCCGGTCGATCCAGTCGCCGACCAGCTTGACCCAGCCGTCACCGCGACGGGCTTGTTCGGCGACGTACTGCGGCAGCTGCGACTCGTCCTCGACGTCGATGGGCAGCCCGGGCAGGTAGCGCTTGGGCCGCGCCAGGTGCCGACCCGCCCGGATGATCCGCGGCAGGTCGTCACGGTCGTCGAAGCTGCGGGTGTCGACCGGCGATCCGGCGTCGCGCAGGAGCAGCGCACCGGCCTGCCGCTCGGTTTCGGCCTGCCGCTCGGCCTCGTCGGGTTCGACGGCGCCACCCGGCCCGATGCCCACGTGACAGTGCGCGTCGACCAGGCCGGGGATGATCCAGCCACCGTCGAAGATGGTGTCGGCGTTCGCGATCGGCTCGGCCGACAGCACTCCGTCGTGTATCCACCACTGCACCTCGTCGCCGTCGGGCAAGCCCCGACCGCGGATGTGCATCGAGGCGAGCGAAGCGACGGGAGAGGCCGTAGCCATCGGCTTACTTCTTCGGGAACTTCAGCTGTGACAGATCGAAGTCGGCAAGGCCCGGCGGCAACTCGTTGAGCCCCTGCGGCATGTTCGACAGGTCCGGGAAACCGCCCGGCAGCGCGCTCGGGTCGAGACCGAACGGGTTGGCGGCCGCCTTCGGCGCCGTCGGGCCCCGTCCGCCCTTGCGGCCCTTGCCCGCCTGCTTGTTCTTACCCTTGGCTGCCTTACGAGAGTTCTTGCGGCCGAACGGCATTCCCATCTGGCCGGCCATCTGCGACATCATCTTGCGGGCCTCGAAGAAGCGGTCGACCAGCTGGTTGACCTCGGCCACGGTGACGCCGGAGCCGTTCGCGATGCGCAGCCGCCGCGAGGCGTTGATGATCTTCGGATCGGACCGCTCGGCGGGGGTCATGCCGCGGATGATGGCCTGGATGCGGTCCAGGTGGCTGTCGTCGACGGCGGCCAGGGCATCCTTCATCTGACCGGCACCGGGCAGCATGCCCAGGAGGTTCCCGATGGGACCCATCTTGCGGATCATCAGCATCTGCTCGAGGAAGTCCTCGAGCGTCAGTTCGCCGGAGCCGATCTTGGCGGCGGCCTCTTCGGCCTTCTTCTGGTCGAAGACCTGCTCGGCCTGCTCGATCAGGGTGAGGACGTCGCCCATGCCCAGGATTCGCGACGCCATACGGTCCGGATGGAAGACGTCGAAGTCCTCGAGCTTCTCACCGGCGGAAGCGAACAGGATCGGCGCGCCGGTGACCTCGCGGACGGACAGCGCCGCACCACCGCGGGCGTCGCCGTCCAGCTTGGTCAGCACGACACCGGTGAAGCCGACGCCCTCGCGGAAGGCGTTGGCGGTGGTCACGGCGTCCTGACCGATCATCGCATCGAGGACGAACAGCGTCTCGTCGGGCTTGACGGCGTCGCGGATCGCGGCGGCCTGGGCCATCAGTTCTTCGTCGATACCGAGGCGGCCGGCGGTGTCGACGATCACGACGTCGAAGTGTTTGGCCTTGGCCTCGGCCAGACCCGCGGCGGCGACCGACACCGGGTCACCGGTGGTCATCTGGTCGATGGTCACGCCGTCGGGCGAGACTCCCGGATGCGGCGCGAAGACGTTGACGCCCGCCCGCTCACCGACGATCTGCAGCTGGTTGACCGCGCCCGGGCGCTGCAGGTCACAGGCCACCAGCAGCGGCGTATGTCCTTGCTCCTTGAGCCATTTCGACAGCTTGCCGGCGAGGGTGGTCTTACCCGAACCCTGCAGACCCGCCAGCATGATGACCGTCGGCGGCGTCTTGGCGAACGCCAGCTGGCGCGTCTCACCACCGAGGATGCCGATGAGCTCCTCATTGACGATCTTGACGACCTGCTGCGCCGGGTTGAGCGCACCGGAGACCTCGGCGCCCTTGGCACGGTCCTTGATCCGGCCGATGAACTCGCGCGTGACCGGCAGCGACACGTCGGCCTCGAGCAGGGCCAGGCGGATTTCGCGGGCGGTGGCGTCGATATCGGCGTCGGTCAGCCGGCCCTTGCCGCGCAGACCCGACAGCGCACCGGTCAACCGGTCGGACAGGGATTCAAACACGGGGTTAAGCCTAACCGCAGCGCCTGCCGCCGGTACTTCGGCACCACCGTCCCCTTGACACGGCGACACCCGGGCGCGCAGTATTTCATCATGCGATGAATTCATTGCCTGATGAATTAATTGAGGAGCCTGAGATGACCACCTTGAACAGCACGGACGTCGTCGTGGTCGGCGCCGGTCCGACGGGCCTGACGCTGGCGTGCGAACTGGCCATGCGCGGCGTCGCGGTCCAGTTGCTCGAACGACGCCGCGACATCCCGAACATCACCCGGGCTTTCGGCGTGCACGCGCGGACGCTGGAACTGCTGGACGCCCGCGGTCTGGCCGACGAACTCGTACAGCGCGGGCTCCCGGTCCAGACCGTGAGCCCCGTCCCGGGGGCGACGATCAACCTGCAGGAACTGCCCACCCGCTACCCCATGGTGCTGATGGCACCGCAAAGCCTGACCGAACGGGTGCTGACCGCACGCGCCATCGAGCTCGGTGTCGAAATCCGCTACGGCGCAGAGATCGTCGGCCTGACGCAGGACCGCGACGGCGTCACCGTGCGGCTCGCGGACCAGAGCACGGTGCGCACCGGTTACCTCGTCGGCTGCGACGGTGCGCACAGCGCGGTACGCACGATGCTGGGCATCGGGTTCGCCGGCAAGCAGTACCAGACCCACATCCTGCTGGCCGATGTGCAGCTGGCGAACCCACCGGCTGACGGGCTCGCCGCCGCGACCAGTCCCGAAGGCGTCGTGCTGCTGGTCCCGTTCGGCGACGGCTGGTTCCGCGCCATCGCGTGGGACCGGACCCGGGAGGACGTACCACTCAGCGAGCCGGTGCCACTTTCAGAGATCAGGCAGTCCCTGCTCCGGATCGCGAAGACCGACTTCGGCGTCGGCGAGATGCGCTGGAGCACCCGGTTCCTGTCCGAGCGGCGACAGGCCGACCGCTATCGCGTCGGGCGCTGCTTCATCGCCGGCGACGCGGCCCACGTGCACTCGCCCCTCGGCGCGCAAGGCATGAACACCGGAATCCAGGATGCGATGAACTTGGGCTGGAAGCTGGCGTCGGCCGTCAAGGGCACCGCGCCGGGCTGGCTCTTGGACAGTTATCAGCGCGAACGCCATGCCGTCGGCGCGAAGGTGCTCAAACTCACCGACGCGTTCAATCAGCTGGTGCTGGGCCGCAGCCTGCCGCGGCGAGTGCTGCGGCGCATCGCGATCACCGCGCTGTTGAGCACCGGGCCGACCCGGCGCGCCATGGGTGGCCGCCTCAGCGGAATCGCCATCAGTTATCCACGCAAGCGCGCCGACCACCGATTGGTCGGGCAGCGAATGCCCGACGTGGCGTGCGCGGGCACCCGGGTCTACGAACTGTTGCGTGACGGCCGCTTCCTACTGCTGACCAAGAGCGACCCGGCACTCGGCCGCACGGACATCAACTGCGCAGTCACGGACGACGACCAATTGCCGCCCGCCGTGCTGGTCCGGCCCGACGGCTATGTCGCGTGGGCCGGCGAGGCGGCCGAGGTCGGTGCCGCCGTCCGGAATTGGTGCGGCAGCGCCGAACTCGCTAACTCACCTCAGCAGTAATCACGGCGGGCTTGGCCGGCACGGGCGCAGGCAGCACCGCGTACAGATCCTGCTCGAACGCGGCTCGGGCCTCGGCGGCGGTGAAGGCCTCCGGAACCACCAGTCCGAATGCGTCGACGACGGTGGCGCCCAACGTCGTCACCTTCGCCCAGGCGACGTCGACGCCCTTGCGCTCGACCACAGCGGCCAGGCGGGCGAGCAGGCCAGGCCGGTCGGCGCTGCGGATCTGGACGACCAACTCATCGTCCGAAGAGCCGTCGAACCACCGGACCCGGGGTGGCGCGATCGCGTGATAGCCGGGCACCGCTGCGGGAATCTCGCCGGCCCGCCGGGTCGGGGCCGGAGTTTCCTCGTCCCGCTGCTCGAGCGCGGCGATCACGTCGAGATCGCCGTCGAGCGCCAGGATGAACTGCTGGCGCAGCAGTTCGGCGGCCGGCGGCGAGCCGAAGTGCGGCGACACCACGAACGTGTTGATCGCCAGCCCTTCGTGGCTGTTGACCGACGCCGAATGCACGCGCAGCGAGTGCAGGGCCAGCACCCCGGCGGCCTTCGACAGCAGGCCGCGGCGGTCCGGGGCGAGCATCGTGACGTTGAACAGGTGCGCACTGTCCGCCGCCGTGAGCTCCACATGGACACCGCTCTGGTCGGCACGCGAAAGCAGTTGCGGATCAATGGGATCGGGATGCGGCAGGTCCTCCCCCGCCATCATCATCCGGCAGCGCCGGACCAGATCGCCGATCAGCGAGGCCTTCCAGTCACCCCACACACCGGGACCGGTGGCGAGCGAATCCGCCTCGGCCAGCGCGTGCAGCAGCTCCAGCAGCTGCCCGTCGCCGCCCAGTGCGTCGACCACCGCGGCGATGGTGTTGGGGTCCTGCAGGTCTCGACGGGTCGCCGTCTCCGGCAGCAACAGGTGGTAGCGCACCATCTTGACCAGCACTTCGATATCGGCCGGCCACAGGCCCAGCCGGATGCCGATCTGATTGGCCAGTTCGGCGCCGATCACACTGTGGTCGCCGCCCCTGCCCTTGCCGATGTCATGCAGCAGCGCACCCAGCACCAGCAGGTCGGGCCGGTCCACGCGGGTGGTGAAAGCGCTTGCCCGGGAGACGGTTTCGATCAGATGCCGGTCGACGGTCCAGATGTGCACGACGTCGCGCGGCGGCAGGTCACGGATCGCGCCCCACTCCGGGAACAGCCGGCCCCACAGCCCGGTCCGGTCGAGGGCCTCCACGGTGGACACCGCGCCCGGCCCCGCCGCCAGCATCACCAACAGGTCGTTGAGCGCTTCCTTCGGCCACGGTGCCCGCAGTTCGGGCGCCGACTCGGCAAGCCGCGCCAATGTCGAGGCCGCGATGGGCAGGCCGTTGGTGGCCGCTGCGGCGGCCACTCGCAGGATCAGGCCGGGGTCGCGCTGCGGCTTGGCGTCGCGGGCCAGGATGACCTCGCCACCGAACTCGAGTACGCCCTCGTCCAGTGGTCGCCGGACGGGTCGTTTGAGCGCCGCAAAGCCTCTGCGCGGCAGGGCATTCCCCGCGGTACGCACGCCGGCGTCCACGTAGAAGCTGATGGTGCGGGCGGCATCGCTGATCATGCGCGCCAGATCGAAGCGGTCCCCGATACCCAGTGCGGAGCCGACCTCGTCGGCGTACTGGGCCAGTACCATCTCGCGGCCCTTGTGCGAGACACGATGGAGCTCGGTGCGAACGTTGAGCAGTGCCAGGTGGGCGTCGCCCAGGGTGCCGATGGGTGAAGCCACGGAACGACTCGGGTAGACGTCGGCCAACTGCGCCATGGCCAGTGCGTTGAGCAGCTGCACATCCCGCAGGCCGCCGCGACCGTTCTTGAGATCCGGCTCCGCGCGGTGCGCGATCTGACCGGAACGTTCCCACCGCGCCGCGGCGTGTTCGATCAATTCCGTGAAACGGGACGTGATCCCGGTCCGCCATTGCCGCCTGGCGCCGCCGACCAAGAGCGACGACAGATCAGAATCGCCCGCGATGTGCCGGGCGTCGAGCATGGCCAGCCCGGCAGAGACGTCGCCGGCTGCTGTCTTGAGCGCCTGCGGCACCGTCCGGACACTGTGGTCGAGGTGAATGTTGGCGTCCCACAACGGGTACCACAGCGCCTCGGCGACCTCGGTGACCTCGGCCTGCGGCAGGTCGTCGTGCAACAGCATCAAATCCAGGTCCGAGTACGGCAGCATCTCTCGCCGTCCGAGACCGCCGGTGGCCACGATGGAGAACCCACTGGTCTCGGTGATGCCGATCTCGGTTGCCTTTGCGGCAAGCCAGAATTCGTACAGATCGACCAGCGCCTCGCGCAACGCCACCGAATCGAGGCGGCGCGCGCCGCCGGTGAGCAACTGCTCGACAGCAGCGCTCAGGTCGCTCGCCGGACGGGTTGATCCCGCTGCCGAAGCAGGCGAAACCGAAGTATCGTCGGCTCCGGCAGCGGAATCTGGTGTCTGCATTGTCATCTGGTGGTCAGCCGACGTCAGATGGCGTCGCTGCCCCGCTCACCCGTACGGACGCGGACCACGGTCTCGACAGAGGTGACCCACACCTTGCCGTCACCGATCTTGCCGGTCCGCGCGGCCTGCACGATGACATCCACGACCTTGTCGACCGACGCGTCGTCGACGATGACCTCGACCCGGACCTTAGGCACGAAGTCCACCGAGTACTCGGCACCGCGGTAAACCTCGGTGTGGCCCTTCTGGCGCCCGTAGCCCTGCACCTCGCTGACGGTCATCCCGAGGATGCCCATCTGCTCCAGACCGGTTTTGACGTCTTCGAGCGTGAACGGCTTGACGATCGCCGTGATCAACTTCATTTGATCAATTCCTTCCAAATAACCGCGGTACTCGTGGATGTCACCGTAAATCCTTCCCGATCACGCGAATTCATAAGCGGTTTCCGCGTGTTCGGCCTCGTCGATACCGTTGGCCTCGTCCTCGCGGTCGAGGCGCAGGCCGATGGTGTACTTGACGATCAAGGCCAAGATAGCGGTAACGATCGCCGAGTAGCCAAGCACCGCGAACGCGCCGACGGCCTGACGCCACAGCTGGTCGAACCCACCGCCGTAGAACAGACCCGCGACAGCAGCCGGCGCCTCCTTGGTGGCCACCAGGCCGACCATCAGGGTGCCGAACAGACCACCGACCAGGTGCACGCCCACCACGTCGAGCGCGTCGTCGAAGCCCAGCTTGAACTTCAGGCCGACCGCAAGCGCACAGACCACGCCGGCGCCCGCGCCGATCGCCAGCGCACCGATGACATTGACCGACGAGCAGGACGGAGTGATGGCCACCAGGCCGGCCACGATGCCCGACGCCGCGCCGAGGGAGGTGGCGTGACCGTCACGAATCTTTTCCGTCAGCAGCCAGAACAGCATCGCTGCGGCGGTAGCCACGGTGGTGGTGATGAACGTCGACGCGGCGACGCCGTCAGAGGTCAGTGCCGAGCCGGCGTTGAAGCCGTACCAACCGAACCACAGCAGACCGGCGCCCAGCATGACGAACGGCAGGTTGTGCGGCCGCATCGGAGTGGTGGGCCAGCCCGAGCGCTTGCCCAGGATGATGGCCAGCACCAGGCCCGCGGTACCGGAGTTGATGTGCACCGCGGTACCACCGGCGAAGTCGATTGCCTTGAGCTGGTTGGCGATCCAGCCACCGTGCGTGGCCGTGATGCCGTCGAAGGCGAACACCCAGTGCGCGACCGGGAAGTAGACGAAAGTGGCCCACAGGCCGGCGAACAGCAGCCAGCCGCCGAACTTGAGGCGGTCGGCGACCGCACCCGAGATCAGGGCGACGGTGATGATGGCGAACATCAACTGGAACGCCACGAACACCAGCTGCGGAATGGTCCCGGCGAGCGGAATCTGTACCGCCGCAGTGGTTCCCGCGGGCAGGTGCGCAACGAGCGAGTTGCCGCCGATCAGGCCCTTCAGTCCCCAGTACTGCGTGGGATCCCCGACGAAGCTCCACTTGTCGTTGCCGAACGCCATCGAGTAGCCGTACAGCACCCACAACACCGTGACGACACCCATGGCGCTGATGCTCATCATGATCATGTTGAGCACGCCCTTACGGCGCACCATGCCGCCGTAGAAGAACGCCAGACCCGGTGTCATCAACAGCACGAGCGCTGAACTCACCAGCATCCATGCGGTATCACCGGTGTCCGGCGTGCCCAAGATAGGGAATCCATCCACTGGCCGCTTCCTCCTTAACCCATGTCACAGGCAGATGCCGATGACCTAGGCCAGAACTTTGCGCATCGGTTGTTTCGCCGACGGCGCGCGGGCGTTTCGCGTATGTGAACGGATCGACCAGTTACGTTTCGGCGCGGTTAAAGAGTTTGTTCGGCCTGGTCATCTGCTCCGTGAGCAGTCGCTTCTGTGCGAAAACACGGGCGTCTGAGTGAGGCGGTCCCTGCTGCTGCACGGTGCGGGGTCCTACGCCGAGTGTGGCGGTTATCGCGACGATCCGCGGCGTGTCACGTCACCGAGCCCCACACTCGGTGTAGCAGCCGGGCCGAGGTGACGGACAGATTCCCCGCGTGGTCGCCGCATCGATTGGTTCAGTGGCGAGGGCGAGATAACCGGATAACGCTGACCGTGAGTGCAGGCTCAACGACGGCCGAATTTGATTGTGCTTCCTGGCCGTTCGGTGCTCGCACAAACGCAACCGCAGCGCACAGTCAATGACCACCGTGTGTTGACCGTGCGCCGCGGCAGGAAAACATCGAGTAGCGAGCAGCGTAGACGCACGGTCAAATGCTGCGATTCACCCCAGGAGGGCGTCGACGAAGGCGGCGGGCTCGAACGGCGCCAGATCGTCCGGCCCCTCGCCGAGGCCGACGAGCTTGACCGGCACGCCGAGCTCCTGCTGCACCCGGAACACGATGCCGCCCTTCGCAGTGCCGTCGAGCTTGGTCAGCACCACGCCGGTGATGTCCACGACCTCGGCGAAGACCCGGGCCTGCGGCAGGCTGTTCTGGCCGATGGTGGCGTCGAGCACCAGCAGCACCTCGTCGACCTTGGCGCGCTTCTCGACGACGCGCTTGACCTTGCCGAGCTCGTCCATCAGACCGGTCTTGGTGTGCAGCCGGCCCGCCGTGTCCACCACGACGACGTCAGCGCCCGCTGCGATGCCCTTGTCGACGGCGTCGAACGCCACGGAGGCCGGGTCCGCACCCTCGGGGCCGCGCACGATGTCAGCGCCCACACGGGCGCCCCAACTCTGCAGCTGGTCGGCCGCGGCGGCACGGAAGGTGTCTGCCGCGCCGAGCACGACGCGACGGCCATCGGCAACCAGCACGCGGGCCAGCTTGCCGACAGTGGTCGTCTTGCCGGCTCCGTTGACGCCGACGACCAGCAGCACCGACGGCTTGTCGGCGTGCGGCAGCGCCTTGATGGACCGGTCCAGGTCGGTCCGCAATTCCTTGATCAGCACCTCACGCACCACGGCGCGGACATCGGCCTCGGTGCGCACATTGGCCTCGGCCATCCGGCTGCGCAGCGCGGTGACGATCGATTCGGTGGCGACCGGCCCCAGGTCGGCGATCAGCAGGGTGTCCTCGATGGACTCCCACGAGTCCTCGTCGAGGTCGCCACCACCCAGTAGGCCCAGCATGCTGCGGCCCAGCGTGGTCTGCGACTTGGCCAGGCGGCCGCGCAGGCGCTCCAGGCGGCCCGCGGTCGGCGCGATCTCGTCGCGCGGGGCGGCCTCGGGCTCAGGCTCCGGTTCGGGCTCGGGCTCGGCCTCTGGTTCGGGCGCAGCGGTCGGCTCCGGCTCGGCAACCACTTCCGGCTGCTCGGCGACCACTTCCGGCTCTGCGACGACCTCAGGCTCTGCCAGCTCCGGCTCGGGCAGCTGAACATCGGCGATGGTGCGCTTGCGCGAGTCACGCGGAATCTCGGCGTCGTCCCCGACGGTCGGCAGTTTCTCTGCGGTGTCCGAACTACTGAACGTGATGCCTGAGGACGCCGTGTAGCCGCCGGAACGGTCCAGCTTCGGAGTCTCCTCCGGCGCGGACAGCGAAATCCTGCTGCGCCGGTAGCGGACGAATCCGACCACCAGAGCGGTGACAACGAGAACAGCGACGATCGCTATCGCGATCCAGAGACCTTCCGACACGCGAACATTGTGTCAGGTGCTGGAGACCAACTCCTGGCCGCGCATGCGCTGCGAGATGACCTGCGTGATGCCGTCGCCCTGCATGGTGACGCCGTACAGCGCGTCGGCGACCTCCATGGTCGGCTTCTGGTGCGTGATGACGATCAGCTGCGACTTTTCCCGCAGCTGCTCGAACAGACTGATCAGGCGGCGCAGGTTCACGTCGTCCAGCGCGGCCTCGACCTCGTCCATGACATAGAAGGGTGACGGCCGGGCCCGGAAGATCGCCACCAGCATGGCCACCGCGGTCAGCGACTTCTCACCGCCCGACAGCAGCGACAACCGCTTGACCTTCTTGCCCGGTGGCCGGGCCTCGACCTCGATGCCGGTGGTGAGCATGTCGCCGGGGTTGGTCAGCAGCAGCCGGCCCTCGCCACCGGGGAACAGCGTCGAGAACACCTGGGTGAACTCCTGCTCCACGTCGGCATAGGCCTCTGTGAACACGCGCAGGATGCGCTCATCGACGTCGGCGATGACGTCCATCAGGTCCTTGCGGGCACCCTTGACATCCTCCAGCTGCGTCGACAGGAAGTTGTAGCGCTCCTCGAGCGCGGCGAACTCCTCCAGCGCCAAGGGATTCACCCGGCCGAGCTCGGCCAGTTCCTTCTCGGCCTTCTTCGCGCGGCGCTCCTGCGTGGGCCGGTCGAATGCCATCGGCGTGGGCGCGCTGACCTGTTCGCCGCGTTCCTTGGCCTGCTCGTACTCGGCCATCTCGAGTTCGGTCGGTGGCAGCGGCACGTCCGGTCCGTATTCGGCTACCAGGTCCGCGACCGCCATACCGAACTGCTCCAGCGCCTGCTGCTCGAGTTGCTCGATACGAAGGGCCGCTTGGGCTTTCGCGACCTCGTCGCGGTGCAACGCCTCGGTCAACGCCGCGGCGCGGGCACTGAGTTCGGATACTTCCGCCCTTACCCGCGTCAACCCCTCGGAGCGCTGAGCGCGCTCGGTGGCCAGCGTGTCGCGCTTGCGTGCCGCGAGAGCCACTGTGGCAGCCAGCTTTTCGGCCACCAGCCGACCGGAGTCGGCGACGGCGGCCGCGACCTTCGCCGCGTTCTCCCGGGCCTCGCGGGCGCGTGCCGCCCGTACCCGGGCCTCACGCTCGGCGGCCGCGGCCCGGCGCAGTGAATCTGCCCGTCCGCGAACGGCATTCGCGCGTTCCTCAGCGGTACGTAATGCGAGCCGGGCCTCGACCTCGACGGCGCGCGCCTCTTCGGCGGCTGCCGTCGTCTCGGAGCGGTCGACGAATTCGACGTCGAACATCGGCTCCTGTTGCGCGTTGTGGAACCGGTCTTCGAGCTCGGCCAGCTCGGCCAAGGTCCGGCTGCGGCCGGCTTCGAGCTCGTCGCGCTGGGCCATCAGCTGCTGCCATTCGGCATCGGCGGTCCGGGCCTCCTGACCCAACCGCGCCAACTGCTCGTAGACGGACGAGATGGTGGCATCGGATTCGTGCAGCGCGGCCAGCGCGTGTTCGACGGCGTCGCGACGCGCCGACTGTTCGGCCAGCGCACCCGCCAACGCGGCACCGAATTCACTGGTCTGGCGTTCGGCGTCGATCAGCGCGGTGCGGGCCTTCTCGATCTCCGAGGTGATCTCCAGAGCACTCGGCTTGCGATCAGACCCGCCGCTCACCCAGCCGGCGCCGACCAGATCGCCGTCCGCCGTCACCGCACGCAGCTCCGGACGTGCGGCCACCAGCTCCAGCGCCGCGGGCAGATCAGCGACCACTGCGACCCGCGCCAGCATGGCGTGCATCGCGCCCGAGAGCCGGTCCGGCACGTCGACCAGGTCCAGCGCCCACTGCGCAGCGGATGGCAAATCCCCACGCGGCGAAGAGGATTCAACCGGCCAGTCGCCCAGCACAATGGCCGCCCGGCCACCGTCGCCCTTTTTGAGCGCGTCCACCGCGGCGCGTGCGGCATCGAAACTCTCGGCCGCCAGTGCATCGGCGGCGGCGCCCAGCACCGCCGCGATCGCCGCTTCATGGCCGGGCTGCACCCGCACCAGTTCGGCCACCGAGCCGAAAAGCCCTGAGCCATCGTGGTTTTTCTGCAGCCACGCCGACCCGTCTTTGAGGTCGAGGGTCACCGAAAGGGCGTCGATGCGGGCTCGAAGGGATGCGACCTGCTTCTCGACGGCACGCTCGGCCGCCTGCAGCTCGTCGACGCGCTCGTCGGCCTGACGCATCGCCGCGATGGTCCGATCGTGATGCTCGTCGAGCCCGTACTCGCCGGCATCCAACTCACCGACCTTGCTCTGCACGAGTTCGAACTCGGCTTTCGCCTGCTCGACCCGAGCTGCTGCCTCCTCGATGCTGCCGGTCAGCCGGACCGCGCCCTCGTCGATCGATTCGATGCGGGTCCGCATGGTGTCGACCTGTCCGGACAACCGCGCGAGTCCTTCGCGCCGGTCCGCTTCGGCACGGGCCGCGGCCATCTGCGCGCGTTCGGCGTCGGCCGCCGCACGTTCGCATTCGGCAAGCGCGCCGCGGGCGGCCTCGAGCCGGGTCCGCGATTCGGCGAGTTCGGCGAGCAGTTGTTCCTCGTGCTCGGCGACGGCGTCGGCCTCGGCGTCCAGCGCGTCCGGGTCCGGCCCGGTCGACACTTCAGGGTCGGAGTCCAGCAGGTTCGTGCGTTCGGTGGCGATCCGCACGGTGGCGCTGACTCGCTCGGCGAGCGCGGACAACCGGAACCAGGTCTGTTGCGCTGCCTCGGCGCGGCCGGACAGGCCCGATACCGCCGCTTCGTGGCCGGCAAGTTCGGCCGATGCGGCTTCGAGGCGCTCGGCCACCTCTCCGTGCTCACGCCGCAGTGCGGTCTCGGTTTGATTGGTGTCGTCGAATTCGGCCTGCCGAGTCACCAGGTCATCGGCGGCCAGACGCAGCCGGGCGTCCCGCAGATCGGCCTGGATGGTCTGCGCGCGGCGCGCCATCTCGGCCTGCCGGCCCAGTGGCTTGAGCTGACGGCGCAGTTCGGTGGTCAGGTCGGTCAGGCGGGCCAGGTTGGCCTGCATGGCGTCGAGCTTGCGGACCGCCTTCTCCTTGCGCCGGCGGTGCTTGAGCACCCCGGCGGCCTCCTCGATGAAGGCGCGACGGTCCTCGGGTCGCGATTCCAGGATTTCCGACAGCTTGCCCTGGCCGACGATGACGTGCATCTCGCGGCCGATGCCGGAGTCGGACAGCAGTTCCTGCACATCCATCAACCGGCAGCTGCTGCCGTTGATCTCGTACTCGCTGGCGCCGTCCCGGAACACGCGGCGGGTGATCGACACCTCGGAGTACTCGATCGGCAGGGCGTTGTCAGAGTTGTCGATGGTCAGCGTCACCTCGGCCCGGCCCAGCGGGGCCCGTGACGAGGTGCCGGCGAAGATGACGTCTTCCATCTTGCCGCCGCGCAGGGTCTTGGCGCCCTGCTCGCCCATCACCCAGGTCAGGGCGTCGACGACGTTCGATTTGCCCGAACCGTTCGGCCCCACCACGCACGTGATACCGGGTTCGAAGCGAAGAGTCGTCGGCGACGCGAAGGACTTGAAGCCCTTCAGCGTCAGACTCTTCAGATGCATGGGGTGAAACCCTACCGTCGCGCCGGTTAAATGCCGGGGACCCCTGGGCTTCTAACGCTCAGAAAAACCGTCGATCGGGTCACCCGCGACGGCCCAGTCGTCGACGACGGTCGCCACCGTGCCCGGGGTGGTGCCGCTGCGCAGGAGTGCCAGCAGCTGCTCGCAGTCGGCGCGCGGGCCCTGCGCCACGACGTGCACCCGGCCGTCCGGCTTGTTGCTGGCGTAACCGGTGAGGCCCAGCTCCAGTGCCCTGGCCCGGGTCCACCACCGGAACCCGACACCCTGCACCCGGCCGTGTACCCAGGCCGACAGCCGGACCGCCTCCGTCATTCAGCGAACCCGAAGGTGACCTCGGTGCCCGCCTTCAGCGTGCGGCCCACCGTGCAGACCTTGTCGATGGCTCGCTCGACGACGATCTTGAGTCGCTTGATCTCGTCCTCGGACAGACTCGAGAGGTCCAGCTCCATCGACTCCTGCAGCAGCGGGTAGACCTCGTTCTCACGGTCCGGCGGCCCCGACACCCGGATGGTGGTCTGGTAATCGTCGCCGAGTCGGCTACGCAGCGGCGCATCGCTGCTCATGCCGCTGCAGGCCGCCAACGCGATCTTGAGCAATTCCCCCGGGGTGAAGACGCCCTCGACGTCCTCGGACCCGACGAGGACCTCGGCCCCTCGCGAGCTGTGCCCGGTGTAGCGGCGCACCCCGGTCCGTTCGACCCACAGTTCCGTCATGGCACATTTGTACCGCGCCGCCGCTCAATGTCCGGCGGGAACCCTGCTGGGCCCCAGGTAAAGTCAGGGATTCGCGCAACACTCTCGGGGGGAGAGTTCACATGACGTACCCATACCCGGGTCCGAATCCAGGGCCATCCGGGTACCCACAGCAGGGACCGTACGGCGGCCAGCCGGTTGCTCCCGGCTACCCCGCATATGGCCCGCCCGGATACGGTCCGATGCCCGGTCAGCCGATGCCGTACGGCTATGCCGGTGCCACTCCGCCGCCGAACTCGGGCGGTCCGGGCAAGTGGATTCTGATCGCCGGCGCCGTGGTGCTGGTGCTGGTCCTCGGTGGCGTCGGAATCTACGCGCTGACCGGTTCCTCCGACGACGACCAGTCGACATCCGCGAGCCGCCAGTCCGGTGCGCGCAAGAGTGCAGCCGGCAGCACGGGTCCGACAAACGACGCCACTGAGCCAGGGTCGTCGGGCAGCGGCAGTTCCGATGAGGACGAGATTCGCCAGTTTCTGGCCAACTTCGGCGGGGGCGACATGGCGTCGATCTCCTGTGCCAACGACCGCAAGTTCTTCGGCCAGGCGGGCGGCGGCGCATTCGGCAGTATGCCGATACCGAAGGTCGCAGGTGACGCGGACAGCATGCAGGTCCTCGACATCACCGTCACGGGCGACCGCGCCACGGTCAAACCCCCGGGGTCGTCGCAGGTTGCGTTCTGGCTGCGTAAAGAAGGCGGCGAGTGGAAGTTCTGCTCCACCGACAATCCCGTATTCAAGAACCTGCCCGGAACCCGCTGAGATCACGGCTCGCCGGCGCCGATTTCGCCATCACGCACCACTTCGCGAGGAGCGACCAGACAATGACCTATCCCCCGCCCGGGTCGCCGGGTCCTCAGCCGTGGCAGCCGCAGCAGCCGGCACCCGGGTACCCGCCGGCCGGCTACGGGCAGGCGCCCGGGTACGGGCAACCGGCCGGGTACGGACAACCGCCCGGGTACGGACAGACACCCGGCTACGGGCAGGCACCCGGCTACCCAATGGGGCCCGGATACGGCCAGGCACCCGGGTTTCCCCCGGGACCCGGCTATCCCGGCGCGCCAACCCCGAACAACAACAAGAAGTTCCTGATCGGCGGGCTGGCCCTGCTCGCGGTCATCGGCATCGTGATCGGCGTGGTGGTGTGGACCTCGGGCTCCGGCGGTGGGCTCAGCGCACTGGGCGGTAACTCGGACGAGGACCAGATTCGCAGCCTGATGAGCGACCCGACGGCGTTGAAGGACCACCGGTGCGAGGCCGACGCCAAGTTCTTCAGTAAGTTCCCTGGCCTCGCCGACGGGAAGAAGGCGCCGGTCGGGCCCAAAGTGAAGGTCACCGTCAACAGTGTCGACGTGACGGGCGAGCGTGCCACCGTGAACGTCACCACGCGTGCCGAAAGTGGACGTGAGGCCTCCGCCACCGTCTATTTCCGGAAGGAAGGTGGCGAGTGGAAGTACTGCCTGACCGACTCCCCTGAGATGAAGCAACTGCAGCAGCTGCCGGGGATGAAGTAACGACCGAGGCTGACCGGCGTTTCCGGAGGTAGACGGCCCAGCGGTGTTAACTTGGACGGCAAGCACAGTTCACAGGGAGCGACCAGACATGACCTATCCCCCGCTCGGGCCGCAGCCAGGCGGCCAGCCGTGGCAGCAGCCGCAGCAGCCGGCACCCGGGTACCCGCCGGCCGGCTACGGCCAGCCGGGATACGGCCAGCCCCAGCCCGCCTATGGGCAACCCTCGTACGGTCAGCCCTCGTACGGTCAGCCGACCTACGGCCAGCCCGGATACGGACAGCCGCCGGGTTATCCGATGGGCCCGGGTTTCCCCGGTGCGCCGCAACCCAAATCGAACGGCCCGAAGTGGGCGCTGATCGGTGGGCTGGCGGCCATCATCGTCGTGGGCATCGTGCTCGCCGTGGTCCTGGTCTCGAATTCCGGCGGTGGGCTCAGCGCACTGGGCGGCAACTCCGACGAGGATCAGATTCGGAGCCTGATGAGCTCGGGGCCGTCGTCGATCAAAGAACGTGCGTGTGAGAACGACCAGAAGTTCTTCAGCAAGTTCCCCGGCATCGCCGACAGCACCGGCACCAATCCGACCGGCGCCAAGGGCAAAGCGACCGTCGACAGCGTCAACGTGACCGGGGATACCGCCACCGCCGAAGTCACCGCGACGTCGAGCACCGGGCTGGAGCGGTCCGGCACGCTCTACTTCCGCAAAGAGAGCGGCGAGTGGAAGATCTGCTTCACCGATTCACCGCAGCTGAAGCAGCTGCAGAATCTGCCCGGCATGAAGTGATCGACCTGTGACTTACCCGGCCGCGGTTGGCATTTCGGGTAGTGGCGCTGGTGTTACGTTGGATACCAAGCACAGTTCACAGGGAGCGCGCAGACATGACCTATCCCCCGTCCGGCTCTGATCCGGGCGCCCAGCCCTGGCAGCCGCCACAGCCGCCGCCCGAGGGATACGGCCAGCCTGCGTACGGCCAACCCGCCTATGGGCAACCCGCCTATGGGCAACCGATCTACGGACAGCCCGCCTATGGGCAGCCGACCTACGGCCAACCCGGATACGGATACCCGGGCTACGGACCGCCGCCCGGCTACCCGATGGGGCCGGGTTTTCCGGGGCAGCCCGGATTCCCGCCGCCGCCTCCGCCCAACAACACCCGCAAGTGGGCGCTCATCGGTTCGGGGATATTCGCCGTCGTGCTCGTGATCGGAGTCGTGTTCGCCCTGGTGATGTCGCGCTCAGACTCCGGCTCCGGCTCGGATACGGCGTCCAGCGGTGGCGAGGTGACGAACGGTGCGTCGTCCTCGGACCAGGAGAAGATCCGCGACCTGATGACGTCGCAGATCGACACCTTCGACGATTTCAAGGCGCACTCCTGCGCGAACGACGTGAAGCTGTACGACAAGGTGCCGTCGATCGCGGGCAAGTTCGGCAAGGGCGGCAGCGCCGGCGACGCCGGCCCCGGTTCGACCAAACGCGCCGAGATCACCGACATCGACGTCAACGGAGATCGGGCGACGGTGAACGTCAGCTCGTCCACCGGGGTCACGAACGTTCCGCTGCGCAAGGAAGGCGGCGAGTGGAAGTTCTGCATGACCGATTCGCCGAAGTTCAAGGGCATCCCCGGGCTGAAGTAGCCCGGGCCGTCAGATCGGACGCGGGATGCGTGGCCGCGGTTGGCATTTCGGGCAGTAGTACGACGAGCGGTTCATGAACTTCTCCCGCCGGATCGCCGTGCCACAGCGGCGGCACGGCTCCCCTTCCTGGCCATAGGCGTCCAGTGACCGGTCGAAGTACCCGGATTCGCCGTTGACGTTGACATACAGCGAGTCGAATGACGTGCCGCCTTGTGCCAGAGCCGAATTCATCACGTCTGCCGCGTGGACGAGGAGTTCCCCGAGTCGGCGCCGAGCCAGCGCCGACGCCGGGCGGAACCCGTTGACCTGCGCCCGCCACAGCGATTCGTCGGCGTAGATGTTGCCCACACCGGACACCACGGTTTGGTCCAGCAGCTGACGTTTGATCTCGGAGTCCTTGCGCCGCAAGACATTCACCACGGCGTCCGGATCGAATGCGGGGTCCAGCGGGTCGCGGGCGATGTGCGCCACCGGCACGGGCACGACGCTGCCGTCGACCTCGACGAGGTCGCAGACCTGCCAACCGCCGAACGTACGTTGGTCGACGAAACTCAGCTCGGTGCCGTCGTCGAGCACGGCCGCGATGCGCAGGTGTGACGGCCGGGCCGGTGGCCCGATCAGCATCTGGCCGCTCATGCCCAGGTGCACCACCAGCGCCTCGTCACCGTCGAGGGTCAGCCACAGGTACTTGCCGCGGCGGCCCGTCCCGGTGATCCGGCGTCCGGCCAGCCGGCCGGCCAGATCCGCGGGACCGTTGTCGTGCCGTCGTACCGCACGCGGGTGCAGCACCCGTACCGTGGTGAAACCCTTTGCCACGACGTGAGATTCGAGGCCCCGGCGGACGACCTCGACTTCGGGAAGTTCAGGCATTGCTGACGGCGTCGGCGTCAGGGTCGACTTCGGGACTGGCCTCCAGCGCCTGGTAGGCCGCCGCGGCGGCGTGCTGTTCGGCTTCCTTCTTGGTGCGCCCGACGCCTTCGCCGTAGTCGATGCCGTTGAGCACTGCGCGCGCGGTGAACTCCTTGTCGTGCTCCGGTCCGGTGGACGTCACGACATAGGACGGGACGCCGATCCGGCGGGCGGCGGACAGTTCCTGCAGGCTGGTTTTCCAGTCCAGGCCCGCCCCGAGACTCGCCGCGGTGTCGAGCGCGGCGCTGAACAGCCCCATCACCACGGTTTGGGCCACCTCGTGGCCGTGCTCGACATACGTTGCACCGAGCAGTGATTCGAGTCCGTCGGCCAGCAGGTTGGCCTTCTGGGCGCCGCCGCTGGCCATCTCGCCGCGGCCCAGCAGCAGGTAGCTGCCGAGTCCGTCTGGGGTGAGGGTGCGCGCGATCTCGGCCAGCGCCTGGGTGTTCACGACCGCGGATTTGAGCTTGGCCAGCTCGCCTTCGCTGCGGTCCGGGTAGCGGCGGAAAATCTCGGCGGTGATCACCAATCCGAGCACGGCGTCGCCCAGGAACTCCAGCCGCTCGTTGGTCGGCAGACCGCCGTTCTCGTACGCGTAGCTGCGGTGGGTCAGTGCCACGGTCAGCAGATCGTCGGTCAACTGCACGCCCAGCGCTGCCAGCAGCGGCGCACGATCTACCGTCACGAACCGCCCTCCGACGAAGCCCCGTCGGTGTCGGGGGTCTCGGGCAGTAGCGCCGACAACTTCGCCCACCGCGGGTCGATCTTGTCGTGGTGGTGGTCCGGTTCGGCGTCGAGGAGGCGTACCCCGCAATCCGGGCACAGTCCCGGGCAGTCCGGGGTGCACAACGGCGAGAACGGCAGCGTCAGCCCGACCTCATCGATGATCGACTGCTCGAGGTCGACGGCGTCGTCGACGACGTGGCCGACCTCGTCCTCCTCGGTGGTGGCTTCGGTCGTGCTGTCGGGATACGCGAACAGCTCGGTGAGGTCGACGGTGACGTGCCCCGACAGCGGGTTGAGGCACCGCGAGCACTCACCGGTGGTCGGTGCGGACACCGACCCCGTCACCAGCACGCCCTCGGACACCGACTGCAGTTGCAGGTCGAGGTCGATCGGCGCCCCGGCGGCGATCGCCATCAGATCCAGGCCGATCCGCTCGGGACTGGGCACGGTTTCGACGTGCGTGATCATCGACCCGGGCCGACGGCCCAATCGCGCGATGTCAATGGTCAGCGGACTCGGGCCAGGCATTGCTCAATCCTACGTCGGCGCCGATCACCGACCGGACGCCATTCCCGCGAAGCGGTTCAGCGCTGGGCGTAGTCGTGCGTGCCGGCGGCGGTACGCAGCTGGTGCCGGCCCCGGCTCACCGAGCGCAGCGTGCCCTGCAGGTGCTCCTCGAACTCGGCGAGCTTGGTGTCCACGTAGATGTCGCATTCGCCGCGCAGGCGGTCGGCCTCGGCGTGCGCCGAATCGATCATGCGGGTGGCCTCGGCGTGGGCGGTCTGAACCACCTCGGTCTCAGACACCAGGCGCTGCTGCTCCTTGATGCCTTCCTGCACGGCCTTCTCGTAGGACAGGTTGCCGCTCTCCAGCAACCGGTCGACCTCGGCCTTGGCCCGGTTGGTGCTGGCCTCGTACTCCCGCTTGGCGGTACTGGCGATCCGATTGGCCTCTTCGCGGGCCTCGACGACCATGCGCTCGCTGTGTGCACGCGCCTCGGAGACCATCCGGTCGGCCTGCGCCTTCGCGTCGGCGAGCAGCCGGTCCGCCTCGGCACGGGCGTGGTTGACCAGCGAATCCGCCTCGGCCGTGGCCGACGACACCATCGAGTCGGCGTGCTGCTTGGCCTCACGCAGCATCCCGTCGCGGGCGTCCAGGACGTCCTGGGCGTCGTCCAGCTCGCCGGGGATCGCATCCTTGATGTCGTCGAGAAGTTCCAGGACATCGCCCCGCGGCACCATGCAGCCCGCGGTCATGGGCACGCCACGTGCCTCTTCCACGATCGCGCCGAGCTCGTCCAGCGCCTCAAATACTCGGTACACGGCAACATCCTCCAGGCGTAGTTGGTTGTTACCAGTGTGCCTGCTGTTACTCGTGTGACTCGGCTTTGCGGGCCGGTGTGTCGCGACCTATCCGGCCAGCTTGGCCTGGAGCCGCTTGTTCACCACCGCCGGCAGCAGGTCGGTGACGTCACCGCCGAGGGCCGCGACCTCCTTGGCCAACGACGACGACACGAACGAGAACTGCGGCTTGGTCGCGACGAAGAAGGTGTCGACGCCGGCGACGTGCCGGTTCATCTGCGCCATCTGCAGCTCGTATTCGAAGTCCGTGCCGGTGCGCAGGCCCTTGACGATGGCCGTCAGCCCGCGCGCCCGGGCGAAGTCGACGACGAGCCCGGAGCCGGCCTCGGCCCGCAGATTCGGCAGATGCGACGTCGCCTCGCTGATCATCGCGATGCGTTCCTCCGCGGTGAACATGCCCTTCTTGTTGGGGTTCACCAGCACCGCCACCACCACCTCGTCGAACTGGGCCGCTGCCCGCTCGAAGACATCGAGGTGACCAAGGGTTATCGGATCGAAGGATCCCGGGCAGACCGCACCACTCATAGCCAATGACGGTACAAGGCCGCAGCGCATCGAGTCCGACTGGTCAGCTCGACCGACCGGCCGTCCACTCCGCCATTTCCAGCCGGGTGTCGCCGTACCGCCGCTCGCGCAGCACGGTCCAGCCGTCCGGCCAGACGAGCGCGGGGCCGGACGCCGGGCGCTCGATCGCCGCGACGGCCCCCTCGGCCAGCCAGCCACCCGAAACCAGCTGCCCGACAACGGCTTCCACGTCAGCAGCCGGTACGTCGTAGGGCGGATCCGCGAACACCAGATCCACCGGCCGCGGCGCCGTCGTCGCCGCGACACTGGACGCCGTCCCGCATCGCACGACGGCGCCGTCCACCCCGAGCTCGGCGATGTTCCGCGAGATCACCGCCGCGGCGCGTCGGTCGGCCTCCACGAACAGGGCCGACGCGGCTCCGCGCGACAGCGCCTCCAGCCCGAGCGCACCCGACCCGGCGTACAGGTCGAGGACCCGGGCCCCCTCGAAGTCCACCCGGGCCGCCAGCACGTTGAACAGCGACTCGCGGACCCGATCCGTCGTCGGCCGAGTCCCTTTGGCGGGCACCGAGATCCGGCGACCGCCGTGGCGGCCGCCGATGATCCGGGTCAGCTGATCACCACGAGCAGATCGCCACCTTCCACGCCCGCGGTGGGGGTGACGGCGATCCGCGCGACGGTGCCGGCCTTGGGTGCGGTGATGGCCGCCTCCATCTTCATTGCCTCGATGGTGGCGATGGTCTGGCCCGCGTCGACCTTGTCACCGACCGCGACGCCCACCGTGACCACGCCCGCGAACGGCGCGGCGACATGGTCCGGGTTGGTGCGATCGGCCTTCTCGGCGGCCGGCACGTCCGCGGCGATGGCGCGGTCGCGCACCAGCACGGGCCGGAGCTGACCGTTGATCAGGCACAGCACGGTCCGCATGCCGCGCTCGTCGGGCTCGGACACCGCTTCCAGGCCGATGAGCAGCTCGACGCCCTTCTCCAGCTGCACGCGGTGCTCTTCGCCACGGCGCAGGCCGTAGAAGAACTGGTTGGCACTGAGCCGCGAGGTGTCGCCGTACTCCTCGCGGTGCGCCAGGAACTCCTTCGTCGGACCGGGGAACAGCAGCCGGTTCAGGGCACCCTGGCGCACGGGGCCCGGGGTGGCCAGCTGGGCCTCGTCGTCCGCGGTCAGCTGCTGCTCCGGACGGGCCGGGCCGCGGCCCTCCAATGCCTTGCTGCGCAACGGCTCCGGCCAGCCGCCGGGCGGGTCGCCCAGTTCGCCGCGCAGGAATCCGATGACGCTGTCGGGGATGTCGTAGCGCGATGGCTCGGCCGCGAAATCGTCGGCGGTGACGTGGGCACCGACCAGCGACAGGGCCAGGTCACCGACCACCTTGCTCGACGGCGTCACCTTCACCAGCCGGCCCAGGACGCGGTCGGCGCCGGCGTACGCGTTCTCGATCTCCTCGAACCGGTCCCCCAGGCCCAGCGCGATCGCCTGCTGGCGCAGGTTGCTCAGCTGGCCACCGGGGATTTCGTGCGTGTAGACGCGGCCGGTCGGCGCCGGCAGACCGGACTCGAACGGCGCGTACACCCGGCGCAGTGCCTCCCAGTACGGCTCCAGATCGCAGACCGCCTCCAGCGACAGCCCGGTGTCGTACTGCGTGTGCGCGGCCGCCGCGACGATGGACGACAGCGCGGGCTGGCTGGTGGTGCCGGCCAGCGGCGCCGAGGCACCGTCGACCGCGTCGGCGCCGGCCTGCCAGGCCGCCATGTAGGTCGCCAGCTGACCACCCGGGGTGTCGTGGGTGTGCACGTGCACGGGCAGGTCGAAGCGAGACTTCAACGCCGACACCAGTTTTGCCGCGGCCGGTGGCCGCAGCAGGCCGGCCATGTCCTTGATGGCCAGCACGTGCGCACCGGCCTCGACGATCTCGTCGGCCAGCTTGAGCCAGTAGTCCAGCGTGTAGATCTTCTCGCCGGGATTCATCAGGTCGCCGGTGTAGGACATCGCGACTTCGGCCACCGCGGAACCGGTTTCGCGCACCGCCTCGATGGCGGGGCGCATGGACGACACGTTGTTGAGCGCGTCGAAGATCCGGAAGATGTCGATACCGGTCGCCGTGGCCTCTTCGACGAACGCCGACGTCACGAGTTCCGGGTACGGCGTGTAGCCGACGGTGTTGCGGCCGCGCAGCAGCATCTGCAGACAGATGTTGGGCAGCGCCTCACGCAGTGCGGCCAGGCGCTCCCACGGATCTTCCTTCAAGAAGCGAAGGCCCACATCGTAAGTAGCGCCACCCCAGCACTCGACCGACAGCAGCTGCGGCGTCGACCGGGCGATGTACGGGGCGATCTCCAGCAGACCGGTGGACCGCACGCGGGTGGCCAGCAGGGACTGGTGGGCGTCGCGGAACGTGGTGTCGGTGACGCCGACGGCCGGGGTGTCACGCAGCCAGCGCGCGAACCCCTCCGGTCCCAGGTCGTCCAGGCGCTGCTTCGACCCCGCGGGCGGTGCCGCCTTCAGGTCGACGGCGGGCAGCTTGTCGCGCGGGTACACCGCCGACGGGCGCGGCCCGTGCGGCTGGTTGACCGTGACATCGGCCAGGTAGTTGAGGATTTTGGTGCCACGGTCGGCGCTGCTGCGTGCGGTCAGCAGCTGCGGACGTTCGTCGATGAACGACGTCGTCACCTTGCCGGCGACGAAGTCGGGATCGTCGAGCACTGCCTGCAGGAACGGGATGTTGGTCGATACGCCGCGGATGCGGAATTCGGCCAGCGCCCGCTTGGCACGAGCCACCGCGGTCGTCAAATCCCTTCCGCGACAAGTCAATTTGACCAGCATGGAGTCGAAGTGGGCCGATACCTCGGCGCCCAGGTTGGTGCCGCCGTCGAGGCGGATGCCGGCGCCGCCCGGGGTGCGGTAGGCGGTGATGCGGCCGGTGTCGGGGCGGAAGCCGTTGGCCGGATCCTCGGTGGTGATGCGGCACTGCAGCGCGGCGCCGCGGGCCTGCATGGTCTCCTGGCTCAGCCCCAGATCCTCGAGCGACGAGCCGGAGGCGATACACAACTGCGACGCGACGAGGTCGACAGCGGTGATCTCCTCGGTGACGGTGTGCTCGACCTGGATGCGCGGGTTCATCTCGATGAACACGTGCTGGCCGCGCTCGTCGACGAGGAATTCGACGGTGCCCGCGCACGTGTAGCCGATCTGCCGGGCGAAGGCCACGGCGTCGGCACACATGCGCGTGCGCAGTTCGGGGTCCAGGTTCGGCGCGGGCGCCAGTTCGATGACCTTCTGGTGCCGGCGCTGGACGCTGCAGTCGCGCTCGAACAGGTGCATGACGTTGCCGTGGGTGTCGGCGAGGATCTGCACCTCGATGTGCCGCGGGTTCACGACGGCCTGCTCCAGGAACACCGTCGGGTCACCGAAGGCCGAATCGGCTTCGCGCGACGCGGCTTCGATGGCCTCCCGCAGGTCGGCCGGGTCGGCCACGCGGCGCATGCCGCGGCCGCCACCACCGGCGACGGCCTTGACGAACAGCGGGAACTGCATCTGTTCGGAGGCCGCGAGGAGGTCGTCGACCGACGACGACGGCTCCGACGACGCCAGCACGGGCAGCCCCGCGGCCCGCGCCGATTCGATGGCCCGGGCCTTGTTGCCCGTCAGTTCGAGGATGTCGGAGCTCGGTCCGACGAAGGTGATGCCGGCGGCGGCGCAGGCGGCCGCCAGTTCGGGGTTCTCCGAAAGGAAGCCGTAGCCCGGGTAGATCGCGTCGGCGCCGCACGCCAGCGCGGTGGCGACGATGTCCTCGACGTTCAGGTACGCGCGTACCGGATGGCCCTTCTCGCCGATCTGGTACGACTCGTCAGCCTTGAGCCGATGCAGCGAGTTGCGATCCTCGAACGGGTACACCGCGACAGTGGCGATACCCAGTTCGTTGGCTGCGCGAAAGGCCCGGATCGCGATCTCGCCGCGGTTGGCCACCAGGAGTTTGGAAATCACCCAGTGACCCTAGCGGTTACGGCCAGCTGAAGCACTAGATGAGGGTGGACCAATAACTCCAGAATCGATCAAGGATCAGCAGCGCGATCGCGGTGATCCACACGGCGTACAACGGCCACCGCCACTGGTACAGGGCGTCCACCACTTTGTTGCTGCCGGCCAAGGGCCGCAACGCAATTGGCGTGACCACGACCAGCAGCGCCAGGGTTACGACCCAGACCACCATGCAGTACGGGCACAGGGCGCCGATCTCGTACAGGCTCTGGTAGATCAGCCAGTGCACGAACACCGCGCCCAGCAGCGTGCCACCGGCCAGGCCCGCCCAGTACCACCGTGGCAACCGGACGCCCGCCACGGCGAGCACACCCGTCACGATCACCACGCTGAAAGCGGCGATGCCCAGCAGCGGGTTGGGGAAACCGAACAGCGACGCCTGCTTGGTGAGCATCACCGACCCGCAGGACAGCACCGGATTGATGCTGCATGAGGGGACGTACGACGGGTTCTGCAGCTGGCGAACCTTCTCGACGGTCAGCACGAACGCGGCGACCTCGCCGATGATGCCGGCGAGGAGAACCCAGACGGCGGCGGGGCGGCTGACCGCCACCCCCGCCTGCCGCTGCGATGTGTCGACGTCGGTCACTGGTGCGGTGCCGGAGCAGGCTGCGGCGCCGGGGCACCCGGTGCCGGAGCGGCCGGGGCCGCCGGGGCCGCGGGCAGGTTCGGCAGATCCGGCGCGATGGCCTTGATCTTCTCGATCAGGCTGTTCGGATCACCGTTCGGGACCAGGCTGGTCTCGGTGCCGTTGATCTTGATGGTCGGGGTGCCCTGAATCTCGGCGTTGCGGGCCATGTTGTTGACCATCTCGGTGTAGACGCCGTTCTCGACGCACTTGCTGAGCGGGTCGTTCGGGCCGACGGCGACACCGGACTGGCGCGCGTACTCCAGCAGCTTGGCGTTGTCAGGGAACGACGCCGCGGTCTCCTCGGGCTGGTTCTTGTACAGCGCTTCGTGGAAGCGCCGGAACGCGGCCTTGTCCTCGTCGGCGACGCAGTACGCCATGGCGCCGGCGCGCGTCGAGTACGACTTCGGGTCACCACGGCCGATGATCGAGACGATGTTGTAGTCGACGGCGATGTCACCGTTGTCGATCAGCTTGGCGATGGTCGGGCCGTACGTCTTCTCGAAGACGCCGCAGACCGGGCAGAGGAAGTCCTCGTAGATCGTCAGGGTGACCTTCGGATCCTTGGTGCCGGGGTTGGTGACCACGTTGCTCGCCGCGATCTGGACCGCCTGCACCTTGTGCGGGTCGGCCTTGGGCTTGCCGTTCATGACGATGTACGCCACCAGCACCACCGCGAAGATGATGACAAGCGCGGTCAGCCCGCCCTTGACCACCCAGTCGCGCTTGCGGTCCGCGGCCTTCAGGTCGTAGCTGGCGTTCTTCGATGACTTCGACGATTTCGACGGCACGGCGTCAAGGGTACCGACGCCGTCGTGAAAGCCTGCCGAAGCCCGCCGGACCCGTGCCTCAGCGGGTGAGGTGCGCCCGGAACGCAGATATGAAGTCCGCCGTCGCGACCGCGCTGTCGCCGCCGAGCGGGAAGAAATTCGCGAAGGCGTGGATCAGGGACCCGTACTTGCGGTGGTCCACCGGCACGCCGGCAGCGGCCAGTGCCGCCGCGTACGCGTCGCCTTCGTCGCGCAGCGGATCGAACCCACCGGTGAGCACGAGTGCGGGTGGCAAGCCCGACAGGTCCTCGGCCAGCAGCGGTGACACCCGCGGGTCCGACGGATCGAGCGCCGATTCGGCGAGGTAGTTCGCCCGGAACCAGTCCATGTCGATCTTGCTGAGGAAGTAGCCGTCGGCGAACAGCACCTTCGACCGGGTATCCCCCGCGAAATTGGTGACCGGATAGATCAGCAACTGCAGCGCCGGCAGCGGTTTGTGGTTGTCGCGGGCCAGCTGCGAGACGACGGCCGCCAGATTGCCGCCGGCGCTGTCGCCGCCGACCGCGATCTTCGCCGGGTCCGCGCCCAGCCGCGCCGCGTTCTCCACACACCAGAGATAGGTGGCATAGCAGTCGTCGGAGGCGGCCGGAGCCGGGTGCTCGGGGGCCAGCCGGTATTCGACGGACACGACGTGCACTCCGGCGTCCCGGCTGATGAGACGGCACAGCCCGTCGTGCGACTCGATGCCGCCGACGACGAATCCGCCGCCGTGGAAGAAGACCAGCAGCGGTGCCGGGCCGGTGCCGTCGGGCCGGTAGTGCCGGGCGCGCAGCGGTTCGACGGGACCGGGGATGGTGAAGTCCGTCGTCGTCACGGCGATGGCCGGGTCGAGGTACTGCGACAGCGTCATCAGCTGGGCCCGCGCGACGTTGACGTCACTGCTGGCGACCAGGCCGCCGGCGCCGCTGGCGTTCTGCGCCGTCAGCATCAGCTGCAGCGTGGTGTCCAGGGTGTTGCCGTCGATGGTGACGCGGCGGCCGCGCAGCAGCACGCGCTTCAGCCGATCGGGAATCTTGGGCAGGATGCGGAGGGCGGTGCCGCCGATCCGGGTCAGGGTCGCCAGGCGCAGCCGGCTGGGTCGTCCCGCGGTCGGATGTTCCGGCCGGACGACCAGTTCGGCGTCGGTTGTCGCCGCCGCCCGCACAGCGTCGCCTGGCATGCTCATGGTCATGGCTGATCCTTCAGGTGCTCCGAGTCCAACACTGACGCTCAACGACGGTACGTCCATTCCCGTGGTGGGTCTCGGGGTGTGGCAGACACCGGCCGAGGACACCGAACGCGCCGTCAGTGCAGCATTGCACGCCGGATATCGCCATATCGACACCGCCGCGGCCTACGGCAACGAAGACGGCGTCGGCCGGGCCATCGCCGCCTCCGGTATCCCGCGTGAAGACGTCTTCGTCGTCACCAAGCTCTGGAACTCCGAGCAGGGTTATGAGAAGACCCTCGCCGCGTTCGACGCCAGCATGGCGCGGTTGGGGCTCGACTACCTCGATCTCTACCTGATCCACTGGCCGACGCCCGCGCAGAACCTGTTCATCGACACCTTCAAGGCCTTCGCCCACCTGCGTGACCAGGGCCGGATCCGCTCGATCGGCGTCAGCAACTTCGAGCCCGAGCACTTGAAACTGCTCATCGATGCCACCGGGATCGTGCCCGCGGTGAATCAGATCGAACTGCATCCGCGGCTGCCGCAGGCAGAGCTGCGCGAAACGCACACCCGCTACGGCATCGCCACCGAGGCCTGGAGCCCGCTGGGGCAGGGTTCCCTGCTCGAAGACCCGATCGTGACCACCATCGCGGAGCGACACGGAAAAACGCCAGCACAGGTGCTGATTAGGTGGCATATACAGCTGGGTAATATCGTCATCCCGAAATCGGTGAACCCAGACCGGATTGCGAGCAATTTCAACGTGTTTGATTTCGAGCTGAGCGAGGCGGACATCGCGTCCATCGCGACCCTCGACAACGGCACCCGCCTGGGCCCGGATCCACGAACATTCAACTTCACAGGGTAGGTGACATGGCCTCCGCAGAGATTCCCAATGTGGCGCTCCACGACGACAACACGATTCCGGCGCTCGGCCTCGGTGTCGCCGAGCTGTCGGACGCCGACACCGAGCGTGCGGTCTCGGCAGCGCTCGAGATGGGCATCCGCCTGATCGACACCGCTGCCGTGTACGGCAACGAGGAGGCCGTCGGGCGGGCCATCGCGGCGTCGGGCATCCCGCGCGCCGAGATCTTCGTGACGACCAAGCTGGCCAACGCCGACCAGGGTTTCCAGGCCGGCCAGGATGCCTTCAAGGTCAGCCTGGACAAGCTCGGCCTGGAGTACGTGGACCTGTACATGATCCACTGGCCGGCCGGCGACATCAGCAAGTACGTGGACAGCTGGGGCGCCCTGATCAAGCTGCACAACGACGGCACCGCGAAGTCCATCGGCGTCTGCAACTTCACAGACGAGGACCTGTCCACCATCATCGACCTGAGCTACGTCAGCCCGGTGGTGAACCAGATCGAGTTGCACCCGCTGCTCAACCAGTCCGCGCTGCGCGCGGTGCACGCCGAGCGGGGCATCGTCACGCAGGCCTACAGCCCGCTGGGTGTCGGCAATCTGCTGACGCACCCGACCGTGCAGTCCATCGCCGCCGAGTACGGCAAGACCCCGGCGCAGGTGCTGATCCGGTGGAGCCTGCAGCTGGGCAACTCGGTGATCCCCCGCTCGTCGTCGCCGGAGCGCATCGCCGAGAACCTCGACGTGTTCGGCTTCGAGCTCGCCGCCGAGCACATGGACAGCCTGAACGGGTTGGACGACGGCACCCGCTACCGTCCGGACCCCGCCACCTACACGGGCATCTGAGGCCGTCTGCGGTTCCACTGACCCAAAACACGAGTGGTCGTTCTCCCACCGGGAGGACGACCATTTGTGTTTGGGGCGAACGATTTTGGGTAGGCGCCGCGCCGGCATGACGGGCGTCGGCGCTGCCCTGTCACAGAAGTGTCCAGTGGGTCTCGTGTGTCGATTGACAAAAAAGTCGCAGCAATTGCTTCGTGTTAACTATCCCACTATTACCGCTGGTGCGTTAATTTGATATTGCGTCCTTTATTCCGACGCAACCAGACATCATCGAGCAGGGGGTTCGAGAAATGGTTCATTCATTCCGGAGCACTTCGCAATTAACGACGCCGACAATTGCGCGCGTCTCCCAGCGCTTGCTATTGGGCGCGGCAACAATTGGCATGGGCGCAGTGCTTTTCACATTCGGAGCGGGCACGGCGCAGGCCGACACCTCCGGGCTCACGAGCCACGCCAACGCGCCCACCTCGAGCAGCCCGGTGGGCGGCATCGCGGGCGCGCTCGACGGCACGGTGAAGACCGTGGCCGGTGCGCTCCACGGCACCACCAAAACCCTGGCCGCTGACCTGAACGGCACGACCAAGACCGTCGCCGCCGATCTCGACGGCACCACCAAGACCGTGGCGGGCGGACTGCACAACACCACCAAGACGGCCGCGGGCGCGCTCGACGGCACCACCAAGACCGTCGCAGGCGCACTCAACGGCACCCTGAAGACCATCGGCGGCATTTTCGGACGCCGGTAGCGGATACCGCGACAGACAGGAGCGAATTTGGCATCAGACTGCGGCGAATTATTGACCGATTGCTGAATTGACGGCATTCCGACCCGAAATTCAGTCGCCCCGCTCTCGGTCATTTCGTCGTGGTCCTATGAGCAGATATTGGTTGCCGAGACGCGGTAGCTCGGCAACCAATATCTGCGCAATCTGGCGCCAACCTCTCTCGAATTAGCGGTTGCACCACATCGGTGCGCGACAGCAAACAAACCTTCGCTGTTTTCGTGCGGAATCATTCGGACTGGCAACAAATGCGCGGACGAGTCGCTGTGTACTGACGACGACGGCTCCTAGCTCGTCGGGCAGGAAGCCGCGGCATCGCGCAGGACGGGTACCGAAGGCGCGTCCACGGGAAGCCCATAGCCGCGCAACACCGCGATGTACTGCACGGCGTACTGGCACCAGAAGCCATGGTTCGGCGGCATCCAATCCGAAGGCTGCTTGTCGCCTTTGTCCTGATTCGATTTCCCGGACACCGCGAGCAGATTCGCCGGGTCATTGGCGAATCGGAGCCGAAGCTCGTCGTTCCAGTCTCTGGCCCCGAGGTCCCAGGCCAGCGCGAGCGGCACGATGTGGTCGATCTGCACCGCCGCGCCGATCTGGTTGCCGCGCGTGAACGCGATGGTGTCGTTGGTGTAGGGGTCGCGCAGTACCCCGGTCTTCACCGCCTGCGGGCAGCGTTTGAGTGACACGAGAGTCTTGTCGGTGAGATCCCGGTTCAGGATGTCGTTGCGCGTATCGCAGCCGTTGTGCCCCTCGGGCGCCGGATTGTCGTCGGTCCAGGCCTCACCGAACGCCGCACGCCGGTAGTTCGGGTCGCGCACGCGCCGCGGGATGACGGCCACGCCCGCCAGGACGTCGGTACCGGGAGCGACGGTCGGCACGACGGCACCGTCGATGCCATCGGCGACCGCTGCCGGTTCGTCTGCCGTGCCGACCTGGATCGCGACCACCACCGCCAGCACCACTGCCGCCACCAGCCACAGCAGGCGTTTCACGCCTTGTCCAGGTACTCGACGCGGTCGGTGTCGACGAACTGGGCAGCGAGCGCGGACATGCCCGGATCATCCGGATTCTGCGCGTAGGCCGCCTGGCAGAAGGCGCGGGCCGATTCGATGACTTCCTGGTGGTCGGCGAGCGACAAGAACCGCAGGTGCCCGGCCCGCCCGGACTGGTTGAGGCCCAGCACGTCGCCCTCCCGACGCTCCTGCAGGTCGAGATCGGCCAGTTCGAAACCGTCGAGGGTGCCGGCCACGGCCTGCAGCCGGGCACCGGCCTTCGATCCCTCCGGCAGCTTCGTCGCGAGCAGGCACAGGCTGGCGTGTGAGCCACGACCGATGCGGCCCCGCAGCTGGTGCAGCTGGCTGATGCCGAAGCGGTCGGCGTCCATCACCACCATGACCGTCGAGTTGGGCACATCGACGCCGACCTCGATGACGGTGGTACACACCAGGACGTCGATCTGCCCGGCCCGGAAGGCCGACATGATGGCGTCCTTCTCGTCACCCGGCAGCCGTCCGTGCATGAGGCCCAGCTTGAGGCCGTTCAGCGGCCCGGCGCGCAGCTTGTCGTAGAGCTCGACGACCGTCACCGGCGGCGGACCGGCCTGATTCTTCTCTTCGCCGGCTTTGTCGTTCTCGTCGATCCGGGAGGCCACCACATAGGCCTGCCGACCCGCGTCGACCTCTTCGCGGATGCGCGCCCACGCCCGGTCGAGCCACGCCGGCTTCTGGGTGACGAAGATGGTCTTGGTGTCGATCGGCTGCCGGCCCCGCGGCAGCTCCCGCATGGTCGAGGTCTCCAGATCCCCGTACACGGTCAGCGCGACGGTGCGCGGGATCGGGGTGGCCGTCATCACCAGCAGGTGCGGCGTCAGACCATCGGGAGCCTTGGCGCGCAACCGATCTCGCTGTTCCACGCCGAACCGGTGCTGTTCGTCGACCACCACCATGCCGAGCCGGTCGAACTCCACGGCATCCTGCAGCAGGGCGTGGGTACCGATGACGATGCCGGCCCGCCCGCTCGAGACCTCCTCGCGCACCTGCCGTTTCTGTTGTGCGGTCATGGATCCGGTGAGCAGCGCCACCGAGGTCGCATCGTCGGGGGCACCGAGCTGGCCCGCCATGGCCAGCGGCCCCAGCACGTCGCGAACCGACCGCGCATGTTGCACGGCAAGCACTTCCGTCGGAGCGAGCAATGCGCACTGGTATCCGGCGTCGACCATCTGCAGCATGGCGATCAGCGAGACGATGGTCTTGCCCGAGCCGACCTCGCCCTGCAGCATCCGGTTCATCGGTCGGGACTCGGACAGCTCGGCCGACAGCACCTCGAGCACGTCCCGCTGACCCGCCGTCAATTCGAACGGCAACCGGTCCCGCAGGGCGGCGGCGAGGCCGGTGTCGATGGGCGGCGCCGGCGGACCGGACTGCGATTGGGTGCCGTGCCGGCGGGCCGCCAGCGCCCATTGCAGCCCGGCGGCCTCGTCGAAAGTGAGCCGCTCCCTGGCCTGTTCGCGGTCCGCCTCGCGCTCGCCGAGGTGAATGTCGCGCAGCGCCTGGTCCTCGGAGATCAGGCCCCGCTGCGCACGGATGGATTCCGGCAGCGGGTCGGATATCGGGTCCAGCACAGCGAGCACCTGCAGGATGCACGCGTAGATGTCCCAGCTCTGCACCTTGGCGCAGGCCGAGTAGATCGGGAAGAACTCCCGCTCGAACGCCGACATCTGCAGTTCGCCGTGCATCTTCTCGGAGGCGTCGGCGATCTTCTTCAGCGCCGGCGACCCGAACGTGCGACCGCCGGCGGAACCGAGGACCAGGTGCGCGGGATGCGTCAATTGCATTGTGCGCCCATAGAATCCGACGACACCCGACAGCATCACCCGGGTGCCCTCGACGAGCGATTTCTTGAGGAACTTGGCGTTGAAGAATGTCGCGGTGACCTTCGGATTGCGATTGCCGAGGGTGACCACCAGATATTCACGTTTGGGTGCCCGGTTGGTCCAGCGCGTCTCCGCCTTGGTGATGACGTCGACGAACGTGACGTGGTCGCCTTCCTCCGGTAGCTCGGTGTCTTCACCGAGCACCGTCATGCCCTGGCTGTACTTGCGCGGATAGTGCCGCAACAGATCGTTGACGGTGCGGATACCGAAGAATTCTTCCAGCGGCGCAGCCGATTTCGCGCCCAGGACGTGCACCAGGGAGTCGGTCAGCGCGACCACCGCTACTCCACCCCGATCAGTAGTGCGTCGCCGCGGTGACCGGTGTGGTAGGTCACCAACTCGGCCGCCAGGTGCTCCTGGCGCACGTGCTCGGCCAGCGCGGCCCCCACTTCGGCGTCGACGCCCGCACCGGTCAGCACCGTCACCAGTTCTCCGCCCGACGACAGCAGCAGGTCGATCAGCCCGCTCGCGGCACTGACCAGGTCGTGCCCGACGATCAGCACCTCGTCACCGGCGATGCCCAGTCCGTCACCCGGACGGCACCGGCCGGCCCAGGTCAGCGCCGCCTCGGTGGCGATGCGCACCGATCCGTGCCGGGCGCCCGCGGCGGCGCGCGCCATGGTGTAACCGTCGTCGACGGCCTGCCGGTTGGCGTCGTGCACCGCCAGTGCCGCCAATCCCTGCACCATGGATCCGGCCGGCACCGGCACCACGTCCATGCCCCAGCTGATGGCCGTGGCGCAGCCGGCCACCAATTCCTCGGCGGCCAGAAAACCGTTGGGCAACACCATGATCTGGGCGGCGCCGGTGCCGACGAGCCCGGCGAGGAACTGCTGCGCGCTGACCGGCTGACCGTCGACGGGCCGCAGCACGTGCGCACCCTCGCCGCCGAACAACTCCCCCGCCCCGTCGCCGTCGACGATCGCCAGCACGGCGCGGTCCCGGCTCCAGCCACCGGAGGGCCGGGCCCCGGCGGCCCCGATCAGCGCGGTGACCTGAATCCTGCTGACGGTACCCAGATCGAGGGCGGCCTCGATCACGGCGCCGGCGTCGTCGGCGTGCACGTGCACGCTGTAGTGGGCACCGGCGCTCGCGGCGGCGATGGCAACCGATTCACCGAGCCGCAGCAGGCGTCCGCGCAACACCTCGACGTCGTCGGCGGCGCAGTCGCCCAGCAGGTACATCACCTCGAATTGTGGTGGTGTGCCGTTGATTTCGTGATGGTCATGGTGATCGCGAGAGCCGTGGTCGTGCTCCGTCCGCGGGTGCCCCGGCTGGTACTGGGGCCGGGGCGCCGAGCCGCCGGACAGCGTCGCGGTCAGCGCGTCGAGCAGGACCAGCAGACCGCGCCCACCGGCGTCGACGACGCCCGCTTCCGCGAGCACGTCGAGCTGGTCGGTGGTGCGCTCGAGCGCGGCTGCCGCGGCGTCCGCGACCGTCGCCGCGACAGTCGCGAGGTCCGTCACCCCGTCATGCTTCTCGGCCTCCAACGCGGCCGCCTGCAGCACCGAGACGATGGTCCCGGGCACGGTCTGCCCGACCGAGGCCACCGCCAGCACCTGGGCGTGGTGCAGGGCGGCGGTGAATTCCGGCGCCGTGATCTCGCCGCACTCCCTGTCTTCGCCGCGCTGCAATGCGGCCTCGGCAACCACGTCGGCCACGCCGCGCAGGATCTGCGACAGGATGACGCCCGAGTTGCCCCGGGCGCCGTGCAGCGCCCCCGCCGACAACGCGGCCGACACCGCCACCACATCGTTGCCCGCCGCCTTCACGGCCTCGTCGGCCTGGGCGGCGGCGGCGCGCATGGTGAACAACATGTTGGTGCCGGTGTCGGAGTCGGCGACGGGATAGACGTTCAGCCGATTGATCTCGTCAGTGTGGGCGATCAGGTGCAGGACCGCGGTGTGAGCCCAGTCACGTAGCGCGATCCCATCGAGCGGACGGGGTGTGCGACCCACGCCAGCTGACATGTGACCTCCATCGCGTCCGCCCTCGACCCTCAGTGCCCCGCCAGCCTAGCCACAGGCCCCGACAAATCTCCTGACCAACTCCCATGGCACACCGCCCATCAGACCCATTTTGGTGATCGTCGGGCGGCCCGGTATCCTGGTCAGGTTGTCTGTTCGCGCCGCACAACACTGTGGCCGTCGGACTCAGACCCCAAGTACTGATTTTCGAGGAGTTCTTCATGGCCGCCGTGTGCGACATCTGCGGAAAGGGACCGGGCTTCGGTATGTCCGTCTCGCACTCCCACCGTCGGACCAACCGCCGCTGGGATCCGAACATCCAGACCGTGCGTGCCGTGGATCGTCCGGGCGGCAACCGCAAGCGCGTCAACGCCTGCACCTCCTGCCTCAAGGCCGGCAAGGTCACCCGCGGCTAGTTTCGGCTACCGCCGGGCGGATCGATTCCGCCTGACAACTGAAAGCTTCACACCTAAGCGCTGCACGAATCCCGTGCAGCGCTTTCGTGTGTCTTCAGCCCGATGTCGAGGCGCGTGAGCGGCCGCGAACCGCACGCCGAAATGGGCGTGTCGCCGTGCAGACACGCCCGCTCGCGGGAAGGCGGCTAGGGCAGGCGCCAGTCGATGGGTTCCGCGCCCAGGCCCGTCAGCAGCTCATTGGCCCGGCTGAAGGGCCGGGACCCGAAGAACCCGCGCGACGCCGACAGCGGTGACGGGTGCACCGATTCGATGCTCGCGCAGCGTTCGCCGGTGAGCATGGGCTTGAGGGTCTGCGCGTCGCGGCCCCACAACACCGCCACCAGCGGCTGCGGCCGCGCGATCAGGGCGTTGATCGCGCATTCGGTGACCGCTTCCCAGCCTTTCCCACGGTGCGATGCGGGGTTGCCCGGCCGGACCGTCAGCACCCTGTTCAGCATCATGACGCCCTGCTTCGACCACGGGCTCAGGTCGCCGCAACTGGGCGGCTCGTAACCCAGGTCCGCGGTGTACTCGGTGAAGATGTTGGACAGGCTGCGCGGCAGCGGCCGCACGTCGGGCGCCACCGAGAAACTCAGCCCGACGGCATGTCCGGGCGTCGGATAGGGGTCCTGGCCGACGATCAGCACCCGCACCTCGTCGAAGGGGAAGGTGAAGGCGCGCAACACATTCTCCCCCGCCGGCAGATAGCCGTGCCCGGCCGCGTTCTCGGCGCGCAGGAATTCACCCATCGCGGTGATCTGCGGGGCGACGGGTGCCAGGGCCGCGGCCCAGCCGGGGTCGATCAGGTCGTGCAGGGGTCGGGCGCTCACGCCAGTACCTTACTGACCGAACGATTCCCATCCGCCGGCTCCATGCCACGACGCGCCGTCGACCGTCACGCGCGGTTCTCCGGACCCGACGGTTCCGATCGCCCGCCACCCCGCGGGCAGTGCGCCGCCGAAAGTGCCGACCAGCACGTGGTCCTCACCGCCGCCGAGCACCCAGTCACGGGCGTCGCCACCGACCATGGCGGCCGCCGGCGCCAGCGTCGCCACGTCGGCCGCGAGCGCTGCCATGGACAGGTCGACGGCGACGCCGGAGGCCGACGCGAGGTGGCCGAGGTCGGCGACCAGTCCGTCGGACACGTCCGTCAACGCGGTCGCGCCCGCCGCCGCGGCGGCCGCCCCCTGTCCGTACGCCACGTGCGGCACCAGATGCCGACGGCGCAACTCGTCGAACTCGTGGATACCTTTGCGCCACAAGGCATATCCGGCACCCGACCAGCCCAGGTCACCGACCACCGCGACGGTGTCCCCCGGCTGCGCGCCGGACAGCAGCACGGGCGGGCGGCCGCCCAGGTCACCCAGCACCGTCACCGAGACGACCCACTGCGGCGCGGCCACCAGATCGCCGCCCACGATTCCGGCACCGAATTTCGTTGCCTCCGACCACATTCCGTCGGACAACCGCTGCGCGTCCGCGGCCTCGGTATGGACCGGCGCGCCGAAGCCGACGACGAACGCGTAGGCCCGGCCGCCCATGGCCTCGATATCCGCGGCATTCTGCGCAATTGCCTTGCGGCCCACGTCATGCGGCGTGGACCAGTCCAGCCGGAAATGTCGGCCCTCGACCAGCATGTCGGTGGACACCACGACCCGGCCGTCGGCGGCCGTCAGCAGCGCGGCATCGTCACCCGGGCCGACGACGACCTCGGCGGGCTGGGTGCGGCGGGCGGTAATCCGCCCGATCACCGCGAACTCGCCGAGCCCCGCCAGGGTCTCCCCGGATTCCGCGCTGCTCATGGTGGTGGAGTCTATGGCGCACGACCGCCGTCGGCCGCCCGGGGCGACGGGCGCTCTAGAGTTGCCGTCATGACCGAACCCGGCGACCACAGCGCTCTGGCCGGCGATCCGGATGGGCCGCCCCGCGGCGCCATCATCGCGGCCGTCGTCGTGGCGGTCGCCGCGATCGTCGGTCTGCTCGCCTATGCGGCACTGCGGCAGGCGCCTGCGGACAAGCCCGTTGCGCTCCTGCTCGCCGGCGCGCCGGCACCGCAGGCCGACAGCGACCAGTGCCGGGCACTCCTCGCGGCGCTGCCCGACGCCATGGGCGATTTCCGGCGGGCGACGCTCGCGGACCCCGCCCCGCCCGGCGCCGCCGCGTGGCTGGGCCCGACCGGCATCGACACGGTGGTGCTGCGCTGCGGTGTCGAGCGGCCCGACGATTTCGTGGTCGGCGCACCGCTGCAGATGGTGAATGCGGTGTCGTGGTTCGAAGCCAGCGGCCCCTCGGCCAGCACCTGGTACGCCGTCGACCACGGGGCGCAGGCCACCTACGTCGCGCTGACGCTGCCGCAGGGCTCCGGTCCGACACCGATCCAGACCATCTCCGAGCTCATCGAAAAGGTGATGCCGCCCCGGCCGCTGGACCCGGCACCGGCCCGCTAGCGCAGACCGGTCCCCCGCCCGACCGCGGTGTCCACCATGACACTGAGCAGCGTGGCGTAGTCGACACCACTGGCCGCCCACATCTGCGGGTACATCGAGATGGTGGTGAAGCCGGGCATGGTGTTGATCTCGTTGATCACCGGCCCGTTCTCGGTGAGGAAGAAGTCGACGCGGGCCAGGCCCTGGCAGTCCAGCGCTTTGAACGCCCGGATGGCCAACTGCCTGATCTCGTCGGCGGTTTCGTCGTCGACCTTGGCGGGCACGTCGAGTTCGGCGGCGTCCTCGAGGTACTTGGTGGCGAAGTCGTAGAACCCGCCACCCACGCGAATCTCACCCAGCTCACTGGCCGCGACACGGCCGTCCGGGTACTCCAGAACCCCGCATTCCACTTCGCGGCCCGGCATCGCGGCTTCGACGATCACCTTCGGATCATGTTGGCGCGCATAAGCGATGGCCTGATCCAGCTCGTCCCACGACGTGACACGACTGACGCCGATGGACGATCCGCCGCGAGCCGGCTTCACGAACACCGGCAGACCCAGACGTTCCCGGTCGTCGAGGCTCAGCGTCACGTCGCGCGGCCGCAGCACCACCTGGTCGCCGATCGGCAGACCGTCGGCCGCCAGCAGCTTCTTGGTGAATTCCTTGTCCATCCCGGCCGCGCTGGCCAGCACACCCGCACCGACGTACGGCACACCGGCCAGTTCCAGCAGGCCCTGGATGGTGCCGTCCTCGCCGTACGGGCCGTGCAGCACCGGGAAGACGACGTCGACCGCGGTCAGCACCTGTGCGACGCCGTCCTGCAGCGACAGCAGTTCACCGCGGCGGTTCGGGTCGGCGGCCAGCGTCAGCGCGGTTCCGGACGCCTCGGTGACACCCGGCAGCTGGCCGTCGGTGATGGCGAGGGTCTCCGGACGACCGTCGCCCAGCACCCAGGAACCCTCCGGGGTGATGCCGACGGCGACGACCTCGTAGCGGGCCGGGTCCAGGTTGCGCAGGATGCTCCCGGCCGAAACACAGGAGATGGCGTGCTCTGAGCTGCGTCCGCCGTAAACGACGGCGACCCGGGTACGGCCGGCGGCTGCTGAGGATTGAGGGGCAGTCACAATCTGGAGAGGCTACCTGGCTACCCCAGCGCACCCGTGATGTCGGCCAGTAGGTCATCGGTGTCCTCGATCCCGAGCGATATCCGCGCAAAGCCCGGCTCTACCGCATCGCCCCAGCGTGCGCGCCTGTCGACCGAGGTGTGGATACCGCCGAAACTGGTCGCGGCGACCAGCAGCTGACTGCGGTTCACCAGCTCCCGGACGGCAGCGGCGTCGGCCAGCTCGATCGCGACCAGGCCGCCGAAACGTCGCATCTGATCGCGGGCGACGGGGTGCGCCGGGTCGGTCGGTAGGCCCGGATAACGCACGGTCCGCACGGCGGGGTGGGCGTCGAGCGTCATCGCCAGCGCGAGCGCGTTGCCGCACTGCCGCTCGAACCGCAGACCGGCGGTGCCGAGGCTGCGCAGCGCCAGCCAGGCCTCGAAGTGGCCGAGGATCGCGCCGGCCAACAGGCGGTCCCGTTCGATGGCGGCCATGAGTTCGCGGTGGCACCCGGCGACGTAGCCGGCCAGCAGGTCGCTGTGCCCGGACAGCCCCTTCGTCGCGCTGGCCACCACCAGATCCGCGCCGAGCGACAGCGGCCGCTGCCCCAGCGGGGTCGCGGCGGTGTTGTCCACCATGAGGGTCGCGCCGCGCGAGCGGCAGATCGTGGACAACCGGTGCAGGTCGACGACATCCAGCGTCGGGTTGACCGGCGACTCGGCGAGGACGACGTCGGCGCCCGCGGCGGCGTCGTACATCTGCGCGGCGGTCGCCTCGATCACCGTGACGCCGCGGGCCGCGAGATGCTCGGCCGCGTATCGGCGCACCTGGTAGTAGCCGTCAGCGGGGACCACCAGGGTGGTTCCGGGGGTTGCCAGCACCCGCAGCGCGGACGAGATGGCGGCCATCCCCGAGGAGAACGTCAGCGCCGAGGTGGCGCCCTCCAGTTCGGCCAGTGCCGATTCCAGTTGACGCCAGGCCGGATTGGAGTTGCGGCCGTAGAAGTCCAGACCGTCCGATTCATCGTCGGACAGGTGGTACGCCGCCACCGGAACCGGGGGCGGCGCCACCGGCAGCCCTGGAACGCGTTGCGACGCAGTCGCTTTGACGCTACGGGTCGAGTCGCCGAGCTGGCCGTCCACGGCGCTACTCCGGCTTGGTGCTGCGGCCGAGCAACAACGCGAACGCCTGGTCCACCGACAATCCCTTGTGGCACACCCGGTTCACCGCGTCGGTGAGCGGCATCTCGACGTCGTAACTCTCGGCCAGCGCGAGCACCGACTGGCAGGACGTGACGCCCTCGGCGACCTTGCCGCTGGCCGCGGCCGTCGCCGACTCCATGGTGCCGCCGCGCGCCAGGCGCTCACCGAAGCTGCGGTTGCGGGACTGCGGCGAGGTGCAGGTGGCGACCAGATCACCGACGCCGGCCAGCCCGGCCAGCGTTACGCCCTTGGCGCCGAGCGCGATTCCCAATCGCATGATCTCGGCCAGCCCGCGGGTGATGATCGCGGCGGCCGTGTTCTCGCCGAACCCGGCGCCCGCCGCCATCCCGCAGGCCAGCGCGATGACGTTCTTGCACGCCCCGCCCACTTCGGCGCCGATCACGTCGGCGCTGGTGTACGGCCGGAAGTAGCCGGTGGCGAAGGCACGCTGCAACGCGACCGCGCGTCCCGAATCGGTGCACGCGATGAGCGTGGCGGCCGGCTGCTCGTCGACGACTTCACTGGCCAGATTGGGTCCGCTGAGGACGGCGACCCGGCTCGGATCGGCACCTGTGACCTGGACGATGACCTGGCTCATACGCAACAGGTTGTCGAGTTCGATGCCCTTGGCCACGCTGACCAGCGTGGTGTCGTCACCGAGATATCCGGTCCAGGCGGTCAGATTGGTGCGCAGCGTCTGGGACGGCACCGCCAGCAGCACGGTGCAGGCGCCCGTCAGCGCCTCGGCGGGATCCGCTGTCGCCTTGATGGACGCCGGAAGCGTCCGGTCACCCAGGTATTTCGAATTTCGGTGAGTCTCGTTGATCTCGCGCGCCACTTCCGCGCTGCGCGCCCACAACGTCACATTGTTGCCCGCGTCCGCCAGGACTTTCGCCAGTGCCGTCCCCCACGCGCCGGCACCCATCACCGCTGCCTCCACCACGCGTCAACAGTAGCCCCGCCGCCCCTTTGGCAGTATGGCGGTCATGAGTGGCGACCCGAGGGTGCAGACGGCCGCCGGTGGCGCCGGTGTCGGGTTGATCATCGCGGTGAAACGGCTGGCTGCGGCCAAGACCCGACTGGCCCCGGTTTTCGCCGGTGATCTGCGTGAGCAGGTGGTGCTCGCGATGCTGCTCGACACCATCACCGCGGCCCTGGCGGTGCCGGCCGTCGGCTCGGTGACTGTCGTCACCCCCGACCCGGCCGCCGCCGCCGCGGTGCGCGAACTCGGTGCCGGCGTGCTGCTGGACCCCACGCCGGCCGGCCACCCCGATCCGTTGAATCACGCACTCGCCGCCACCGAGCGCGCCCTGCGGGACCGGGTGACGAACATCGCGGTGTTGCAAGGTGACCTGCCTGCGCTGCGCACCGCGGAACTGGCCGACGCTATCGCCGGCGCCAGTCGGCATGCCCGCAGCTTCATCGCCGACCGGCACCGCACGGGCACCGCGGCGCTGTTCGCCTTCGGTGCCCCACTGGTTCCCGAGTTCGGGGCCGATTCCGCACGGCGCCATGCCGATTCGGGCGCGGTGGAACTGTCGGGTGAATGGCCGGGGCTGCGCTGCGACATCGATACCCCGGACGACCTGGAGACGGCGCGCCGGCTGGGTGTCGGCCCGGCCACGACACGGATCGTCGGCTGACCATCGGCGTTCACCAACCATGTGGCTTGGACTCAGCAGATAGGGAATGATCGTCGGGGTGACCGAAGCCGACACCCGATCAGCACACACCGACCGCACACCCGTCGACTCGGACCCGGAGACACTGCCCGCTGCCACCGCGGATCCGACGGACGGCGCGCTGCCCGACGACCGGTACCTCAACCGCGAGCTGAGCTGGCTGGACTTCAATGCCCGGGTGTTGGCGCTCGCCGCCGACCGGTCGCTGCCGCTGTTGGAGCAGGCCAAGTTCCTCGCGATCTTCGCCTCGAATCTCGATGAGTTCTACATGGTCAGGGTCGCGGGACTGAAGCGCCGCGACGAGACCGGCCTGTCGGTCCGGTCGGCAGACGGGCTGTCGCCGCGCGAACAGCTGCGCCGGATCGGTGAACGCACCCAGCAGATCTCGACGCGGCACGCCACCGTGTTCGGCGAGGTGGTGCGTCCGGCACTCGCCGAGCAGGGCATCACGATCGTCAACTGGAGCGAGCTGGACGAGCACGAGCAGTCCAAGCTGTCCACGTATTTCCACGATCAGGTGTTCCCGGTGCTGACGCCGCTGGCCGTCGACCCCGCACACCCCTTTCCCTTCGTGAGTGGCCTGAGCATCAACCTCGCCATCACCGTGCGCAATCCCGAGGACGGCACGCAGCACTTCGCCCGAATCAAAGTGCCGGACAACGTCGATCGGTTCGTGGAACTGCCCGAACCGGGGACGACGGCCGACGGCGTGAAGTCGCGCGTGCGGTTCCTGCCGATGGAAGAACTCATCGCCGCATTCCTGCCGGTGCTGTTCCCCGGGCTGGACATCGTCGAACATCACGCATTCCGGATCACGCGCAACGCCGACTTCGAAGTCGAAGAGGACCGCGACGAGGATCTGCTGCAGGCGCTGGAACGCGAGTTGGCGCGCCGCCGGTTCGGCTCGCCGGTGCGGCTCGAAGTCGCCACCGACATGACCGAGAACATGCTCGACCTGCTGCTGCGCGAGCTCGACGTGCACCCGGGCGACGTGATCGAAGTGCCTGGACTGCTGGACCTTTCGTCACTGTGGCAGATCTACGGCGTCGACCGCCCCGATCTGAAGGACCGGCCGTTCGTGCCGGCCACTCCGCCGGCGTTCGGCGAGCGCGAGACCCCGAAGAGCATTTTCTCCACGCTGCGCGACGGCGACGTCCTGGTGCACCACCCGTACGACTCGTTCTCCACCACGGTGCAGCGGTTCATCGAGCAGGCCGCCGCCGATCCGAATGTGTTGGCCATCAAGCAGACGCTGTACCGCACCTCGGGTGACTCCCCTATCGTCAACGCGCTGATCGATGCCGCCGAGGCCGGCAAGCAGGTGGTGGCGCTGGTGGAGATCAAGGCCCGGTTCGACGAGCAGGCCAACATCAAGTGGGCACGACAGCTGGAGCAGGCGGGCGTGCACGTGGTGTACGGGCTCATCGGGCTCAAGACCCACTGCAAGACGGCGTTGGTGGTGCGTCGTGAAGGTTCGACCATCCGCCGGTACTGCCATGTGGGCACGGGCAACTACAACCCGAAAACCGCGCGCCTGTACGAAGACGTCGGCCTGCTGACGGCCTCGCCGGAGATCGGCGCCGACCTCACCGACCTGTTCAACTCGTTGACCGGCTACTCCCGCAAGGTGTCGTACCGCAACCTGCTGGTCGCTCCGCACAGCGTGCGGCGCGGCATCATCGAGCGCATCGAGCGCGAGATCGAGGCCAAGCGGGCCGGTGGTGACGGCCGTATCCGGATGAAGATGAACGCCCTGGTCGACGAACAGGTCATCGATGCGCTGTACCGGGCGTCGCAGGCCGGGGTGCGGGTCGAGGTCGTGGTGCGGGGTATCTGCGCGCTGCGTCCGGGCGCCGAGGGATTCTCCGAGAACATCGTCGTGCGCTCGATTCTCGGCCGCTTCCTTGAACATTCACGGGTTATTCACTTCAACGCCATCAATGAATTCTGGATCGGCAGCGCCGACATGATGCATCGTAATCTCGACCGTCGCGTCGAGGTGATGGCGCAGGTGAAGGACCCGAGACTGACCGAGGAGCTGAGCGGGGTGTTCGATTCCGCGATGGATCCGGCCACCCGCTGCTGGGAGCTGGGTCCGGACGGACACTGGACCGCGCTGCCGCGCGAAGGCGAGAAGGTCCGGGATCACCAGGTGTCGATCATGGAGCGGCACCGCACACCGTAGTTTTCGCCCGACCACAACGCACCGCGAAAACCTGATCCCGACAACCACATCCAGGAGCACAGGTGCCGAACAAGACGGCGCACGACACCCGCGCGACGCCGGTGCTGGCAGCCGGGGCGGTGCTGTGGCGCCCCGGCGAGTCCGGAGCGCCACTGATCGCCGTCGTCCATCGACCGCGCTACGACGACTGGTCACTGCCCAAGGGCAAGGTGGATCCCGGTGAGACCGAACCGGTTACCGCCGTGCGGGAGATCCTGGAAGAGACCGGTTACGAGTCGGTGCTTGGCCGCCGGCTGGCCTCGGTCAGCTATCCGCTGGAGTACGGGACCAAGAAGGTCCGCTACTGGGCGGCCCGCACCACCGGCGGCGGGTTCAGTCCCAATGCCGAGGTCGACAAGCTCGATTGGCTGCCGGTGGCCGAGGCCATGCTCCGGCTGCAGTACCCGCATGACCGAAAAGTTCTGCGGCGCTTCACCCGTCGGCCCGCCGATACCCGCACCGTGCTGATCGTCCGGCACGCGACCGCAGGCCGCAAGGCCCGGTACAAAGGCGACGACCGGCTGCGGCCGCTCGACAAGAAAGGCCGGGCACAGGCGGAATCGCTTGTCGGCCAACTGCTCGCTTTCGGTGCCGGCGAGGTCCATGCGGCGTCGCGGACCCGGTGCCACCAAACCGTGGAACCGCTGGCCCAAGAGCTCGGTGTCCGGGTACGGGATGAACCGACGCTGACCGAAGAGGCTTTCGCGGCCAACGCCGACGCCGCCCGCAAGCGGGTGCTGAAGATCGCCGCAAAAGCCGACGACGAAACGGTCCCCGTCATCTGCACGCAGGGCAAGGTGATCCCCGACCTGATTTCGTGGTGGTGCGAGCGCAGCGGCATCCGGCCCGACAAGTCGCGTAATCGCAAGGGCAGCATGTGGGTGATGTCACTGCACGGCGACGCGCTCGTCGCCGCGGATCACATCGGCAGCCCACTGCCGACGAAGCGCTGACGCTCCACACACAGACACGCCGTGGATCGGTTGATCCACGGCGTGTCCGAGTCGGACCTATCGGATAGGGCTTAGCGGCGGCCCTTCTTGGCGGGAGCGGCCTTCTTGGCCGGTGCGGCCTTCTTGGCCGGAGCCGCAGCCTTCTTCGCCGGTGCGGCCTTCTTGGCCGGTGCGGCCTTCTTGGCCGGAGCCGCAGCCTTCTTCGCCGGAGCGGCCTTCTTGGCCGGTGCGGCCTTCTTGGCCGGAGCCGCAGCCTTCTTCGCCGGAGCGGCCTTCTTGGCCGGAGCCGCCTTCTTGGCCGGAGCCTTGGTGGCGGCGGCCTTCTTGGCCGGAGCGGCCTTCTTGGCCGGGGCCGCCTTCTTGGCAGCGCCGCGCTTGGCCGGAGCTGCGGTGGCACCGCGCTTCACAGCGGGGCCGTCAGCCGAAAGACGCTGCTGGCCAGCGACAACGGCCTTGAACTGAGCGCCCGGACGGAAAGCCGGAACGGACGTCGGCTTCACCTTGACGGTCTCGCCGGTGCGCGGGTTGCGCGCGACGCGGGCGGCGCGGCGACGCTGCTCGAAGACGCCGAAGCCGGTGATGGTGACGCTCTCACCCTTGTGCACGGCGCGGACGATGGTGTCCACGATGTGCTCGACGGCCGCGGTGGCCTGACGACGATCGGTGCCCAACTTCTCTGTCAGGGCATCGATGAGTTCTGCTTTGTTCATCCAAAACCTCCGATTTCAGTGGCCCTGGGTGGACCGACTAATGCACACGGTAAACCCAGTACCCGCCGATTTCCAAGAGCCACGCCCGGTTTCGGGCATAGCTATCGCGGAATTCGGCAATCCGGTTGGCCCACTTGGGAGGTGGTTGAGAGGTTTCGAAACGTGGTTGCGGGGGCAGGGATTCGAGCTGCGCCCGAGTGCCGAAATTGCTCCACAGGCCCTCCGATGGGACCTGTGGAGCACCTTCCTCAGGCCGGCAGAGTGCGCGGTTTGTAGCTCGGCCGGCGCTGCTCGAAGGCTTCGATCTCGTCGCGTTTCCGCAGCGTAAGGCCTATATCGTCAAGACCTTCGAGCAGCCGCCACGCGGTGTAATCGTCAATCTTGAAGGGCAGCACGACCGTTCCCGCGGTCAGATTCCGATCTTGAAGATTCACAGTGATTTCCAGTCCCGGATTCTGCTCGATGAGCTTCCAGAGGAGCTCGACATCGTCCTGCGCGACCTCCGCGGCGAGCAATCCGGCCTTGCCAGAATTTCCCCGAAAAATATCTGCGAAACGTGACGAGATGACGACCCGGAATCCGTAATCCATCAATGCCCACACCGCGTGTTCGCGCGACGAGCCGGTGCCGAAATCGGGGCCGGCCACCAGAACCGAGCCCCGGTCGAACGGCGGCAGGTTGAGGATGAACGACGGATCGGTGCGCCAGCCGGCGAACAGTCCGTCCTCGAAACCCGTTCGGGTGACCCGCTTCAGGTACACCGCCGGGATGATCTGGTCGGTGTCGACATTCGACCGGCGCAGCGGAACGCCGATTCCGGTGTGGGTGTGGAAAGCCTCCATGGCAGTGCGCTCCTAGCTCAGATCGGCGGGTGAGGACAGGGTTCCGCGCACCGCGGTGGCGGCGGCGACGGCAGGAGACACCAGGTGGGTGCGGCCACCCTTGCCTTGGCGGCCTTCGAAATTCCGGTTGGATGTCGAGGCGCTGCGCTCCCCCGGAGCCAGCTGATCGGGGTTCATACCCAGGCACATCGAGCAGCCGGCCTGCCGCCACTCGGCGCCCGCGGCGGTGAAAACCTCTCCCAGGCCCTCGGATTCGGCCTGTGCGCGCACCGCCATCGACCCGGGCACCACCAGCATCCGCACGCCGTCGGCGACCTTGCGGCCGCGCAGCACGTCGGCCACCACGCGCAGATCCTCGATCCGGCCGTTGGTGCAGGAACCGACGAACACGGTGTCCACCGCGATGTCCCGCATGGGCATATTGGCCCGAAGGTCCATGTAGGCCAACGCCTTTTCGGCGGCCAGCCGGTCGCCTTCATCGAACATCTGTTCTGGGTCAGGGACATTCGCGGACAGCGGCACTCCCTGTCCGGGGTTGGTGCCCCAGGTGACGAACGGGCTCAGGCCGGCCGCGTCGATGTGCACCTCGGTGTCGAATTCGGCACCCTCGTCAGTACGTAACGCCGTCCACGCCGCGACGGCCTCGTCCCAGTCCGCCCCTTGCGGCGCATGCGGACGGCCCTTGAGGAACTCGAACGTCGTCTCGTCGGGCGCCACCATGCCGGCCCGGGCACCCGCTTCGATGCTCATGTTGCAGATCGTCATGCGGCCTTCCATCGACAGCGATTCGATGGCGCTGCCGCGGTATTCGATGACGTGACCCTGACCACCGCCGGTACCGATCTTGGCGATCACCGCGAGAATGATGTCCTTGGCACTGACGCCGGGCGGCAGTTCGCCGTCGACGTTGACCGCCATGGTCTTGAACGGCTTGAGCGGCAACGTCTGGGTCGCCAGCACATGCTCGACCTCGGAGGTGCCGATGCCCATCGCGATCGCGCCGAAGGCGCCGTGGGTCGAGGTGTGACTGTCACCGCACACCACCGTCATGCCGGGCTGGGTCAGACCCAGCTGCGGTCCGATGATGTGCACGATGCCCTGCTGCGCATCACCCATCGGGTGCAGGCGGATGCCGAACTCCGCACAGTTGCGTCGGAGTGTCTCGACCTGAGTGCGTGACACCGGATCGGCGATCGGCTTGTCGATGTCGATGGTGGGGACGTTGTGGTCCTCGGTCGCGATGGTGAGGTCCGGGCGATGCACGGGACGGCCGGCCAGCCGCAGACCGTCGAATGCCTGCGGGCTGGTGACCTCGTGCACCAGATGCAGATCTATATAGATGAGATCGGGTTCGCGGGCGGCGCCTTCGCCGGCACCTTCGACCACCACATGGTCCGCCCAGACCTTCTCCGCCATGGTGCGTGGCTTGTTCGTCATGACTGTGCAGTTCCTTCCGCGATACCCGGGAGGGCTGGCCTACCATCTCACAATGCGAGACGTTAGTATCTCCCTGTGAGACAGGATAGCGGCATCGGCGTCCTCGACAAAGCGGTGGGTGTGCTGCATTCAGTGGCAGAGTCACCGTGTGGACTGGCCGAACTGTGCACCCGCACCGGGCTGCCCCGGGCGACCGCCCACCGACTGGCCGCTGGCCTGGAGGTCCATCGACTTCTGGCCCGCGACAACGAAGGACGGTGGCGGCTCGGCCCGGCACTGACCGAACTGGCCGGGCAGGTCAACGATCCGCTGCTGAGCGCGGCGGGCGCGGTGCTCCCCCGACTACGCGAGATCACCGGCGAGAGCGTGCAGCTCTATCGCCGGGAAGGCATGGCCCGGGTGTGCGTCATGGCGCTCGAGCCGCCATCCGGCCTGCGCGACACCGTGCCGGTCGGCAGCCGCCTGCCCATGACCGCCGGCTCCGGCGCCAAAGTCCTGCTGGCGTACAGCGATCCCGCAACCCAGCAGGCGGTGCTGCCGACGGCGAAGTTCACCGACCGGGTCCTGGCCGAGGTCCGCCGTCGCGGTTGGGCACAGAGCGCCGCCGAACGTGAGCCCGGCGTGGCCAGCGTCTCGGCGCCGGTGCGGGACAACCGCGGCGCGGTGATCGCGGCGGTGTCGGTCTCGGGCCCGATCGACCGGATGGGCCGGCGCCCCGGCGTCCGCTGGGCGAGCGATCTGCTGGCGGCGGCCGAAGCGCTCACCCGCCGCCTGTGAGACGAACCAGCAAACCTTTGAATACGCCGCATACGGTGACGACGGTGGCGCCGATCACCTAAGTTCCTAAGTGACCCCGGCAGCGCCGGCGGGGACGTACCGCTGTAGGAAAGTAGGTTTCATCGTGTCGCAGCCACCGCAGTGGCTGGCAACCGCACGGATGCTGCGCCGCACCGGCTTCGGAACCACCGGAGCCCAGGTGGACGCTGTCGTCAAACAGGACTGGTCGGGGTATCTCGATTGGGCGCTGAGCCTCGATCCGAACGCCGACCCGGGTGCCGTCGCGACCCCGATGCCGAAGTCCGCCATCCCGCAGTACCCACCGTCGGGCGCCTCCGCCACCGAGATCGCCGCATTCGGCCAGGAACTCGTGGCGCGCATGCAGGAACTGTCGGGGTGGTGGTTGCGCCGCATGGCCGCCGTGCAGCAGCCCATCCACGAGAAGCTGACGTTGTTGTGGCACAACCACTTTGCGACTTCGGCCGAGAAGGTCAACGCCGCGCAGTTGATGGGCGAGCAGAACGAGAAGCTCCGCACCCTCAAGCTCGGCGACTTCGGCAGCCTCGCGTGGGCCATGCTCACGGACGGTGCGATGCTGCACTGGCTGGACGGTGACGTGAACACCGCCGCGGCGCCCAACGAGAACTTGTCCCGGGAGTTCATGGAGCTCTTCACGATGGGACATGCCAACGGCTACACCGAGATCGACGTCAAAGAGGGCGCCAAGACCCTCACCGGGCGGCACCTGAAGCCTGACGGCAGCACGGTCATCTACGCCGAACATCACGACGAGTCCATCAAGACCGTGCTCGGTGTCACCGGCAACCTCACCGACACCGACTTCTGCAACATCGTGCTGCGTCAGCCCGCATCCGCCGCGTTCGTCGCCGGAACCCTGTGGCGCCTGTTGGCTTCGGATCAGCCGGCCGCCCCCGACACCGTGAGCCGTCTGGTCGCCGCCTACGGACCGAACCGGGACCTCAAGGCGCTCACCAAGGCCGTCGTACTCGATCCCGAATTCACCAAGGCCGCCGGCACCGTCGTCAGCACCCCGGTGGAATGGCTGATGGGGATCGTCCGGTCGCTCGCGGTTCCCCTCGACGACGAGCACGTCCTCGCCGACCTCGACCAGGTGCTCCGGGTGATGGGTCAGCGTCCCTTCTATCCACCGGATGTGGGCGGCTGGCCCCGCGGCCAACTCTGGTTGTCGACCAACAGTGCGGCAGCACGGGTCTGGGCCGCCAACCGGCTGCTGGCGCTCAGCGACATCAGCGCCGTCGAGCAGATGGCATCGAGCGAGCGGATCGACGGTGTCGGTTATCTGTTCGGCATCGGCGCCTGGTCGGATCGCTCGGCAGCCGCGCTCAAACCGTTGGTCTCCGATCCACACCGGCTGGTGGCAGCGGCCGTCATCACCCCCGAGTACGTGACGTCCTGAAGAGATTCCCCATGCCCGAGTTCAATCGCCGCAAGTTCTTGATCGCCAGCGCCGGGGCCGGCGCCGCCGGTCTGCTCGGCGGCGTCGCCGCGGTGACGCTGCCCGACCTGCTGCGCGAAGGTCAGGACCGCCCGCTGCAGACCAACCAGGGCATCCTGGTGATCGTCACGCTCTACGGCGGCAATGACGGCCTCAACACCGTTATCCCCTACGCGGACAACGCCTATCACGACGCGCGTCCCGAACTTGCCTACAAACCAGAGGAAGTACTGCACCTCGATCCGGCTTTCGGGCTCAATCCCGCGCTCACCGGCATGTCGAAGCTGTGGCAGTCCAACAAGCTCGCGATCGTGCGCGGTGTCGGCTACCCGAAGCCCGACCGCAGCCACTTCCGCTCCATGGACATCTGGCAGACCGCCAATCCCGTCGACGCCGTCACCAGCGGCTGGATCGGCCGCTGGCTGGACAGCACCGGCGACGATCCGATCCGGGCCGTCAACATCGGCACGGTGCTGCCGCCCCTGGCGGTCGGCCAAAAGCACGTCGCGGCATCGCTTTCCGACTTCGTGCCGGCCATCCCGCCCGATGTCGCGCGTACCCTGGCCGCGCTCAGCGCCGACGATCCGAACGACACCACTGCCATGAGCCAGGTGTGCGAGTCGTACCGCGCCAACCACTCCACCAACAGCCGCTTCGCGCCCGTGATCAACGGCCGGCTGCAGACCATCGGCCAGGCCGACAACCAGTTGGCCAGCGACCTCGAGTTGGTGGCCCGCTGCATCCGCGCCGGGGTACCAACGCAGGTGTACATGACGCAGCTGCTGGGCTTCGACACGCACGCCGACGAGCGCGCCCCTCAGCAGGCGTTGCTCAAGACCCTCGACGACGCCCTGACGCCGTTCTTCCACAAGCTCCAGGGCACGCCGTACGGCCGCAACGTGGTGGTGCTGATGTACTCCGAATTCGGGCGGCGGGTCGCGGCCAACGCGTCGCAAGGCACCGACCACGGCACGTCCGGTCCGGTGTTCATCGCCGGCACCCCCGTCAAGGGCGGGTTCTACGGCGACGAGCCGAGCCTGACCGACCTCACCGATGGCGACCTGAAGACCACCGTCGACTTCCGTGACGTTTATCACGAACTGCTCCACGGCACGCTCGGCGCGGATCCGGAGCCGTCGGTCGGCCGCGGACGGCGGGACCTCGGTTTCCTGGCCGGCGGCCGGTAACGCCCGGTGAAAGACAAAACGCCGGACCTGTTGTCAGGTCCGGCGTTCGTGCGTACCCCCGATGGGATTCGAACCCACGCTACCGCCGTGAGAGGGCGGCGTCCTAGGCCGCTAGACGACGGGGGCTAGAACTTCCGAGGCGATAGCTTAGCTCAGTTGTGCTGGCTGACCTAATCGCTCCGGCAGCTGGGGTACCAGGACTCGAACCTAGAATGGCTGAACCAGAATCAGCTGTGTTGCCAATTACACCATACCCCATTTGATGCCCATCACCGCTGGTCACAGGCATCTTCGGTCCGGAAAACCTCAGCGGATGTTCGCCGCTTTGCGCTTTCCGGGCCGACGAGCAGACTACCAAACAGTTGGCCCTGTCTTTAAATCGCCCGCTCACAGCCCGTTTCGGGCCGCTTGCAACCGCGCCAGACTGCGGTCACGTCCGAGCAGTTCCATCGATTCGAACAGCGGCGGGCTGACGGTCGCGCCGGTCACCGCCACGCGGATGGGACCGAACGCCTTGCGCGGCTTGAGTTCCAGGCCGTCGAGCAGCGACGTCTTGAGCGCGGCCTCGATGTTGGCGGTGTTCCACTCACCGACGCCCGCCAAGGCGCTCAGCGTGGCGTCCAGGACCTCGGCAGCCTCGGGCTTGAGTTCCTTGGCCGCCGACTTCTCGTCGATCACGTAGGCGTCGTCGTTGAAGAACTTCACGAGGTCCCACGCGTCGCCGAGGACGACGATGCGGGTCTGGATCAACTCGGCCGCCGCGGCGAAACCCAAGGCGTCCAACGTGGTGTCGTGACCGTGGTCGTCCAGGTACGTCTTGAGCCGTGCGGCGAAGTCCGCCGGGGCCAGCCGGCGGATGTGCTCGGCGTTGATGGCGTCGGCCTTCTTCTGGTCGAACCGCGCCGGGTTCGAGTTGACGTCGGCCACGTCGAAGGCGGCCACCATCTCGTCGAGGCTGAAGAGGTCGTTGTCGTCGGCGATGCCCCAGCCCAACAACGCCAGGTAGTTCAGCAGGCCCTCTGGGATGAACCCGCGATCGCGGTGCAGGAACAGGTTGGACTGCGGGTCGCGCTTGGACAGCTTCTTGTTGCCGTCGCCGAGAACGCTTGGCAGGTGCGCGAATTGCGGCACCGCGTCGGCGACACCGATCCGGATCAGGGCCTGGTACAGCGCGATCTGCCGCGGCGTCGACGGCAGCAGATCCTCGCCGCGCAGCACGTGGGTGATCTTCATCAGCGCGTCGTCGACCGGATTGACCAAGGTGTACAACGGATCTCCGCTGGCGCGGGTGATCGCGAAGTCCGGCACCACGCCGGCGGCGAAGGTCGTCTCGCCGCGCACCAGGTCAACCCAGGTGATGTCCTCGTCGGGCATCTTGAGGCGCAGCACGGGCTTTCGGCCTTCGGCCTCGAACGCGGCCTTCTGCTCGCCGGTGAGATCGCGGTCGTAGTTGTCGTAGCCCAGCTTGGGGTTACGGCCCGCGGCCAGATGCCGGGCCTCGACTTCTTCGGGTGTCGAGTAGGCCTCGTAAACCTCGCCGGCGGCAAGCAGTTTCGCGATCACGTCACGGTAGAGGTCGCTGCGCTGCGACTGCCGGTACGGCTCGTACGGGCCGCCGACCTCGGGGCCCTCGTCCCAGTTCAACCCCAGCCAGCGCAGGGCGTCGAGGATCGCGTTGTAGCTCTCCTCGCTGTCGCGCGCGGCATCGGTGTCCTCGATGCGGAAGACGAAGTCGCCGCCGGTGTGGCGCGCATACGCCCAGTTGAAGAGTGCGGTGCGAACCAGGCCGACGTGCGGCGTGCCGGTCGGCGACGGGCAGAAGCGAACCCTGACAGGTGTGGTCACGTTATTTCCCTTTACGCACAACAGGATTGGAGAGGGTGCCGATACCGTCGACGGTGACGCTGACGGTATCGCCATCCTCGATGGGGCCGACGCCTTCCGGCGTTCCGGTGAGGATGATGTCGCCGGGCAGCAGCGTCATGACGGCCGAGACCCATTCGATGATGGCGCCGACGTCGTGCAGCAGCAGCGCGGTGTTGCTGTCCTGGCGCTTCTCGCCGTTCACCTCGGTCCGGATGTCGAGGTCTGCGGGGTCCACCGCGGTCTCGATCCACGGGCCGACGGGGCAGAACGTGTCGTGCCCCTTGGCCCGCATCCACTGGCCGTCCTTCTTCTGCTGATCGCGCGCCGAGACATCGTTGGCGATCGTGTACCCGAGGATGTAGTCCTTGGCCTTGGCGGCCGGGATGTCCTTGCCCGGACGTTCGATGACCACCGCCAGCTCGCCCTCGTGGTGCACGGGGTTGGCATCAGCGGGCAGCTGGATCGGGATGTTCGGCCCGATGATCGCGGTGTTGGGCTTGAGGAAGATCACCGGATCCTCGGGCGGCTCGCTGCCCATCTCGCGGGCGTGTGCCGCGTAGTTCTTGCCCATGCAGACCACCTTGCTGGCCAGGATCGGCGCCAGCAGCCGGACGTCGGCCAGCGGCCAGGAGCGCCCGGTGAAGGTGGGGTTGCGGGACAGGTACTGCTCAGCGATTTCTTTACAGACCGCATCGGAGTTCGGGTCGCCCTCGATCACCACAAAAGCGACGCCGTCTGGACTGGCAATTCGACCTAGGCGCATCCGCCCAGCCTAGTGAGGCCCGCTGGTCAGCCCGCGAACTGGGCTTGAAGGAACGGGGTGGAGTCGGCCATCGAGGTCAGCACGGTGCTGGAGTGGTCGTCTTCGGGGTAGACGTAGAGCGCCACGTCCTGGCCGTTGGCCTTGAGCTGATCGGCGAACTTCAGGGTCGACGACGGCGGTACGTCACGGTCCTTGAGGCCGACGCCGAGGAAGATCGGCCGGTCGTAGCCCGCGATGGGCGTGCCCATGAAGTCGGCCAGCGCGCCGCGCATGCCCGGTAGCGATGCCAGTGGGGCGGAGAAGAACTGTGGCGGCGTGAGGCCGGCCACCGCCGCGCTCAGTGGTGCGGTGCACAGGGTCTCGGCCTGGTTCGCAGCGGTCAGGCCGGCCGGCGTGAGCACGCTGTTGACGTCCGGGCGGAGCTCCCGGAAGCCGGCGAGGATGTAGGCCGTGTAGGCCGACGCGATGGGACCCAACCCGGGCGGCAGCACCATGTCGGGGCCTGCCGTGATGATGACGTCGTCGATGTTCGCCGGGGTGCCGGTCGCCACGACGCCGCGGTAGTCGAGGCCGCTCCCCTTGCTGAATTCGGTGGCCCACCGTGCGCTCGCGACGGCCGCCGCGCCGCCCTGGGACTGACCGACCAGAGCCCACTTCGGCGACAGCGGCAGGTTCATGTGATGCGCGGCGATCACCGAATCGATGATGGCGTGCGCGGTGGCGACGCTGTTGAGGTAGCTCATCAGACCCGGGGTGCCCAGACCCGTGTAGTCGGATCCGACGACGACGTAACTCTCATTCAGCCAGTGGCTCAGATATTCGTTGTCGCGTGCGCTGCGTGGCTGCGCCGAGGGCGTGCAGTCGTCGCCCAGGCCGACGGTGCCGTGCGCCCAGGCGATGACGGGCCAGCCGCCCGGCGGGGCCTCGCCGGGCGGCACGAACACCACGCCGGTACTGACCGCGGGTGAATTGTGTTGGTCGGTGGTCGAATACAGGATTCGGTAGGCGCGGGCCGCACCGGCGACCGACAGCTCGGGGTTCAGCGGGACGGTCCGGATGAGCCCGCCCGGCGGCGGCACCCGGTCCGCGAATGCCCGGGCGTCCAGGCCCGACCAGTTCGGCGCAGCTGCCGATGCCGTGGGTATCGGTGCCGCCACCAGCATCAGGCCGGCCACGAAGGCCGCCGTCAAACGTGAGAAGTACGCGCGCTGAGCCATGTTGCCGACCCTAGTTGTTCTCATATATTGAGAAATGGATTCATATTTTGAGAAGCCTGGTGGCACCATGAAGCCATGGTCACCAACGTCTCAGCCGTCCGCCGCTGGTCGATGCTGGTGATGGCGCTCGGCTCGACGATGTGCGCCAACGTCTTCATCAACGGCGCCGCCTTTCTGATCCCGACGCTGCACGGCGAGCGCGGCCTCGACCTGTCGCGTGCCGGTCTGGTCTCCGCCATGCCGAGCTTCGGCATGGTCCTGACGCTGATCGCGTGGGGCTGGGTGGTCGACCGGGTCGGCGAACGGTTCGTGCTGACCGTCGGGTCGCTGCTGACCTCGGCGGCGGCGTTCGCGGCGGCGTGGGCCGACTCGTTGGTGGCGGTCGGAGCCTTCCTGTTGTTGGGCGGCATGGCGGCCGCGAGTTCCAATTCCGCGAGCGGTCGGCTGGTGGTCGGCTGGTTCCCGCCGGAGCAGCGCGGGCTCGTCATGGGCATTCGCCAGACGGCACAACCGTTGGGAGTTGGGCTGGGCGCCTTGGTGATTCCGCGACTGGCCGAGTCGTCGGGGGTGTCGGCCGCGCTGCTGTTCCCCGCGATCGCCTGTCTGGTCGCCGCCGTGGTGACCGCCGTCGGCGTCATCGATCCGCCCCGGCCGCCCCGAGCGTCGGCCCCCGCAACCGATCTGGCCAATCCCTACCGCGGGTCGTCGGTACTGGCGCGCATCCATGCCGTGTCGGTGCTGCTGGTCGCGCCGCAGTGCCTGGTCTGGACCTTCTCGCTGGTGTGGCTGATGACAGCGCACGGCTGGTCTGCCGGCGCGGCGGGCACGATGGTGACAGTGGCCCAATTGTGCGGTGCCGCAGGGCGAATCGGCGCCGGTCGGTGGTCGGATCTGACGGGTTCACGGCTGCATCCGGTGCGGGTGATAGCCGTGCTGGCGGGTGCCACCATGGGCCTGCTGGCGCTGTGCGACTACCTGCACTGGCCGGTGGCGGTTTTCCTGATGGTGGTGGCGTCAGTGGTTACCGTGACCGATAACGGGTTGTCCTTCACCGCGATTGCCGAAATCGCCGGGCCGTTCTGGAGTGGCCGGGCGCTGGGTGTGCAGAACACGACGCAATTGCTGACGGCAGGCATCGTGCCGCCGGTGTTCGGCGCCCTGATCGGGGCCTTCGGGTTCCCGGCCGCGTTCGCGGTGTGCGCACTGTTCCCGGTGCTGGCCGTGCCGTTGGTCCCGGTGGCCGCAGACCCGTTGCGCGCCAAGCCCGTTCCCGCCCCCGCCGAGCATTGAGTGTGCGTCTACGCAGGTCACCACTCGCACTTTGTCTGCGCTGACGCGCAGTCAAAAGCGGCCCGGTCGGCAATAGTCACAGCCGTCACTCCAGTCCCGGTCTGCTTGCTGCATACCCATCTGGGATGCGGTATCGCCGGTGCTATCGGCCCATCTCAAGCCGACCGTGGGACCTGACGAGCCGACACGCCGAAGCGAAGCTCGGCAACCCCCACGCTCGGTGTAGAGACGAAGACCGCCACGTTCACCCCGCACTCCCCTGGTAGCGATCTCGCACTTGAATGATCGATCGACGTCGCGCGGCGGTCAGCAAGTCCGCCGCGCCGAGTCTCATGTCACCGTAAGCCGAATGTGGGGCAACCCCGTTCGCACGTAACAACGGCTCGGCACGCTGCGAAACACTGCCCTTGACCCCGAACCACCCCAGCAGTTCAGTGACCGGGGGCGTGCCGAATCGGCCGATGGAGTGGTTGGCTCGGCAGATCACCCAGGCCACGGTGGCCGCTCCGCGTTCCAACGATGCCTTACGACGGAAGATCGCTGGATCGGCCACCGCAGCACGGCCCAGGAAGCGACGCATCGCCGTCCGGTGCTCGACATCGAAGAGCTCGTCTGCGCAGCGGTCGCACAGGGCCAGCACCGTCTCGACGGCGGGCCGGATGTCGTCGGCTATGCCCGCCCAGTCAAACGGCTCATCGTCCAATGGCTCGTCGGTCAGATTCTGCAACTGGAAATGGCCGCCGACCATCGCGTCCAAGCGCTCGAGCATGATCTCTGCGAAGCTTGGGTCGTCATCGGCGAAGCCGCCGAAGCCCTCCCCCAGCAACCGGGCGGCCAGCGCCGCCGCACCCTGCGGACGATCCGTCCGGATCATCCGCTGAAATTCGCCTTCCCATCTGCCGACGGACGCCAAGGTGTCGGCCGTGAGGGTGGCGCTGATGCCTTGGCGGTGGTGGCAGTAGGCGATGAAGGCACGCAACAGACTGGGTAATTGTGCGAGATAACCCGTATCCGCCACTATCTTTCGCGGAGCCCAATCCACGAGAAGGATCTCTACGTTGACGGGGCTCCACCGGTAGGGGTCACCGGGTCCCCACTCGGTCGCGAACCACAAGATCGAGTCCAGCAGACCGTGCGCATCGGCGGTATCCATGGCGTCACCGAACCGCGAGGCGAAGAAATCGTCGGCGATTGCCGTTCTCTCCTTGTCAGTCCATTCATGACGTTCCGGAACCGCGCCTCCGGCAGGCTGCATCCGGACCAGCCATTCGACCAGTGGCCGGCACATGGGCCAGGAATCGGATTCCGGTGGCGGGAACAGTCGCGAACCGTGGTCGATAGCCTTCTCGACTATCGCCCGCGCGTCGGCCGGATGGAACCGCGAGAGTGTCTGCCCGTCTTCAATCGACGGTTGCAGCTGCCGCAGCACGACTGAGATCGCTTCCGGAATGACGAACGCGTCTTTGACCACCGTGCCCATGTTGTGGTCCACATAAACCAGCGCCGTCAACTGCCGGCCGCCGGGGAGCGTCGCGCCGAAGAAATAGTCGTCACCGTCACCGAGAACGTGCGTCAGGAACCACACTTCCGGGTCGGCGCGGGTATCCGCCAGCGCGCCAAGCCAATTCGGCAACGGTTGGCGGCGTGTAGTCAATTCGCGATCAATACGCGCCGCGATCTCCTGGTCGGGCACCATCTCGCGGATGACAGTCAGCGCGGCCGTGGTCTGCGCGAAAGAGGTACCGATCAGCGAGTCGACCAGCGCGTCGAGACTCGGGCCATCGTCATCGCGAGCCCAAGGATTGCGAGATCGTGGGTCGGTGGCAGTGATCAGCCCACTCACGAGTTCGAGCAGTGCCAGCGGCTGGTCAGAGCGCAGAGCAGACCGCAACGCCTGGAACAGCGGCTGGTCCTCAGGTCTGATCGAAGGCGGAGTCGGCACCGACCGAAGGTGACGCTTGGGTTGCTTGCCACGTGCGGACTTGGACATACCGGCCAGCGTAGGTTGTTGCCAACGGACGGAGGGTGAGCGAATCGCTCCTCGCTTACGGATTGGTATCGGATCGGGCTCGAAACCACGGGTCCGGAAGGTGTCACGGTGGCGCCAAGCCGGTCAAGGCCACCGGGCACCCATACAAGCTCATCTTCGGGCGCCGGAACATCGGAGACGCTACTTGGCGTCGATCGGCGCCCACCCAATGGAATGAACCCAGTTCAGTCGCGCTCACTCAAGACTTCGGCCACCAACTCCGCTGCCGACATACCCAATGCATCGCTGAGCGCCACCAACGTTGATAACCGCGGATTGGCCGGGCGCTTGGTCTTTCGGTTGCTGATGCCGCTTTCCAGCAGCTGGTAGTGATTCCGGCTGATACCGCTGGCTTCAGCCAGGGCTTCTTGAGTGAGTCCACGCTCCTCCCGGAGCCCCGCCAACCGTCGACCGAGAGCACCAGCGAGCTTTCGCTCGATCTCGGACTGCGGCACCCCTGCAATCTGCCGATACGCCATTCCGGCGTCGACCATCTATAGATGGCGTAATATGCCGACTTGTCGGCTGCACCATCTATACATGGCTCTCCCGACGGACGAAGGGAGCGTCGGGGTGGCCAGTCGACATGTCTGACGGTTGGCATACCCCTGCGCGCAACGCGCTCTCGGGCGACACCGGTTTGCAGACGACAGCGAACACCTCCAAGAAGTCATGCCTGGAGGTCGTGTGCAGCTAGAAGAGCTCAAATCGGGACTCCGCATCGAAGGACTGATCCCCGCTGAAATCGTCACCGTGCTCGCCGCCCAACAGCACGGCACCGAGGCAGTCGAGCTGACGTACCGGACCAACAACGGTGCGCTCGGTCAGCAAGTCGTCTTCAGGAAAGACCAGGACCAGCTGCGTGCAGCCGCGGCGGCCAGCCGACCATTCGACGCATCAGCATCTGACTACAAACTGGTAGCCGAGGCCCAAAGAATCAGCCTCGCAGGACTTTTCGACCCGATGCTGGCGGTGGCCACCAGCGACGTGCGTCCACTGCCGCATCAGATCCGCGCGGTCTACGGACAACTCCTCCCCCGGACGCCGCTGCGATTCCTCCTCGCCGATGATCCCGGTGCCGGCAAGACCATCATGGCGGGTCTCTACATCAAGGAACTCCTGCTGCGTGACGACGTCCGCCAATGCCTGATCGTCGCCCCGGGTGGCCTGGTGGAACAGTGGCAGGACGAACTGTTCTTCAAGTTCGGGCTGCGGTTCAACCTATTGACCAACCAGCTCATCGATGCCCACGTCGACCTCAACGTCTTCGAGACCAACCCGCTGCTCATCGCCCGTATGGACCAGCTGTCCCGCAACGAGGAACTGCAGGCTCAGCTCACGGAGACCGAGTGGGATCTGGTGATCGTCGACGAGGCGCATCGCATGGGCGCCCACTACTTCGGCGGAAAGCTGGAGAAGACCAAGCGTTTTCAGCTCGGCGAGCTTCTCGGCCGGATCACGCGTCATCTCCTCTTGATGACGGCGACGCCGCACTCAGGCAAGAACGAGGACTTCAATCTCTTCCTGACTCTGCTGGACCGTGACCGGTTCGAGGGCAGGAACACCAAGGCCACCGACACCGCCGACATCATGCGCCGAATGGTCAAGGAGGACCTCCTCACCTTCGACGGCAAGAAGCTGTTCCCAGAGCGCCGTGCCGAGACAGTGCCCTATGAGCTGACCGCCCTTGAACATTCGCTCTACGAGCAGGTCACCGCCTACGTCCGCGAAGGCATGAACCGCGCCGACCGGGTGGGCGGAAAGCGCAAGAACACAGTCGGATTCGCGCTCACCGTGCTGCAACGACGACTCGCGTCCAGCCCCGAGGCGATCTACAAGAGCCTGGTCCGCCGAACCGAACGGCTCGAGCGCAAGAAGCAGGAAATCGTCAACGGCACCTACGTCGAGAACGAACCGACCGTCGATGTCGATGCCCTTGACACCGACGACTACAACTCCGAAGAGATCGAAGCGCTCGAAGAGGAACTGCTCGATGCCGCTACTGCAGCGCAGACGGTGGACGAACTCGACGCCGAGTTGCTCGAACTGTCGGAGCTGACCCGCGCCGCCAAACAAGTTCGCGATTCCGGTACCGATCGCAAGTGGACCGAGCTGAGCAACATCCTTCACGACGAGGCACTGACGACGGATACCAACGGATGGCCGCGCAAGCTCATCATCTTCACCGAACATCGCGACACCCTCGATTACCTGGCCGGCCGGATCCGCTCGCTGCTCGGGAAACCTGCTGCCGTGCAGGCCATTCATGGTGGGGTCCGGCGTCGGGAGCGCCGCCAGATCACCGAAGAATTCACCAAGAACCGAGACTGCCAAATCCTCCTGGCCACCGATGCCGCCGGCGAGGGACTCAACCTGCAGGCCGCGCACCTGATGGTCAATTACGATCTGCCCTGGAACCCGAATCGCATCGAACAAAGGTTCGGCCGTATCCACCGCATCGGCCAGGAGGAAGTCTGCCGGCTGTGGAACATCGTGGCCAGCAACACCCGCGAGGGTGACGTCTTCGTCCGCCTGCTCGAAAAGATCGAAGAACAGCGGGAAGCCTACGGCGGCAAAGTTTTCGACGTACTAGGCGAAGCGTTCAACGAGACCCCGCTGCGCGACCTGCTGTTGGAGGCCATTCGCTACGGCGAGCTGCCCGAGACACGCGCCAAGATGCAGCAAGTCATCGATCACAACGTCTCCGACGGGCTCAAGGAACTGCTCGAAGAACGTGCCCTGGCGTCCGACCATCTCGCCGAGGCCGAGCTGGAGAAGTTGCGCGCGGCCATGGACGACGCGCGAGCACGCCGGTTGCAGCCCCACTACATCGAGATGGCCTTCAAGGCGGCCTTCACCCGACTCGGCGGACGCATCACCAAACGTGAGCGCGGCCGATACGAAATCACCAACGTCCCAGCACCTTTGCGCGACGGCAAGTTCGGGCCCGTTCCCACCAGATACGACCGCGTGACCTTCGACCTGGGACACGTACATTCCGAAGAACTCACCCGCGCTGATCTGCTCGCCCCAGGCCACCCCCTCCACGACGCGGTGATGCACGAAGCGATCCGTCGCTTCAGTGAAACTCTCACCAACGGGACCGTGTTGGTGTCGGCGACGCTGGACGAGCCGCAGCTCCTTGTGGGTGTCACCGAAGAGGTGACCGACGCTACCGGCGCTTCGGTGTCCAGGCGGTTCGGCTATGCATACGTGGACAGCCAGGGCGCCGTCAGCCCAGCCGGACCAGCTCCCTACCTGGACTGTGTCGCTGCGCCGGAGACGCCGGCAGTCACCGCAGCCCGCCAACTGTCCTGGCTTGCCGACGCCGAAGACCGCGCCACCAGTTGGATCATCACCACTCGGCTGCCCGAATACCTGGCCGAGGTACAGCCGCGCCGCGCCACCGAACTCGCCAAGACCCGCAACCTGGTGACCAAACGACTTGAGGGAGAAAGCAATCGGCTAGTGCTCGAAGCCCTCGTGGCGTCGGAAAAGGAGCAGGCCGGAGCGAAGCCCAAGGAATCCGCGGAAAGCCTCAACCGCAAGGCAGTCGAGCTCGATGCACGGTTGCGCAAACGGCTGGAGCTGCTGGACCGACAGGCATTGATGTCGACCAAACCCCCACGCATCGTCACCGCGGCCCTGGTTCTTCCTGTGGGCATGGTCGACGGTGAACTACCGCCGTCCGCACCGATGCATGCCAAGGAGACCAAGGAAGTCGAGCGCCGTGGCGTCGATCTGGTGCTTGCGGTCGAGCGAGCGCTGGGCCGTAACCCTGTCGAACAAGCCTTCAACAACAAGGGTTTTGACATCTTGGCCTCGGATTCCGACGGCGACACCTACCGCATCGAGGTGAAGGCCCGCATCGACGGCGCCACCGATTTCTTCGTCACCCATAACGAGGTGATGGTCGGCAAAAATGCCGCGCCCCGGTACCGGCTTGCGCTGGTGCGGGTCGATCCGCGCGGCGCCGAGTGCGACGAGGTGCGTTACCTCGACAACCCGTTCGCCTCAACGGATCTCGGAGACTTCGACGCCACGGGTGTGCGCGGCGACTGGAAAAAGATGTGGGACAAGGGAACCGAGCCATTCTGATGACGACCGAAACGAATAACCCTAAGCGCAAACTGATCGAAGTTGCACTGCCACTGGAAGCCATCAACAAGGAATCGGCCCGCGAGAAGTCGATCCGGCACGGTCACCCGTCAACACTGCATTTGTGGTGGGCACGGCGTCCCCTCGCTGCTGCCCGCGCCGTGCTGTTCGCACAACTCGTCGACGATCCGTCCTCGAACCCCATCGAATTCCCCACCGAGGAGTTGCAGCGCAAGGAACGCGAACGGCTGCACAAGCTCATCGAGCGCCTCGTCGTATGGGAGAACATCCGCGACGAAAAGCTGCTCGCCGAGGCGCACGCGGAGATCCTCAAATCCACCGATGGCAATCCCCCACCCATCCTCGACCCCTTCGCCGGCGGCGGCACCATCCCCCTCGAAGCGCAGCGGCTCGGCCTGGAAGCACACGCATCGGGCCTCAATCCCGTTGCGGTACTGATCAACAAGGCACTGATCGAGATCCCGCCGAAGTTCCGCGACCGGCCGCCCGTGTTCCCGGCCCTCGCTGAATCCGAGATCCGCTCGTGGAAAGGTGCCGAAGGTCTGGCCGCCGATGTGCGGGCCTATGGAGCGTGGATGCGCGATGAGGCCGAAAAGCGAATCGGTCACCTGTACCCCAAGGCCACGCTGCCGGACGGGTCGAAAGCGACTGTCATCGCTTGGATTTGGGCTCGTACTGTCACCTGCCCGAACCCCGCGTGTGGCATCACGATGCCGTTGGTCCGCAGTTGGTGGCTCGGCAAGAAGAAGGGCAAAGAGGCGTATGCCGTGCCGTCGGTGGTCGACGGGACCGTTCGCTTCACCATCGGTCATGATCTGAAGGCTGCGCCGGCCTCGGAGACCGACGGCACTGTCGGGCGAACCGGTGCAACGTGTATCGGCTGTGGATCAGCTGTCGAGCTGAAATACATTCGAGCTGAAGGCCGTGCAGGACGGATGAGTTCGCAACTGATGACGACCGTCGCAGAGGGCACCCGCACCCGCGTCTACCTGGAACCAACGCCTGAGCACGAAGCTGCGGCACAGGTTCCGCGTCCGGACGAAGTACCAGGAGGTCAACTGCCGAACAATCCGCGCGACTTTAAGACTCCGAACTATGGCATGACGACGTTTGCCGATCTATTCACAGCGCGGCAACTCACCGCACTCACCACATTCAGCGACCTCGTCACCGAAGCCCGCCAGCGCGTACTCGCCGACGCCCTCGCCGCAGGCATGCCCTCGGGCGACCGCCTCGAATCCGGCGGCACCGGCGCTGCTGCTTACGCCGACGCGATAGCGACGTACCTCGGGCTAGGTGTAAGCCGCACTGCCGATCTTGGCAACTCCCTTGTGACATGGTCAAATAGTCGGGACCAAGCGCGTAATCTATTCGCACGCCAAGCAATTCCGATGGCGTGGGACTTTGTCGAGGTTTCGCCATTCGCTGGCGCTGCAGGCGACCTTGGAATCGCAACAAGATCTATGGGCGAAGCGCTCGACCGCCTGGCCCCAGGTTCAACGGGTGATGCGACACAAGCGAGTGCAAGTGAGCGCCCGTTCGACGGTGTACTGATTTCGACCGACCCGCCCTATTACGACAACATTGGCTATTCCGACCTATCGGATTTCTTCTACGTGTGGCTGCGACGCGCGTTGCGCTCGATCCATCCCGACCTCTTAAGCACAATGCTGGTCCCGAAGGCCGAGGAACTGGTCGCCAACCCTTACCGCCATGGCGGCAAGGAAGGTGCGCACGAGTTCTTCGAGGATGGATTCCGGGAAGTCTTCCGCCGCGCGCGCGAATCCGCTCTGCCGGACTATCCGATCACCGTGTACTACGCCTTCAAGCAATCCGAGACAACTGACGCCGGAGAAACATCGTCCGGCTGGGAAACCCTGTTGGAAGGAATGATTCGATCAGGCTGGGCAGTGACGGCGACCTGGCCGCTGCGTAGTGAACGGGGTGGACGGATGATCAGCGTCGGCGCCAATGCGCTCGCCTCATCCATCGTCCTGGCCCTACGGCCTCGCCTCGAAGACGCACCACGCACCGACCGACGCGAGTTCATCGAGGCCCTCAAGGCCGAATTGCCCTCAGCTCTGAGGGAACTGCAACAAGGTGCGATCGCGCCGGTCGACCTACCGCAAGCAGCCATCGGCCCGGGCATGGCCGTATTCAGCCGCTACTCGGCGGTCCTCGAACCTGACGGCTCCAAGATGACGGTACGCTCCGCACTCGCTCGCATCAACGAGATCCTCGATCAGGTGCTCAACGAGCAAGAGGGCGATTTCGATTCGACAAGCCGATTCGCCATCGCCTGGTATCGCCAACATGGCTACGACACAGGTACTTTCGGAGACGCCAACAATCTGGCCAACGCCCGCAACACTTCCGTCGACACCATGGATCGCGATGGCATCCTGATCAGTCGAGCCGGCAAGGTGAAGCTGATCAAGCCGTCTGACCTGGCTGCCGACTACGACGTGCTCGCCGACCTGCACACCAGCAACTGGGAAGTCCTGCACCACCTGATCAAGAAGCTGGAGGGCGAAGGCATCACCCCCGCCGGCGAATTCCTGGGTACCGCATTGAGTCGGCCGGACGCCGCGATCGATGCCGATCTGGTGAAAGAGCTTGCCCACCTGCTCTTCCGGATCGCCGAGAGCAACGGCTGGACCAAGGACGCGCTGAGCTTCAACAGCCTGGTCACCAGCTGGCCCGAAATTCTCGATGTGGCACGGGCCGATGCTCCGGCAACGAGCGCACAGGGCACTTTGGATTACGACGAGGAGGACGACTGACATGGCGCTGAGCAATCGCGACCGCATCAACCGCATGTTCGAGGTCATCGCACCGGCCTTGGACGACTTCATCTCCTCGGTGATCGGACAGGGCGACCCAGCCCTCGGCGCGGCTTGGCCGAAGCTCGTCCAGAACAAGGACTCGAAGAACGGCGCCCCGTCGACCAAGACATACGAGCCACTCGACCCGCAGGTGCAATTGCGGATGCTGACCGAAGGCAACATCACCGGCGGGTTCAGGAAGGGATGGTATCCGTTCAACGAAGCGCTCGGCAGGGCCGGCGAGTCCTTCGCCATTGAACTTCGGGAGGCGCGAAACACGTGGGCGCACAACGGTTCGTTCACCGACGACGACGCCTACCGCACACTGGACACTGCCGAGCGTCTGCTGCGGTTGATCGGCGGCAGCACCGAGGCGGACGAAGTCCAAACCATCAAACGCAATCTGCGCCGAGTTACCGCCGACAAGGACGACAAGAAGGTACTCAAGGCGGCCGTCGACAATCCCGAGGCCGCCGGTCTCAAGCCGTGGCGGGAAGTACTGCCACCGCACGATGATGTTGCGACGGGAAACTTCGCGTCCTCCGAATTCGCGGCCGACCTACACAAGGTTGCCTTTGGCGGAGAACAGGATTCGGACTACGCCGATCCTGTGACCTTCTTCCGGCGGACCTACCTGACCGAAGGCCTGACCGACCTCATCGGCCGAGCCGTCAGGCGTTTGTCCGGCGATGACAACGCACCGCCCGTGATCAACCTGCAGACCAACTTTGGCGGCGGCAAGACGCACTCAATGCTGGCCTTGTGGCATGTCGCCGCCGGGCTACCGGTAGGTGACTTCCCGCAGGAAACCGCCGACCTGCTCACCGCCAACGGTTACCAGACCGGCACGGTCAACCGCGTCGCCATCGTCGGCAATCACTTCAGCCCGGCCGGGGAACCCAAAACCGACGGACCTCACGTCAACACAGTCTGGGGCGAGTTGGCCTGGCAGTTGGGCGGCGCGGAGGCGTACGCACTCGTCGCCGAAGCCGATGTCAACCGAACGCCTCCGGGCGCGGCTCTCCACGAACTGCTGGCGAAGTACTCCCCCGCGGTCATACTGATCGACGAATGGGTTGCCTACGCCCGCTCCCTCGTCGGACGCGATGACCTCGCCGGCGGCACGTTCGATGACCAGTTCACCTTCGCGCAATCGCTCACCGAAGCCGCCAAAGGAACGTCCGGCGTGTTGCTGGTCATTTCGATACCGGCTTCCAACGCCATCGACAGTTCAGAGCCCATCGCCGGAAGCGCCGAGGAAGTCGGCGGCTCCAACGGACTGGAGGCCCTACATCGCCTGCAGCGCGTCGTTGGCCGTCTCGCCGACCAGTGGCGTCCTGCATCATCGCTTGAGGCGTATCAAATCGTGCGGCAACGACTGTTCCAACAACCCGACGCGGCTGCGCTGGCATCGATCGGCGCTACCGCGCGCGCCTATGTCGACTTCTACCGCAAGTACAACGACGACTTCCCGCGAGAATCCCGGGAGCCGGCCTACGAGGACCGCATCAAACGGACCTATCCCATTCACCCCGAACTCTTCGACCGTCTCTACGAGGAGTGGTCGTCGCTGGAGCGGTTCCAGCGCACCCGTGGAGTTCTGCGCCTGATGAGCACCGTGATCCACGCGCTGTGGACCGGTGACGACTCGTCACCGCTGATCATGCCGGGCTCGATACCGCTGGCGGTCGGACGGGTGAACTCGGAATTGACCAGCTACCTCCAAGATTCGTGGAAGGCCGTGATCGACGCCGATGTCGACGGCCCGAACTCCGAACCGGCCCGCATCGACGTTGCGAAGCCGCTGTTCGGTCAGCGGTCCCTGACCAAACGTCTCGCTCGAACCGTGTTCTTCGGCGCCGTACCGACGATCGGCTCGGCGCACAAGGGGCTCGAAACCCAACGTGTCTTCCTGGGAACCGCGGTGCCCGGCGATGTCCCCGGCAACTTCCATGCCGCGCTGACTCAGCTCGGCGATCGGGCTACCTACTTCTACTTGGGGTCCGGCAAGTACTGGTATGACCTGCAGGCCAACATCACTCGTACCGCCAAGGACCAAGCCGAGCGCCTGCACAAGGAAGACGTCTGGGCTGAAATCGCGCTCCGTCTGCAAGCCCAAGCACGTACCCGCGGCGACTTCGCCGGTGTGCACGTGTGCCCGGAATCGAATGCCGATACTCCTGATACCGATGAAGCCCGGCTGGTGATCCTGCATCCCAAGGTCGCACACAAGCGGGGTACCGATTCTGCGGCAAAGGCTTTCGCGCACAAGGCAACGGAGCAGCGTGGCACTGCGAACCGCTCCAACCGCAACATGCTCGTGTTTCTGGCCGCCGACGAAGCACGACTCGAAGAGCTCGACAACGCGGTGCGCGACTACCTCGGCTGGAGCCACGTCCTGGCCAACGAGGCCGATCTGGATCTCACCACGAACCAGAAGGATCAGGCCACCCAGCGGCAGGCAACGGCCGACCAGACGGTCAAATCGCGTCTGCTGCAAACATTTACGTGGGCCCTCATTCCGTCACAGCCCGATCCGGGAGCGCCTTTCATCCTGCGCGAGACCAAGGTGGAAGGACAGTCGGAGTCACTGGCCGAACGAGTGTCCCGTCGTCTCGGCAGCGACGGGGATCTGTCAACACAGCAGGCCGCCGTGACCGTTCGGCTTGCCATCAACAAGGTCCCACAGATCTGGAAAGACGGGCACGTTACGCTCGGCGCGCTGTGGGAGCTGTACTGCCAGTATCCTTATATGCCGCGCCTCCGCGATCGGAAAGTGTTGCAAGAAGGCGTCCGTGAGCTTCCCCTGATCTGGGAGACCGATGCTTTCGCGTTGGCCACCGGCTACCAAGACGGCCGGTACGTCGGCTTGTGGATTCCTGGCGATGCCAATTCCGCACCGGTTGCCACGGACTCGCTCCTGCTCGTGCGCCCCGATGTTGCCACCAAGCAGCGTGCCGAAGAAGAGCCTGCCCCCGAATCTGGGGATCCCAGTCCGTCGCCAACGAAACCGCAGCCGGCCAAGGGACCAGGCGTCGACGTCGGGTTCCCGCCGGCCAAGACCCGCTTCTACGGCGTGAAGACCCTCAGCTCGGACAAGATCGCGCTCGATTTCAAGAACATCGCGGATGAGGTCATCGCAAACCTGCGCGACCAAGGAATTGAACTAGTGGTGCGAATCGAAATCGAGGCTGTCGACTCAAACGGGTTCGACGAGAACAAGATTCGCACGGTCGCCGAGAACGCCAAAACGCTGAAGTTCGATCAGTCTGGGTTTGAGGAGAGCTAGCTTCGCGCGGACTTCGCGGCCTGCACGTTCCAGTCAACGGCGAGGCTGTCGACGGCGTACGTCGCATCGTCGACGGTGTAGTGCTCCGCCGAAACCAATTACCTGATCAGGCCTGTTCGGGAAAACGCCGTGTAGTCGAGGTAATCCTTCACAGCTCGTACGGCATTCTGCCGACTCGCGGGTGTCCGCGGGAGTTGTCCCGCCGGGCGTAATCGACGTACCGCCACCATGGCCATCGGGCTGTCAGACGTGCTACATAAACGCTGGGCGTGAGGTACCAAAGTCGCCCCGCGCCGGTCACTTCGTACTGCCATTGGTCCATCTCGACACCGCCATGCGCTGCCGTCGCCAGGCGACCTTTGAGTTGGTGGTGCCGAGATGATCTGGGCGTGTGCGAAGCTCGCGCCAGGCCGTGGCCGTGTTCGCGGGCGCCTGTTGACACAGCGCTTCCCAACCCTTGATGGCCTCGACCCGTTCGCGCTCGCGGCCACGTTGACGCCACCCACGAAACCGGTTGACACCAACCTGCATCCCCATCGTTCAGCGAACAGTGAAGGATTCGAGCGCAGGTACACAACCTTCGGTGTATCTTTGGTGTATGACCCGCACAAACATCGACATCGACGACCATGCGTGCGAGGTCGTCATGCGAAGGTTCCATTTGACCAGCAAGCGAGACGCGGTGAACTTTGCATTGCGCAATCTCGCGCAGGAAGCATTGGACCTCAAAGCGGCCCGAGAACTCCGCGGGTCCGGATGGGACGCCGATCTCGATGAATTGCGCAGCGACCGCGTCCAATGATCCTCGTTGACGCGTCAGCCTGGATCGAGTTTCTAAGGAACACCGGGAGCGGCGTGTGCGAGCGAGTCGACGAGCTACTCGCCGAGCCGATCGCGATCTGCGCCCCCGTCCAGATGGAAATCCTCGCCGGGGCCCGAAACGACCGACACCTCAAGGATCTTCGTGGCCTGTTGGCACGCGCACAGACTCTACCGACGTCCCCCACAGACCATGAAGACGCCGCAGCTATTTACCGCGTCTGTCGACGTCGCGGTGAAACCGTACGCAGGCTGATCGACTGCCTCATCGCCGCGCACGCCATACGCGAACAGATTCCAATCCTGCACTTCGACAGCGACTTCGACGCGATTGCGCGGCATACATCGCTACAGCTGGATACCTCACCGCGGCCGGACTGACCCAGCCGCCATCAACAACTCCACCGCGGCGCCAATCGGAATGCGCTCCTGCTCCAGACGTAGGCCATTGCGCTGCAACACGTCCAATGCTGCGCGCTCGGTTTCGGTCAACCAAGCCACATCGACTGACCCACCCGCAGCGTGAGGCACGGCAAGGTCACGCCAGCGCTCCAGCGAGGCTTGATCCATCAGCAGGCTCTCGCAAGGACATTGAGCGCGAAAACGGGCCAGTATGTCGAACCCGTCCGTGTCCAGATCGCCCCAATACACGACACGCGGCGCATTCCGAACCCACGGGAATCCGGCCACCGCGGTGGCATGGTCGCCCCAGCCGAACACCGCGATCGTGCCGGGCACGTCAGGCAGCGCTTCGAGGGTCTGCAAGTTCTCGACAACCAGGACCTGCGATGCCGCAAAATCAAGCCCCGCCAGCTCACCATCCGGGGCGGCAAAGATACGTGGAAGACCTCGCCGCAGTGCGGGGTCAGCAATGACAACCGCCCGCAGTAGTTCACGCTCCCGCAGTCCCAGATGCTCAGGCACACCGAGCGGCACCGCTAGCGCCGTCACCGCAGTGCGGTGTGTACCCAGCCATTTGGTGTCGACACCGGGAATCGGAAGCTGACGGATCAGCAGGCCGGAGTCCGGATTCTGACGTAACCAGCGAACCGTAGCCAGGAGCCGGTCGAAGTCGTTGTCGGCCAAGGAATTCCAGTACCGGAACGTCTCGACCAGGACCGCCGACCATTGCGGCCCATCATCGAGCGCCTGGAGCTGCGCGCGGCGCTGTTGCAGAGACTGCCAGCGTCGGGTCTCACCTGCAGCCGCGACAATCGCATCCGCACCCTCGATGGTCACCACGACCGGTAGCAGTTGCCTACCAAGGCTGGGCCACCGCCGCTCCTCCCAGCGGACATCGAGGCGCGAGTCTTGCCAGGCATGGACCCAGTTCTCGACGACCGCACGCTGGGCCGCGACGGCCGCCTCGCTCGGGCTACCCAGTCTTATTGTCAACGCATCGACGGAAGCACCGAACAACCACGATTTGAGATGGCGGTCCACCGTCCGTCGTGCCCGCGCCACGACGTCCTTGGGCAGCACGAGTTTTTGTGGCTCAGCCATCAGCCGCCTCACCGATGGATGCGACCCCCAACCGGGATGCCTTCGAATCTCGGATCGACACAGTGGCTACCCCGCCGACGTAGTCCTGCAGTGTCTTGATCATCTTCAGTGGTGTGGCGAGCACAAGGTGAAAACCGAACTGATCGAACACATCTGCCGCACGGCGGGTGTATTCAGGATCCGACCGGTCGAATGCCTCGTCGAGGACCACCGTGCCGTACTTGGGCACGTCGGCATCCGACCCGACGAGCTGGTACCGAAGGGCCGCGGCCAGACAGAAGAACACCAACTTCTGCGCCTGCCCACCGGACAGCGCGTCCGAAGAATCGTGGTGGTTGACCGCCGTGCCCTCGGCATCCATCTCGATACCGACGAACGTGACGTGGCGCCGCGTGTCCAAACACCGATTGCGCCACACCACATCACCAGGATCGGACGATCCGAGCCGCCCGAGCAGTTCCCGCATCCGCTCGAATCGTTGCTCCTGAGCCTGTCGATCGTCAGCAAGCAACGACCCCTCCTGCACGCGTGCGATAGCCGCGAGAAACTCCGTCACGTCCGGATGCAGGGAGTCGCGGACGTCGATCTTCAGGAACCGTCCACGGTCGAATTCCGAATGTGCCAGTGACGAATTGACCTCATCGATCCGGCGACGGATCTCGCCGGGCGCGCGCCGGATTCGCAGCGCGAGCGTGCCGAGGTTCTGATTCGACTGCCGATCGTTGAGATCGAAGAATCGATTTTCCACGCTGGGCAGGTCATCGGCACGCAGCCGGCGCAGGAATGCCACGGCATCGTCGGCGTATCCGTGCTCGGCAGCAAGTTCGGGGTGCGGCCAGCGGTTGAGGTACTGCTGCAGCACAGTCTCGATAGCGTGCTGCGCCTGCAGCAGCTTCTTCTCGGCCGCCGAATATTCGCCCCGAATCTGGTTCGCCACCGCCCGTTCTGCAGCGGGAAAGCCGTTGAGCCGCAGGGCCGCACGTTTGCCATCGTCGAATCGAGCGCGGTAGCGCTCGGTCAGTTCGGGAGACGGCTCGTCGCTCGCCGCCGCTGTTCCTTTCAGGTCGTCGATGCGCGATGCGACATTCTGTGCGTGCTGACGCGCTGAGTACAGCGCCTCGTGCGCGTCGTCGTATGCCTTTTCAGCTCGAGTCGCCTCGCCTCGCGCAGCCACCACGGCAGCTTCCAGGCGGTCGATCTCAGCGTCACCCCGCAGCGCCGCAAGACGTTCACCCACATCGAGACGGTGGGCTTCCGCGGCCAACAGGTCGAGCTCGTCCCATTCGACAGCGACGATCCCTGGAGCTGACTGGACCCGGTCCCGACGCCGTTCGGATTCGGTGCGGGCAGCACGCGCGCGACGGTGTGCGGAACCGGCATCGGATTCAGCCTGGCGCAGGGCGTCGCGCATGGCCTGGAGCTTGCTGTCATTGTTGGTGCCGAGCACGTAGTGCCGTCGGTCGTCGATCGCCGACCGGTCGTCCTTGATATGCCGGTCGCCGTCGCGGGTCTGTCCGGCGCGGGTCACGGCGCGGTGGTGACGGCCCAGTTCCCGCGCGTCGGCAACACGGCGGTAGTCGAATCGGGACACGAGTTCGAAATGCAGCCAGTGCTGCCATGGCCCCTCGGCGATCTGGAGCACATTCACGATCGAATCGGCATCGACAGCCGAAATCCGGTGTGTGCGATGCACATCCACGCGCCGCCACACGAGCCGCGTGCCCAGATGGGCAGCATCGACGGCAGCGGCGACATCATCGGCGTGCTCGTCGGCGACCAGCATTGTGCGGCCCAGCCCGCCGAGCACCCGCTCGGCGGCGCCTGCCCAATTCGCATCGATGACGTCGATCAACTCGCCGGCGAACGGCAACGATCGTGCCGGCAGCCCGGTCGCGCGCATGACCAGCTCACGAGCCGCCAGCAGCCTATGGTCCAGGTTCGACTTCTGCCCGGCGAGCGAAGAGATCTGCTGTTTGAGGTCGGTAACCTGTTCGTCGGCGCGGGCGGCAGCGAGGATCAGGGCGCTGTGGGCGGCGTCGTGTGCACCGGCTCCAGCCTCTAGTTCAGCTGCCTCCCTTGCGATCTGCGAGCACATCGTGGCGAAGCCTTCGGCGGTATCGGGAACGGTCGTGTCCCAGGGCCGCAAAGCCACATCTAATCGGGCGCGCTGCGTGACCACCCGACGGACCGCTTCGTCAGCACTGTCCAGGGCATCGGTGAGCTCACGCAGGGACTGATTTCCGTCGCGCGCACGCTCGGCATCCTTCAGCGCGGTGGCAGCACGATGACGGGCCGCGCTCGCGTGGTCGTCACGCGTGACGGCGTCAGCGAGCGCGGCCTCTGCGTCGGCGTGCCAACCCTGCGCCAGATGCAGCTCGAAGCGCGCGGCGAGGCCGTCGAGCGCTGTCTGCTCCTCCCCGAGTTCCTGAGTCCGTTGCGCCTCCCGGTCCCGGGTTTCGGTCCACTCCTCCAGCGGTGCCAGTGCGGCGATCTGCTCGCGCGTCTGCACGACCCTGCGATGCGCCTCGTCGAGGTCGGCGAAGAACTCGACGGCGCGACGCGCTTCGGCAAAAGTGTCCGGTTCGTCGAGCATGTAGTCGCGGAACAACCGGTCGAGGCTGTCGAGCCCTTTGGCAGACATCGCACGGTGCAGCAACAATTGCGCGTTCTCGTCGGCGATCCCCAACCGGGCGCGGAGCCGCTGACCAAACTGGGGGTAGCTCTTGTTGTAGAGCACATCGGGCCAGCGTTTCTTCAACCCGCGGACGTCGATGCCGTCAGACACCACGTGTCTGAGTTCGGTGATGTCCAGGTCGTGGTCGAAAAGCAGGAACGCGCGGCCCGATTCGCCAAGATCATTGCTGCCGCGTTTGAGGTGGAACAGCGCGACCAAGGTGGTGACGGTATCCCCATCAGGATCGGCAGTGGCCATCGTCAACCCGACGGCGCTCCAGGTCGCACCTTCCCGCAGGTAGCGCGACCGCAATTCGCGGGTGTCCGTGTCGGATCCGCGCGCATACGCACCTCGGATATAGGAGGCCACGGTGCGGCCGCGGCCCTGCGCGGCCGCATTGAAACTGAGCTTCGTCGGGGGCACCAACACCGTGGAGATCGCGTCCAACAACGTGGACTTACCCGAGCCCGAGGGACCGGTGATCAGGAAGCCCCGGCGCGCCACGGACAGGTCGTGATAGCCGTCATAGGTGCCCCAATTGAACAGCTGAACACGTGCCAGGCGGTGCTGACCATGCCGGAACACGTCCTCACTCATCGTCGGCCTCGGTATCGGAGTCCTGGTCGCTACCGGCGTCCAAGAGCCGCTGGTACTCCGCCTCGACCAGGGCAACCTCGTCCGCGTCGAACAACTGACGGAGCACGGGCGATACTTCGAACCGGCCCGCGGTGTCAGCGGCGGCGATCAGCGAGTACTTCTTCATCTTTTCCCATGACGCGTTGATCCGCTTCCGGAAGCCGCCCGCATCGGTGGTGTAGCGCCCGCGGTAGGGCTCCATGTCGGCGGCGATGTCGTCGTAATCGACGATCACCCGTTGTCCAGGCGGTGCCACGAGCAACTGGTAGCGCAACGCGAGTACCACCAGCGTGTCCATGAAGGTCAGCGTCTCTGTCCGAAGTACCTGCGGTGGAGCGAATTTGGGGTCATCGGGTGCGGGCTGCGGCCGGGTGAACGCGATGCCGTCGTCCTCGTCGAGGACGAGGTCGAGGAACACGTCGGCCAGTCGGCGTTCGATTTCGCTGCGGTGGGCGAGAATTGCCGACCATTGCTGTCGATGCGCATCATGCGTCACCACCGGACCGCGGAGCAGTTGGACCAGCGCACGCTTTGCCTCGAACGGAAAGGTCTCTTCGGGATTCACCGGTGATCCTCGAATGCATCGGGGCTGAAGGTGATGGTCGGAAGCACAACGGTGCGTCGGTCCATGGCGACCCGTTCGCTGGTGTCGGCGGAGACGGCACCGTGCTCAGCGCCGAGAACCATCAGGCCGACGATGCTGGCGAGGCCCTGGGTGGCAGGGAACTCGGCCAGGACCTGCCCTGCGGTGACCGGTCCAGCCGACCGGCTGAGGCTGGCGACGATGTTGCTGCGGAGTTCCTCGAAATCGATGTCGGATTCATGTGCCTGCGCAGCGAGTTCGGCGAAGTCGACCTCGTCGGTGTCATGCCGATCGAACTCCGTAGGCACCCGGCCTTCGCCCGGGTTGTGCAGCTTGAGGGCGGCGATCGAACGAACCTGCATGCCAATTCTGGTGAGTTCCAAGTTCATTGACTTCTCGGGTCGGTGCTGTGCACTCACTCGCACAGCCAGCGACTGGCAGCGCTGAATCAGTTGGCGGAGCCGCCGATGTTCTTCGTATTGGCGCGAGAGCACGAAATGTCGCAGCGATCGCGATAGCAGGATCATGGTCTGGCGTACCGTGGCTGCTTCGTTCTCCAGCCGGGTGAGGAGAGTGCTCAGGTCCGTACGCGTCTGAGGGGTCAACTCGGCTGCGAAGTCCCGTGACAGGATGGCGGTGATCGCTTCCTGAAGACGGGTCGACTGTTCGGCATCGAGGATCACGTCGTAGAAGCCGTTCACGGAACGTCCGGCTTCTGAGTCCGCCAACAGATCAACCCCGCGAAAAACGTTGCTCAACGTCGCACCGCCCTCAGCGGTGTCGTCAAGGATTTTGGCCCGGAGGTCCCGGCTCAATTCTTCGATGGTCGACCGCACCCGGGCGAAATCCACGGGTATCTCCTGCGCCAGGCCGAGCGTCTCGGCGACCCGCTCCTTTGCCGTCTCCGCGTCGAGCACAGCGAACTCGCCGCGTTCGACTTCTTCAATGCGCTGCTCGACGGCCTTGCGTTCGGACTGCAGCAGTGCCAGCCGCGATGCCGAAACCGGGTCTGAATCACGTTGCAGTGCAATGAGGTTAGCGGCAATCGACCCCAGCCGTGACGCCGACGCGGCGCGCTGCGGCGCATCGATTCCGTTCACCACTGCGGCAGCGTTCAATGCTGCCGCCGATGGCACCAACGTTTCGGTCCCCCGCGTCTGGCCGGGACGCCGGACCAAGTAGCCGTCGTGCACCCATGCGGCGACGTATCCTGTTGCCGTCGATTCGAATTCAGCTCCGGTCTCGCGGAGGAGTTCGAGATCATGATCGAGTTCGGCTACCACCTCGGCCGCCGGGCGTATACGACGTTCCGGCGGAAAGTAGTCCTGGACCACGGCGATGATGAGCCCGGCGTTTCGGGCCCTCAGCAGCGACCATTCCGGCGCCTCCTGCTGTAGACGCCGGAAGCGCAGGACCGCGGACGTTATCGCCACGCTGCGAGACTAGCCGGAAGGGCTGACAAGGCTCTCCACAGTGTCGAGCGTTTCTGCACAGCGCAAACTCAAAAATGGGATTTCACTGGTACCATAGTCCCATGGAAGCGGTAATCGACTCGGGCGGCCGCATCTTGGTGCCCAAGCAACTCCGCGACGCGTTGGGACTGACGCCCGGTTCGACGGTCGATATTTCGGCATATGGCCCTGGACTGCAGATTGTCCCCGGCGGCCGCTCCGCGCGCCTCGTGCGAAACAAGGACGGACGCCTCGTCGCCAACGCAGACACAGTCGTCACCGATGAAATGATGTTCGCGCTCATCGATTCGGGGCGACGCTGACGTCGCAGCAGGTCACGGCAATCGATACCAGCGTCGCGGTGCCCTTGCTTGTGTCCTCGCATCCGCAGCACGTCGCGGTCTCGCAATGGGCAATGGGCCGACGTCTTGGGCTCAGCGGGCATGCGCTGGCCGAGACATACTCGGTTCTGACGCGTCTGCCCGGCGATGCTCGTGTCGACCCTGCCGACGCGGTGGCGTTGATCGACGACAACTTCCCGGAGCCCCTTCAACTGGGTGCCGACACGGGACGCGGTGCCCATCACGAATTCGCCCGTTGTGGCGTCGCGGGCGGCGCCACCTATGACGGCTTGGTCGCGTTGGCCGCTCGTGAGCACGGTGCAGTCCTGGTCACTCGCGATGCCAGAGCCAAGGCAACCTACGACGCCCTCGGGGTAAACGCGGAAGTGCTGGCCGGCGCCTGACCTGTCTTTGGCGAACGGGCGCGGCCCGACCAGAACCTGGCACTGAAATCGCGGTGTAACCCCGCACCCACCCTCGTTGTCGTAGATCTGCACGTGGTGATGCGTTGTGCCTCGTGCTCTGTCACCTGTGCGCATTGCTGGGCTGCGGTGTGCGCGTGGGAATCGAACCCGTTGCACTGCCCTCCGTGCGCCTGAACGGTTGGAGCCGTTTGCGGTTTTGTGCACGCCTCCGCGACAACTACCTGCTACACCATGCTGCTGTCAGTCCAGCAGCTCGATCTCCCAGTTCGCCTTCTGGATCCGGACGTCAAGCGCGCGCAGCTCCTGCGCCACTTGATCAGCCTGCGACCGCAGATCGCCGACGGACAAGGCGGACAACATCTTCAGCTCCGAGCGCAACTGCCGCGAGTAGCCGTATTGGCCGGCACCGGCCGCCGCATCCGCAGCCGTGGTCAGGACGTGGTGCCGCAACCGCAGCGCGTCGCGCCGACCGAGTGCGTCGGTCAGCGTGCCGTCGGCCCCGATCGAGTTGGCCGCGTTCGTCAGGTTGATCCGCCGAATCAGGGATTCGTAATCGCCCAGCGCGCCGTCGATCTCGACCAGTAGCGCTGCGGCGTCCTCCGCGGGCTCTTCGCCCTCCTGGAACCGTGCGTTACCCACGACGCGCACGCGCAACTGCTCGATACGGCGAACTGCGTTCGCACGCAACGACAAAGCTTCTGCAACTTCATGATTTCACCTCGCTCCTGATGGCACCGGCCGAGCGTTCGTTTCTCGGCCCGAACCATGATGAGCGGAAAAGGCTTGGCCGGCAACGTATTTTTCAGCAGGCCAGACGGTCGGTGGCGATCAGCCCTGCGCGCCGACGAAGAACAGCACGAGCACCGCAACCAGGCCGAACAGGGCGGCAAAGAATGCGCCACATGCCACGTCGTCAAACCGCGGCCGCACCGTCGCGACCAGAACCGCGGCCGCGGCGACCAGCAACGCGCCCGCCGGCGCGAACAGCCAGTAGTACAACAGCGGCGCCGGGGACATCACGACCAGGCCGAGCGCGTAGCCGCCGAACAGATATCGCGGATCAACCTCGCGCTCGATCCGTGGGTCGAGCGTGCTCTCATGCTCGAAGGACATGCGCACCTCCTCTGGTCAGCGACACACCGTCACCGTGGCAACGGCCTGCAGGTACAGCAGACCGACAATGCACCAAACGCTCACGGGTGCGACCACCAGCGCCACAGCGACGCTGCTGAGTACCCGCGCGCGCAACAACAGTGCTGCAATCAGTAGACATATCAGCGAAACACTCACCGCTGCAGTCAAATTCGTTCCAGCTACCCGGTCGAGGTGCGGATCATCACCGGGGCCCATGGCCCCGACCGCCAACAGACCCCAGCCGACTCCCCCTGAGACCGCTCCGGCGAGTACGCCGCGGGTCCAGTCCGTACCAATCAAACGTCCCCCCGATCCGGTTCGCTCATGTCCCCCGTCGCCGGTACGCCCTCGGCCAATCCGTACTGCAGGTACACGATGCCGGCCGGGCTCGATACCGGCGGCTTGAGCAGCGTCAGGTTCGACGGCACCGGACCGCCATCGAACACCTTCTTGCCTACCCCCAGGACAATAGGATGCACCCAGAGGTCGATGCGATCAAATAGTTTTTCGCGCAACAGGGTCTGCACGAAGTTCAAACTCCCGACCACTTTCACGTGCTCGTGGCGATCACGGATTTCCCGCACTTCGCTGACCAGATCCGTGCCGATCTGCGTCGAGCCGGACCACGACAGATCGGGCTCGCCGCGGGAGGCGACGTACTTGGGGATGCGATTGAACATGGCCGCGAATTCGTCGTCCTGGTGCGGCCAGTAGCCCGCGAAGATGTCGTACGTCCGCCGGCCGAGCAGCAGCGCGTCGGTGCCTTCGTACGCGGCGCCGACCTGCTCCCCCGACACCTCGTCGATCAGCGGTGCCTGCCAGCCTTCGAAAGGAAAATCGCCGTCGGAGTCCTCTCCGGGACCGCCGGGCGCCTGCCCGACGAGGTCGAGAGTGGCGAACAACGCGAGGTGAATCTGGCCCATTTCCAGCTCCTGGTGAGTCGGTGGTGTGTGTCAATGAGGTAGACCAGCGGACTCGGTGAAACTCATCGGCGCGGCCGGCTACTTCCCGGACAGCACCCGGTACTGCGCCGAAATCTGTTGGTCCACAGCGGTTTCATCGTCGGCGAAGACCTGGAACACAAATCTGTCGGTGCGGGCGAGGCAGCTGTAGTGCCACCCCAGGATGCGCCATGTCACCGTCGCGTCCGGTTGCGCATAGTCGCGGAGGTGCTCGAAACAGCGCGCACCGGGGAACCCCGGCACCGGCCCGGCCATCTGCACATCCGGATTCTTCATGATCAGAGCGCTGGTGGCGTCCAGCAGCTGCGCGGCCGAATCCGCATTGGGCGCCTGGTAGACCCGGCCCCACCGCTGTGTCACCCACTGGACGCCGGCGCGCTCGAACTGGGTCGTCATGCTCACCGGATCGGCTTCGAAATGCAGCCACGCCCGCGGTCGCCACGTCCCGATCAGTACGCCCTGCTGCCGATCGGGAGTGGTGATGGTCTTCGACAGCAACTGATCGTCGCTCGGATCTTTGGGCAGGTCAGCGAGTTTCGCGGGATCGGTGGGCACAAAGCTCTTGATGAGCGACCGCTGCCTGCTGAGCAGGTCGGACGTCAGCAACTGAGCCCGCAGCGGTGCCTTGGTCAGCTTGGTGGCTTTGGCGCTCACGAATTGGTACAGCACGAAACGTCCCTGCGCGGTGTACGCCGCGACGCCACTGGCCCCGGTGCCGTAATCCACGCCGACCGCCGGCACCGTGCCGGTACCGACCGAGATCTGGACGGGATATGTCGGAAACGGAGTGGCCACGACGGGGCCGAACTGTGCGGTGAATTCTGCCGCGGCCGCCGCTGCTTGGCCATCATCGGGAAACATCAGGACCGCGTTCTGGATTTCCAGATCGGAGTCCCGGGACCCTGATGACCGGTAGGACCCGAAACCGGCGACCAGACCGTGTGCTCTGGCAATGCCCTGCATCACATTGTCTTTGGACACCCCGAGGATGTTGTCGACACCAAACTCCGACGTCATGGTGCCGGTCCCGATGGCCCCGGGCTTCGTCACCGACGCGTCGATTTCCCAAGGGCCCACGACGTATTCGGCCATCCGGGTCGATTCGACGATCGACTGCGTGAGCGGGTTGGGTCCAGCGCTGAAGAACGGGGTGCTCGGCTTGATCTGGTAGTTACCGGTCCGCAGCTGGCTGACGTCCGGTTCGGGGTCGCTCAGTGAACCGCCGAACCGCGAGGTGCCGGTCGTGGTCGTCGAACAGCCCGCGACCACGCACCCGCACGTAACCACGGCAAGTGCCAGCTTCCGGATCCCCACGATCCAACACTAACTGTGGCCGAGGCGCGCAAGCACCGATCGCACCGACTCCGCGATCGCCTCGTTGAACGGCCCGGCGTCCCGCCGCACGGTGCGCGTGCGGACCAGCACCGTCAGCATGACCCGTTCCCGCTTCGGGCCGATGAGCATCCCGGCGTCGTTGGTCGACCCGTAGTCGCCGCCGCCGGTCTTGTCCGCGCTGGTCCATCCCTCAGGCAGACCCGCGCGAAAACGGCGGGTCGACGTCGCGGTCTCCTCCATCCACCGACGCAGTTGGAACTGAGCCGCACCGGACAACGCGTCGCCGGCGAGAATGGCGCGATACCCGCCGCACAGCGCCCGCGGCGTGGTGGTGTCGCGGAGATCGCCGGGCGCCGCCTCGTTGAGGGCCGGTTCCCAGCGATCCAGCCGGGTCTGCGAATCACCGATCGAGCGGGCGAAATCCGTGAGCGCCGAGGGCCCGCCGATGGTCCGCAACATGATGTTGCCTGCCGCGTTGTCACTCTGGCTCAGGGCCGCGGCACAAATCTCTCGCAACGCCATCCGCGCCCCCACCGCCTCGCTCAGCACCGGCGAGTTGACCACGATGTCACCGGCGGTGATGGGCACCATGGCATCGAGATTCGCCTTGCCCGCCGTGGCCATCTGCAAGATGCGGGCCGCCGCATACGCTTTGAAGGTCGAGCACATCGCGAACCGCTCGTCAGCACGGTGCTCGACCGTCGCCGAAGACTCCAGATCAACTGCGTAGACGCCGATTAACGCCTGATAGCGATCTTCCAGATCGGCAAAGTTGGTCGGCTCGTCCGCCTTGGTGGGCTGGCACCCGGCCAGCACGCCCGTCGCGGCCAACCCGACGATGAAATCCCGTCGGCTCAGCGATACCCCCACATATTCAGCCAACCATGTATCGACGAAAGACGCCAACGCGGGGTGCCCTTCCGGCACCCCGCCGGCCTGCAGTGCGTTGGGCCCCAACAGATCCCGTGGTGTCAGCAAAGATGACGTCAGGCGATGTACTTGTCGAACCAGTCGATGGCCACTTCCGGGTGGACACCGAGGTAGTTGTAGCCGTCGAATCGCCTGTTGGTTCCTTCAATCCAGTGCAGGCTCTTGTCGGCGACCGGAATCGCGTCGTAGATGTCCTGCACATCCTGCGGGCGCGTCATCGTGTCGTCGCGGACCTGGGCGACGAGCGTCGGCACGGTCACGGCCTTGACGTATTCGAGCGGTGACTGCTCGGCGATCCGGAATCCCGTTCGTTCGTGCACGGCCTGATCGAACTTCACGTAGCCGTCGGCCATCCCGACTGCCTTGACGAACTCCTCGACGATGTAGCGACCCGACACCGGTTGCAGCATCACCATGGCCTGGATTTCCGCGAACTCCTCGGGATGCTTCGACCAGGCCACCGCCGTCGAATCAGCGCCCAGGCACACCGAAAGCAGCACCTTCTTCATCGATTTCGTGTCCGGCCGAGCGCCGGCGTAGCGCAAGGAGCCGATGACATCGCGATATTCGGTCAGACCGATGCCCGCGATGCCGCCGTTGCCCTGGCCACTGCGGCCGTGATTACGGATGTCGTACGCGAGAACGTTGTAACCGGCGTCATGCAGCGCCTTGTACTCGGGCAGGAAATTCACCTCGAAGCCGCCGAGCCCGCCGAACTCCGGCAGGTGCCCGGGGTAGCCGTAGCGGTTTCCGGGGAGAAAGTGGTTATGGATGACGAGCCGGTCGGAGTCGGCCGGGATGAACCAGCCCTCCAGCGGGACGCCGTCCATCGACGGGAAGAACACGTCTTCGTAGTCGAGCCCGACCTCATCTGGGCTCCGTAGCACTGGCGCGCGCCGTCCGCCGGTGGTTCCGGTGGTCCACATTGCGACAAAGCCGTCGAACGCTTCCTGAGCTGCGGTGTCATCGGACATGTGCGGTTCCTTCCGTCGAGAGGTGGTGTCAGAAACGACGGTAGGCCGGGCGCGGTCCGGTCAGTCAGGGCCGAGTTGTCCGGGGTCCAGCAAACCCCCTCTCCCGGCTGCCGAGCCCACTACTGTCGAGAACGTGGACCAGCGCAAGGACATCCGGGAATTCCTCACGTCCCGGCGCGCCCGCATCACTCCCCAGCAGGCCGGCCTGCCCGACTACGGCGCCAAACGACGAGTCCCCGGCCTGCGCCGCGAAGAGGTCGCTCTGTTGGCCGGAGTCAGCGTGGACTACTACACCCGGCTCGAACGCGGCAATCTCACCGGCGTCTCCGACTCGGTACTCAACTCGGTGGCGACCGTCCTGCAACTCGACGAGACCGAGCGCGCGCACCTGTTCAACCTGATCAAAGTCAGCCAAGGGCCGCGGCGGACCCCGCGCAAGGCCGGCAGCAGGCTTCGGCCGAGTGTCCAACTGATCCTGGATGCGATGGTCGGAGTGCCGGCCTGGGTCAGCAATGACCGCCTCGACATCCTGGCCACCAACGTCATCGCCGCGGAGTTGTACCGCGTCGCCATCGACGGACCCGGACAGGCCAACCTCGCCCGATTCGTGTTTTTGGACGGCCGCGCGCAGGAATTCTTCGTCGATTGGAATCAGCAGGCCGACAACGCCGTCGCGATTCTGCGCAGTGCCGCGGCCCGTGATCCGTACGACGACCGGCTGACCCAGCTCGTCGGCGAATTGAGCACGCGCAGTGACGAATTCCGGGTCCGCTGGGGCGCCCACATCATCCGCGCACACCAGTCGGGCCCGAAAGCGTTCAAGCACCCCGACGTCGGCCAGCTCGATCTGACCTTCGATGGGCTGGAACTTGCCGCCGATCCGGGTCTGACGCTCTATGTCATGACGGCGGAACCGAATTCAGCGACGGCGGAACGACTGAAGTTACTCGGCAGCCTGGCGGCAACGCGCCAGTCACACGGCTGACCGCCCAGGCCGCACCAACAGCGCGGCCACCAGGAAGCACAGTGCTCCGACGAACGTCCCGAAGTTGGCCATCCGCTCGTCGATCGTGACACCGGTCTTGCGGACGAACGCCGCCAGCGCCGAGACCTGGAACGCGACGCAGCCCATCATGTTGATCCACGATGCCTGCCAGGCAACGGATTTCGGCGACCACAGGCCGACCACCATGACGGCCAGCAGCCCACTGAGCAGGAAGGCCAGTGACCCGGCGGCGTCGGGCGCCCACACGTAGCGGCGCTCGGCGAGCACGGCGTGCGCCCACACTGCCGCGCCGGTGCTCACGTTGAACAACACGGTGCCCATGAATTGGATTGCCGCCGACCACCATTGGCTTCCCGGCGGGGCCAGCAGGTACTGCATCAGGGCGGCCGTGGTGAAGAACCACGATCCGATGAAGCACAGCACGTTCGCCGTGCCGGCCCCGGCCACCGAGGGAAACCCCGGCGCCGTGGCCAGCGCGAAGAATGCCGAGCCGATGGCGAAAAGCCAACACTGCCTGGTGAGGGTGGCGAAGCCGCTCACGGCACTACAGGAAGCTGCGAATCCGCTCGCCGGTCTCCGACGTCGACAGTTTGGCGTCGCCACGCGTCGAAAGGTGCTCGGCGACAGCCTTGTCCACGCGGGCCGCGGCGTCGGTCTCACCGAGGTGCGTGAGCAGCAGCGCCACACTCATGATGGCCGCAGTCGGGTCGGCGAGACCCTGACCCGCGATGTCGGGCGCGCTGCCGTGCACCGGCTCGAACATCGACGGGTTGGTGCCCGTCGCATCGATGTTGCCCGACGCTGCCAGGCCGATGCCGCCGGAGACGGCCGCGGCCAGGTCGGTGATGATGTCGCCGAACAGGTTGTCGGTGACGATCACGTCGAAGCGGCCCGGATCGGTGACCATGTGGATGGTCGCGGCATCGATGTGCTGGTAAGCGGTCTCGACGTCCGGGTACTCGGTGGCGACCTCGTCGACCGTGCGCTTCCACAGCGAGCCGGCGAACGCCAGCACGTTGTTCTTGTGCACCAGGGTCAGGTGCTTACGCCGCGTCCGGGCCTTCTCGAATGCGTAGCGGACGACCCGCTCCACACCGAAGCGCGTGTTGGTGGACACCTCGGTGGCCACCTCGTGCGGGGTGCCGACGCGGATGGCGCCACCGGTGCCGGTGTACGGACCCTCGGTGCCCTCGCGGACGACGACGAAATCGATGTCCGGGTTGCCGGCCAGCGGGCTGTCGACACCGGCGAACAGCCGCGACGGCCGCAGGTTCACGTGGTGATCCAGCGCGAACCGCATGGTCAGCAGCAGACCGCGCTCGAGCACGCCGCTGGGCACCGACGGATCGCCGATGGCGCCCAACAGGATCGCGTCGTGTGTCTTGAGCTCGTCGACCATGCCGTCGGGCAGGGTCTCGCCGGTCTCGTGGTAGCGCTTGGCACCGACGTTGTACTCGGTGCGCTCGACACCCGGCAGCACGACGTCGAGAACCTTCAGCGCCTCACCGATGACCTCGGGGCCGATGCCGTCGCCGGCGATGACGGCGAGCTTCACGACAGGTCCACCAGTTCCAGGGTGGTCGCGCCGACGGCGTCGCCGATCGCGCTGAGCACGTCGGCCGGCACCTCGCGGTCGAGGCGCAGCATGACCGTCGCGCCCGAACCGTCGGAGTCCTGCGACATCTGAGCGGCCAGGATGTTGACGTCGGCGCCCCCGAGGAGCGTGCCGATCTTGCCCAGCGCACCCGGCTGGTCGCCGTAGTTGAGGATCAGGTTGATGCCCTCGGCGCGCAGGTCCAGGTTGCGGCCGTTGATCTGGACGACCTTCTCGACCAACTGCGGACCGCTCAGGGTGCCCGACACGTTGACGACCGAGCCGTCACCGGCCACGGCGCGCACGTCGACGACGCTGCGGTGGTTGGGGCTCTCGGTCTCGGTGGTGAGGGCGGCCTCGACACCACGCTCGACGGCCAGCGCCGGCGCGTTGACGAACGTCACCTGATCCTCGATGACAGCCGAGAACAGGCCACGCATAGCCGAAAGCTTCAGAATCTCAACGTCTTCCGACGCCAGCTCGCCGAGCACTTCCACGTTCAGCGAAACCGGCAGCTCCGGCGCCAGGGCACCGACCAGCAGACCCAGCTTGCGCACCAGGTCGAGCCACGGCGCGACCTCTTCGCCGACGACACCGCCGCCGACGTTGACGGCGTCGGGCACGAACTCGCCGGCGAGCGCCAGCTTCACGCTCGCGGCGACGTCGGTGCCGGCGCGGTCCTGGGCTTCTTCGGTGGAGGCACCCAGGTGCGGGGTGACGACGACCTGCGGCAGCTCGAACAACGGGCTGTCGGTGCAGGGCTCGGTGGCGAACACGTCGAGGCCTGCGCCACGCACGTGGCCGCTGGTGATCGCGTCGGCCAGGGCCTGCTCGTCGATCAGGCCACCGCGGGCCGCGTTGACGATGATGACGCCCGGCTTGGTCTTGGCCAGCGCGTCCTTGTTGATGAGGCCGGCGGTTTCCTTGGTCTTGGGCAGGTGCACCGAGATGAAATCAGCGCGACCCAAAAGCTCATCGAGGGTCAGCAGCTCGATGCCCAGCTGCGCGGCACGGGCCTGCGAGACGTAGGGGTCGTAGGCGACGATGTGCGCGCCGAACGCGGCCAGGCGCTGCGCGACGAGCTGACCGATGCGGCCCATGCCCACGACGCCGACGGTCTTGCCGAAGATTTCGGTGCCCGAGAACGACGACCGCTTCCAGGTGCGCTCGCGCAACGTGGCGTCGGCGGCCGGAATCTGGCGGGCTGCCGACAGCAGCAGCGCCAGGGCGTGCTCAGCGGCACTGTGGATGTTCGAGGTCGGGGCGTTGACGACCAGCACGCCACGGGCGGTGGCGGCGTCGACGTCGACGTTGTCCAGGCCGACGCCCGCGCGGGCGACGATCTTGAGCTTGGGGGCTGCGGCCAGCACCTCGGCGTCCACCGTGGTGGCCGAGCGCACCAGCAGGGCGTCGGCTTCCGGCACGGCGGCCAGCAGCTTTTCGCGGTCGGGTCCGTCGACCCAACGGACCTCTACCTGGTCGCCGAGGGCGGCGACGGTCGATTCGGCGAGTTTGTCAGCGATGAGTACGACAGGAAGGCTCACGCGCACAGACTAGTGGTCCGCATGGCCGCGCTTCCAATCGCGGTGGCCTTGATCTGGGTTCTCGCGGCCCGTCACTACCATCGAGTGGTGGACGTCACCGTCGTCGGTAGTGGACCCAACGGACTGGCTGCGGCCGTCATCTGTGCTCGAGCCGGGTTGTCGGTCCGGGTCATCGAGGGCCAACCGACGCCCGGTGGGGGCGCCCGCAGCGCTCCCGACCCCGAATACTCAGGCGTTTTGCACGACGTCTGCTCGGCGGTGCACCCGCTGGGCGTGGCATCGCCGTTCTTCGCGGAATTCGATCTCGCCGCGCGCGGCGTGCAGATGGTGACGCCCGAGGTCTCGTACGCCAATCCCCTGCCCTCCGGCCGCGCCGCCATCGGGTACCGCTCGCTGGACCGCACCTGCGCGGAGCTGGAACACGGCTCGTCGTGGCGACGACTGCTGGGCCCGCTGGTCGAGCACGTCGACGGCGTCCTCGGCTTCTTCCTCGGCGACAAGCGCTCGTTGCCCGCGGACCTGCCCAGCACCGTGCGCGCGGGACTGCGGGTTCTGGCGCAGGGCAGTCCGGCGTGGGGCCTGCTGCGCGGCGACGACGCCCAGGCCCTGTTCACCGGCGTCGGCGCCCACGCCATCCACCCCATCCCGTCGCCTGTCAACAGTGGCGCAGGCATCATGCTCAGCACCGTCGCGCACACGGCGGGCTGGCCCGTCCCCATCGGTGGCACGCAGACGATCACCGACGCCTTGATCGCCGATCTGCGGGTCCACGGAGGCGAACTGATCGCCGGCTCCCCCGTGACGAGCCCGCCCGAGGGCGTCGTCATCTACGACACCTCCCCCACCGCACTGCTCGACATCTACGGACCGGCACTCCCCGCCCGTTACGCAAAAGCGTTGCGCCGGTACAAGTTCGGACCCGGCGTCTGCAAGATCGACTTCGTGCTATCGGGCGAAATCCCCTGGCGTGACCCGCGGATGGCAACGTCACCGACCGTCCACCTGGGCGGCACCCGGGCCCAGATGGCACACGCAGAACGCGAGATCTGGCAGGGTCGCCATGCCGCCCACCCGATGACGCTGGCCTCGCTGCCCCACCTGGCCGACCCGTCCCGCATCGACGCCCAGGGCCGCCGGCCGCTGTGGACCTACTGCCACGTGCCGGCGGGATCGACCGTCGATCAGACCGAGACGGTCATGGCGTTGTTCGAAAACGCCGCACCGGGTTTCCGGGATCTGGTGCTCGCGGCGCGCGCCGTGCCGGCAGCCGAGATGTCGCGGCACAACGCCAATTACGTGGACGGCGACATCATCGTCGGCGGCGCGACGCTCAAGGCCGCGATGATCGGGCCCACTCTGCGGGCCAATCCGTGGACCACGCCGATCCCCAGGGCCTACCTGTGTTCGTCGGCCACCCCACCGGGTACCGGCGTGCACGGCATGGCCCGGCTGTATGCCGCGCGCACCGTGCTGCGCCGTGAATTCGGCGTGAAGACGCTGCCGTCGCTCGCGCCATAGTGTTGGCTTGGCGCATGGCCAAGCTTTCTGTGATCTATTACTCCGCAACCGGGCACGGCACCTCCATGGCACAGCGGGTCGCGAGCACCGCAGAATCGTTGGGCGCCGAGGTGCGGCTGCGGCCGGTCGCCGAGACCGCTTCCCCCGAGTCGTTCGCCCACAACCCGGCGTGGACCGCGAATTACGAAGCGACCAAAGATCTTCCGACGGCCACGGGCGACGACATCGTCTGGGCCGACGCGGTGATCTTCGGCTCGCCGACCCGGTTCGGCTCGGTGGCGTCGCAGCTGCGGGGCTTTCTGGATTCCCTCGGTGGCCTGTGGTCGAAGGGCGTGTTGGCCGACAAGGTGTACGCCGGGTTCACCTCGACCAACACCGCGCACGGCGGGCAGGAAACCACGCTGCTCTCGCTCTACATCACGCTGATGCACTGGGGCGGCATCATCGTCCCGCCCGGCTACACCGACCCGCTGAAGTTCGCCGACGGCAATCCGTACGGCGTGAGCCTGCTGGCCAACCACGACAACATCCGCCAGTTCGACGACAACACCTATGCGGCGCTCGACCACTTGGCCAAGCGGGTCGTCGCGGTGGCAGACCGGTTGGGCGGGTAGCTGGGCAGCGCTCCGGCGTGTCGGCTCTCCTGCGGCACTTGCGATTTGAAGTCGTCAACTTTCCTTGACTGTCAGAGAAAGTGTTGACGGCTTCAGGCGAAAAGTGCCAAGGGAGAGAGCGCCGGAAGGGGCTGACGGTTCGCGACTGTGCGACCAGGTCGCCGGAACCGCTGGGAGAGCAATCGGTGCGCACCTGAAATTGGCGTCGGGGCGGCCCCGACACCCGACTTACGGTTGACGGGTGACATTCGTAGGCACAGCCCGACTGGTGGGCGCAATGCCCAACAATGCGGTGTTCACCGTCGGTGACCTGGAGCTGTATCAGGTGCGTCCGCCACTGTGCGGCTATCACGTGATCGCCGCCGAGCGGAGCATGTGGGCCATGCGAGCGCAGTACATCGACACCGACGGCAGCCTGGTACCGCCCGAACACGATGACCCGGTGTCAACGAGCTTCTACGGGGTGGCCGGTGAGGGCCTGGACATCGACCGATCCGTGAAGCTCCCGGGCAGCGCCGACGGCCGCAACGTCGCCCGCGCGCTGGCCGGCATCGGGTACGCGTTGTACTGAAACGCCGAAAGGCCAGTTACCGCACGCTTTTTCGTGAATCGCGAGCGATAACTGGCCAGTGAGCGCAGAAGCTATGCGGTCTCGGTGATCGGCCGGTCGACCCAGCTCATCAGGTCGCGCAGCTTCTTGCCGGTGACCTCGATCGGGTGCTCGGCGTTGGCCTTACGCAGACCCTCGAGCTCCTTGTTGCCGCCCTCGACGTTGGCGACCAGACGCTTGACGAAGGTGCCGTCCTGGATGTCCTTCAGGATCGCCTCCATCCGCTTCTTGGTGTCGGCGTCGATGACGCGCGGGCCGGACAGGTAGCCACCGAACTCAGCGGTGTCGGACACCGAGTAGTTCATGCGGGCGATGCCACCCTCGTACATCAGGTCCACGATCAGCTTGAGCTCGTGCAGCACCTCGAAGTAGGCCATCTCGGGGGCGTAGCCGGCCTCGACCATGACCTCGAAACCGGTCTTGACCAGTTCCTCGGTACCGCCACAGAGAACGGCCTGCTCACCGAACAGGTCGGTCTCGGTCTCTTCCTTGAAGGTGGTCTTGATGACGCCGGCGCGGGTGCCGCCGATGCCCTTGGCGTAGGACAGCGCCAGGGCCTGGCCCTCACCCTTGGGGTCCTGGTCGATGGCGATCAGCGCGGGCACACCCTTGCCGTCGACGAACTGGCGACGCACCAGGTGGCCGGGGCCCTTCGGGGCGACCATGCCGATGGTGACGTTGGCCGGGGGCTTGATCAGACCGAAGTGGATGTTGAGGCCGTGGCCGAAGAACAGCGCGTCGCCGTCCTTGAGGTTGGGCTCGATGTCATTGGTGAAGATCTCGGCCTGCGCGGTGTCGGGCGCCAGCAGCATGATGACGTCGGCCCACGCGGCAACGTTGGCCGGGGTGTCGACCTCGAGGCCCTGCTCGGTGACCTTCTCGCGGGACTTCGAGCCTTCCTTCAGGCCGACCTTGACCTGCACACCCGAGTCGCGCAGCGAAAGCGAATGCGCGTGCCCCTGGCTGCCGTAGCCGATGACGCCGACCTTGCGACCCTGGATGATCGACAGGTCCGCATCGTCGTCGTAGAACATCTCAACTGCCACTTGCTTTTCCTTACCTTGTTTCTGTTGTTCGAAGATTTACTTGGCGGTTCCCGCGCGGGCTCCGCCTATTTGGCCGCGCCGATGCCGCGCGGACCGCGCGCCAACGAAACCACACCGGACTGCACCAGCTCGCGAATACCATACGGCTCCAGCACTCGCAGCAATGCGTCGAGCTTCTCCTGGGTGCCGGTGGCCTCGACGGTCAGCGACTCGGTCGACACGTCGACGACCTTCGCGCGGAACAGGTTGACCGCCTCGATCACCTGGCCACGGGTGGTCGCGTCGGCCCGGACCTTGATCAGCGCCAGCTCGCGGGAGACGGAGTTGTCCGGCTCCTGCTCGACGATCTTGATGACGTTGATCAGCTTGTTGAGCTGCTTGGTGATCTGCTCCAGCGGCAGCTGCTCCTCGACCGAGACCACGATGGTCATGCGGGACATGTTCTTCTGCTCGGTGGCACCGACCGCGAGCGACTGGATGTTGAAGCCACGCCGCGAGAACAGCGCCGCCACGCGGGCGAGCACACCGGGCGTGTCCTCGACGAGAACCGACAATGTATGAGTGGTAGCCACGCCTATGCTCCTTGGTTCTTCGCGCAGGCGCTCATCACACCTGATCCTCGTTGTCGAACAGCGGACGGATATCACGCGCCGCCATGATCTCGTCATTGCTGGTACCGGCGGCGACCATCGGCCACACCTGCGCGTCGGCCCCGACGATGAAGTCGATGACGACGGGGCGGTCGTTGATCTCGCGGGCCTGCCGGATGACGTCTTCGACGTCCTCGGCGCGCTCGCAGCGCAGACCGACGCAACCCAGCGCCTCGGCCAGCATCACGAAGTCCGGGATGCGGTGCGAGTGCGTCGACAGGTTGGTGTTGGAGTAGCGCTCGTCGTAGAACAGCGTCTGCCACTGGCGCACCATGCCCAGGTTGCCGTTGTTGATCAGCGCAACCTTGATCGGCGCCCCTTCGAGGGCGCAGGTGGCCAGCTCCTGGTTGGTCATCTGGAAGCAGCCGTCGCCGTCGATGGCCCACACCTCGGCCTCCGGGCGGGCGAACTTGGCGCCCATCGCGGCCGGGATGGAGAAGCCCATCGTGCCGAGACCGCCCGAGTTCAGCCAGGTCTTCGGGTTCTCGTACTTGATGAACTGCGCGGCCCACATCTGGTGCTGGCCGACGCCCGCCACGTACAGCGCGTCCGGTCCGGCGATCTGGCCCAGCTTCTCGATGACGTACTCCGGCGAGAGGCTGCCGTCGCTCTGCGGGCCGTAGCTCAGCGGGTAGGTCTCCTTGACGCCGTTCAAGTAGGTCCACCAGTCGGCCAGGTCCAGCGTGTCGGCGGCGACGCCGTCACGACGCAGCGCCCCGAGCAGGTCGACGATGACGTTCTTGATGTCACCGACGATCGGCACGTCCGCGTGGCGGTTCTTGCCGATCTCGGCGGGGTCGATGTCCGCGTGGATCACCTTGGCATCGGGCGCGAACGACGACAGCTGACCGGTGACCCGGTCGTCGAAACGGGTGCCGAGGGCGATCAGCAGGTCGCTCTTCTGCAGCGCCGCCACGGCCGACACCGTGCCGTGCATGCCCGGCATGCCCATGTGCTGCGGGTGGCTGTCGGGGAACGCGCCGCGCGCCATCAGGGTGGTGACGACCGGGATGCCCGTCAGTTCGGCGAGCTCCAGCAGCTCCGCGGACGCCTCGCCGCGGATGACGCCACCGCCGACGTACAGCACGGGCTTGTGCGACGCGGCGATCAACTTGGCGGCCTCGCGCACCTGGCGGCTGTGCGGCTTGGTGTTCGGCTTGTAGCCGGGCAGGTCGATGACCGGCGGCCAGCTGAAGGTGCACTGACCCTGCAGCACGTCCTTGGGGATGTCGACGAGGACGGCGCCGGGGCGGCCGGAGGCGGCGATGTGGAACGCCTCGGCGATCACCTTGGCGATGTCGTCACCGTTGCGGACCAGGAAGTTGTGTTTCGTGATCGGCATGGTGATGCCGGAGATGTCGGCTTCCTGGAAGGCGTCGGTGCCGATCAGGCCGCGGCCGACCTGGCCGGTGATCGCGACCACCGGGATCGAGTCCATCTGGGCGTCGGCCAGCGGCGTGACCAGGTTGGTGGCGCCGGGACCCGAGGTGGCCATCATCACGCCGACCTTGCCGGTGGCGTGCGCGTAGCCCGACGCGGCGTGACCGGCACCCTGCTCGTGCCGGACCAGGACGTGGCGGACCTTCTTCGAGTCGAACAGCGGGTCGTAGACCGGCAGCACGGCACCGCCGGGGATGCCGAAGATGGTGTCGACGTCGAGTTCCTCGAGCGACCGGACGACAGCCTGGGCACCGGTCATCTGCTGCGGGGCAACGGCTTTGGAAGAACCGTTCACAGTGCCGCCGAGGCCGCCGGGACCATTGGGCTGTTGCGTCGACTCTGGCGGTCGCGTGGTGGGTGCGCTCACTCTTGTCCTCTTGATCGTGTTCGGATTTTGGCGTTCTCGGGCAAACAAAAAACCCCCGTCAGCGTGGGTGGCTGTACGAGGGTTGCGCGTCGATGCTTGTAGTCGGCTTACTCAGCCTGGTCACGCACCAACGCGCCCAGTTACTACAAGCAATCCCGAGTTCTGCATAAGCAAGGACGGTAGTCCCCGCGGCGCGCACAGGTCAAATCAGATCCATAGCCGGACACACCTGGCAACCCGGCCACCCGTCGCCTGGGAGAATGAACGATGTGAGCCGCCGAACCGCTTCGACCGCAGCCCGACCCGTCGTGATCAAGATCCCGGGAGTCGCCCATCTGGCGGTGGGATTCTTCGCCATCGGACTGCTGGCCCTCGTCTTCGCCGGGCCGGCGTGGTGCGCGGTCTTGCTCGTCATCCCGATTCTGTTGTCGGCGATGGTGATTCGTTACCGCACCGTGGCGGACAAGAAGGGCGTGACGGCACGATCGCTGCTCGGCAGCCGGACGGTGGCGTGGCAGGACATCTTGGGCCTGCGTTTCGACGGCTCCAAATGGGCCAAGGCCGAATTGACCGACGGCACCCACCTGCGGCTGCCGGGTGTGACGTTCGCGTCACTGCCGGTGCTGACCGCCGCCAGCGGCGGCGTCGTGCCCAATCCGTACAACGACTGAGCCGGCCCCGCCCCGAAGAAACTGCTCAGTGCAGCGGGTTTGATCCGTTCAGCAGCATCCACACACCGATGCCGGCGCCGACACCGATCAGCAGGCACAGCAGCGACCCGATGAAGGGCCGTCGCGCCCAGCCGCGCCCGGCATCGAAGCCGTAGAGCCCCGGCCCGGTCAGGGTCAGTGCCGCGGCCAGCACGATCATGGTCACCAGGTACTCGTGCCCTTCGGGCAGGAAGTACGGGAAGTAGCCGTGCACGGGTTGGGCGGCCACCTCCACCGCCAGTGCGTTGGTCAGGTAGGCCAGCGCGACCGCGGCGGCCACCGGCGTGAACAGCCCCAGTACCAGCAGGACGCCGGCCCCGATCTGCGCCCCGGTCGCGAGGTAGGTCAGTATCCCGGCGTGCTGGAAGCCCGCGGCGGCCAGCGCGTGCTCGTACCCGTTCAGGCCCTGACCGCCCCACCAGCCGAACGCCTTCTGCAGGCCGTGGACCACCAGCCAGGCGCCGAGGCCGATGCGCAACACCATGAGTCCCAGGTCCTGCGTGCCGCGGCGCTTGGCGACGCGCACCCGCGCGTCGGTCTCGGGGTCGGGCTCGATCTCGGCGGGGCCCAATGCCTCGGCCGCCTGCGCGTTGCGTTCCCGGGGCTGCACATACGGCAGCGGCTCGGGTTCGTGCATGAGGTCGAAGGCCATCGAGGACGGCGACGGAGACGACGCCGAGGTCACCTCGGTGACGTCTTCCGACGACGCGGTGTCGAACCGCGGGATGGCGGTGGTCGCCGCCGCCTCACCGCCGTCGCCGCGGTAGGTCGTGATGGGCAGGTCGTCTTCGGGATCGACCAGGCGTGCCGACGCGGGCCTGGCGGCCGACTCATCGGGCCGTTGCCATGCACGCGGGTCATGGGAAGTACTGGTCATGATTGCCAGGGTAAGTGCAGTTGCACTGCTGACCGTGGATTTAAAGGGTGGTTTGACCGGCTTGTTCACCGGATTTGCTCGGCCCCGCGCGCGGCCCCGACGTGGCGAGCATCGTCAGACAGTCCGTAACCTGGCGGGCATGACATTGCGGCGGTCGACGCGGACTGCGCTGACGAGGCCCCGACGCCGGCCTGAGCGCCCCAGCTCTGCACCCGCTCGACGGGTTATGGCGCTGTGCGCCATCGCTTTGCTGGCGCTGCCGGGCTGCGCCCGTTTCGATTCGGCGGCATCCGAGCCGTTCACCATCGAGCCCGAGCTGGGCGGGGCACCCAGCTCGACCCCGCCGCCCCCGCCCCCGCTGCCGCCGAACCCGTTCCCGAAGGCCTGCCCGGCACCGGCCGTCCTGCAGGGCTGCCTGGAGAGCACCAGCGGCCTGATCATGGGCGGCGACAGCAAGTCGGCCATCGTCGCCGAACGCGTCACCGGCGCCGTCAAGAACATCGCCACCAACGCGGAACCTAAGGTCAAGACCGTGATTCCGGTCGATGCGTCGGGTGACGGCGGCCTGATGGACATTGTGCTGTCGCCGAGTTATCAGCAGGACCGACTGATGTACGCGTACATCACCACCCCCACCGACAACCGGGTGGTCCGGATCGCCGACGGCGACGTTCCCAAGCCGATCCTCACCGGCATCCCCAAGGGCCCCACAGGCAACACCGGAGCGCTGATCTTCACCAGCCCGACGACCCTGATGGTGCTCACCGGAGACGCCGGGAACCCCGCCGCCGCAGCCGATCCGGCTTCGCTGGCAGGCAAGCTGCTGCGCATCGAGCAGCCGACGACAGTGGGCCAGGCACCCCCGACCACCGCGCTGTCGGGCATGGGCGCCGGTGGCGCGCTGTGCATCGACGGGGCCAGCGGGTCGCTGTACGTCACCGACCGCACCCCGACCGGCGACCGGCTGCAGCGGATCACCAAGGACTCGAAGGTGTCCACGGTGTGGAGCTGGCCCGACCGTCCGGGTGTCGCCGGCTGCGTCGCGACCGACAACACCGTCATGGTGAATCTGGTCAACACCAAGAAGACGGTGGCGGTGCGGCTGTCGAAGGACACCGGCGCTGTCACCGGCGACCCCGAGGCCCTCCGCACGGACACCCACGGCCACGTCTTCGCGCTGAAGCTCTCCCCCGACGGCAACATCTGGGGCGCCACGGTGAACAAGACCGCAGGCGATGTCGAGAAGTTCGACGACGTCGTGTTCCCGTTGTTCCCGCAGGGCGGATTCCCGCGTAGCACGGACGACAAGACGTAATTGGCACCCGACATGAGGGTCGCTCGATGATGCGCGCCTGCCCGGCCGACTTCGCTCGGCTGGCGGGCTACCTGGGCTTCTCCTGCGATGACGATTCGTGGATCAAGCTGCGCAACCCGCTGACGCTGGCCCACTGGACCATGCCTGTCGTCGAACTGCTGATGCTGATCGGCGCGGTCATGGCGCTGGCGTACGCGTTGCGGCGGGTGCGCCGGGACCCGACCGGCATCGCGATCTGGCTGGCGTCGGTGGTCTACGCGCTGGCGACCGAACTACCCCGGCATCCACCGGACATCTTCGCCGGCACCCGGCTCGGGGTCATGCTGGTGCACAACGTGTTCAGCGTCGATTTCGTCGACGGGCGGCTACCGCTGTACATCGTGGCGCTGTACCCCGCGACCATCACCCTGGCTTATGACATCGTCCGCGCCACCGGCGTTTTCGAACGGCGCGGCGCGGTCGTCGGTGCCCTCTGCGTCGGTTTCGTGCACGGCTGCGTCTACGGCGTGTTCGACCATCTCGGTCCGCAGCTGCGCTGGTGGGTCTGGAACACCGCGAACCCCCTGAATCACCCCACGCTCGGCTGCGTGCCGGTGAGCAGCTGGGTCAGCCTGGCGGTGGTCGGGCCCGCGGCGGTCGCCTACCTGGTACACGTGCTGGTCGGGCGCCGGGTGGCCGCCGGGACCCCACCGGGTGCGCTGTCGTTGGCCTGGCGCACAGCGGCCGTCAGCGTGCTGGCACCGGTCCTCATGGGGCTGTTCAGCCTGCCGACGTTGCTGTCCGCTCACCACAGTGCGACGCAATACGTGGTCCTCGGCGTGGAGATGGCGATATTCACGTTCGTGGCGGTGCCGGTCCTCATTCAGGACTGGCGGATCACGCGCCGGGTCGGCACGCAGCACCCGAGTCCGTACGTGCGGGTGTTCGGCGTGCTGTACCTGCTCACCTTCACGGTGCTCTGGCTGGCCGCACTGCCCGACTTCGCCGGCGCCATCGACGGCGTCACCGGCGCGGGCACCCCGACCGGCAATCTGCCCTGCGCCGCGGTGTGTTTCGTGATCGCGGGCTATTGCGTCGCGGGCGTGTCGTCACTCAAGCCGACGACCACGCCCGCGCCGCAGGCGGCGCTGCGCTAGCTGCAGGCCGCGATCACCAGTTCGCGCACGCGCGCCGCGTCGGCCTGACCCTTGGTCGCCTTCATCACCGCGCCGACGATCGCACCCGCGGCCTGGACCTTGCCGCCGCGGATCTTGTCGGCGATGTCCGGCTGGGCCGCCAGCGCCTCGTCGATCGCGGCCTGGATGAGCGAATCGTCGCGCACCACAACGAGTCCGCGGTCGTTCATCACCTGCTCGGGCTCGCCCTCGCCGGCCAGCACGCCCTCGACGACCTGACGCGCCAGCTTGTTGGACAGCTTGCCGTCGTCGACCAGCTTGACCACCGCGGCGACCTGGGCCGGGGTGATGGCCAGCTCGTCGAGTGTCTTTTCGCTTTCATTGGCCTTCTGCACCAGGAAGTTGCCCCACCAGGCGCGGGCCGCCTCACTGGACGCGCCGTGTTCGACGGTCGCGGCCACCAGCTCCACGGCGCCGGCGTTGACGAGGTCGCGCATCACCTCGTCAGAGATGCCCCAGTCGTCCTGAATCCGCTTGCGCACCAACCACGGAAGCTCGGGGATGGTGCCGCGCAGCCGCTCCACCAGCTCGTCCGACGGCGCGATGGGCTCGAGGTCCGGCTCCGGGAAGTAGCGGTAGTCCTCGGCGGTTTCCTTGCTGCGCCCGGACGTGGTGTGCCCGTCCTCGTGGAAGTGCCGGGTCTCCTGCGTGATGGTGCCGCCGGACTGCAGCACGGCGGCCTGCCGGCGCATCTCGTAGCGGACCGCCACCTCGACGCTCTTGAGTGAGTTGACGTTCTTGGTCTCGGTACGGGTGCCGAACTCCGCGGCGCCCTTGAGCTTGAGCGAGACGTTGGAGTCACAGCGCATCGAGCCCTGGTCCATGCGGACATCGGAAACGTCCAAGCCGCGCAACAGGTCCCGCAGTGCCGTCACGTAGGCGCGGGCGATCTCCGGGGCGCGTTCGCCCGCGCCTTCGATGGGCTTGGTGACGATCTCGACCAGCGGCACCCCGGCCCGGTTGAAGTCGGCCAGCGAGGTGGTGGCGCCCGAGATGCGGCCGGTGTCGCTACCCAGGTGGGTCAGCTTGCCGGTGTCCTCCTCCATGTGAGCACGCTCGATCTCGACGCGCCAGGTGCTGCCGTCCTCGAGCGGAACGTCGAGGTAGCCGTTGACGGCGATGGGCTCGTCGTACTGACTGATCTGGTAGTTCTTCGGCTGATCCGGGTAGAAGTAGTTCTTCCGCGCGAACCGGCCCCACGGCGCGATGTCGCAGTTCAGCGCCAGCCCGATCCGGATCGCGGACTCCACGGCCGCTTCGTTGACCACCGGCAGCGCGCCGGGCAGGCCGAGGCACACCGGGCACACCAGTGTGTTCGGCTCGGCGCCGAACCGGTTCGCACAACCACAGAACATCTTGGTCTCGGTGGACAGCTCGACGTGGACTTCCATGCCCATGACGGGCTCGTACGTCGCGAGGACGTCGTCGTAGTCGAGAAGGTCTGCGTCAGCCATGCGCCTGATCCTAGTTGTCGTTCACCGGCCATTTCCCGGGGCCGGTTACCCTCCGCGGATGCTCGCACGCATCGGCGCCCTGCTGACCACCTTCGCGCTGACGGCCATGCCCGTCGCATCGGCCGATTCCGGCGACTTCGACCTGCAGGCGCACCGCGGCGGACGCGGCGAGACCACCGAGGAATCGCTGCGCGCGTTCACCAAGGCCATCGAGCTGGGTGTCACGACGCTGGAACTCGACATCGTCCTCGCCAAGGACGGTGCACCGATGGTGTGGCACGACCCGGCCATCCAGCCCGAGAAGTGCACCGACACCGGCCCAGCCTTCCCCGGCGACCCGCAATACCCGTACGTCGGCAAGCTCGTCCACGACCTCACGCGGGCCCAGCTGCACACGCTGAACTGCGGCAAGCTGCTCGACGGATTCCCGGCCGCCGAAGTGGTGACCGGCAACAAGATCGCCACCCTCGATCAGGTTTTCGCGCTCGCGGACGCGCACCACGCGGGCGTCCGGTACAACATCGAAACCAAGATCGAAGCCGACAAGCCTGAAAGTTCGGCCACGCCACAGCAATTCGTCGACGTCATCCTCGCCACGGTGCGGGCTGCCGGCAAGGTCGACAAGGTGGAGATCCAGAGTTTCGACTGGCGCACACTGCCGCTCGTCCGCCAGCACGAACCCGGTATCCCCTTGGTGGCGCTCTGGGACGAGACGACCTGGGTGCCGAACTCGGCGTGGACGGCAGACGTGAACCCCGCCGTCGTCACCGATCCGATTGCGGGGGCGGCGTCGGTCGGCGCGAACATCCTGTCGCCCGGCTACTCGGTGCCCTACGGCCTGACGCCGAAGGATCCGGATTTCGCCCTGGTCGCCGACAGCGCATTCATCGATCGCGCACATGCCCGCGGGCTCAAGGTGATTCCGTGGACGATCAACGACGCCGACACCATGAAGGCACAGATCGCGGCCGGCGCCGACGGCATCATCACCGACTATCCGAGCCGGCTGCGCGCGGTGGAATCCGAATTCGGCATGCCACTACCGAAGGCCTACCGCTAGCCGAAGAACTCGGCCGCGTCGTCGTAACGGCTCTGCGGCACGAGCTTGAGTTGCCGGACCGCGTCGGCCAACGGCACCCGGCCGATCTCCTGGCCCTGCAACGACACCATCATCCCGTACTCCCCCGCGTGCGCGGCGTCGGCGGCGTTGATCCCGAACCGGGTCGCCAGCACCCGGTCATGGGGCGTCGGCGTGCCGCCGCGCTGCACGTGACCGAGCACCGTGGTGCGGACTTCCTTGCGGATCCGCTTCTCGATCTCGATGGCCAACTGCTGGGCGACCCCGGTGAATCGCACATGCCCGAATTCGTCAATTCCGCCGTCGCGCAACTGCATTGACCCCTCGGCCGGCCGCGCGCCTTCGGCGACGACGCAGATGAAATGCGAATCTCCGCGTACGAAGCGCTGTTTCACCAGTCGGCACACCTCTTCGACGTCGAACGGCTGCTCCGGGATCAGGGTCATGTGCGCGCCGGCGGCCATGCCGGCGCCGAGCGCGATCCAGCCCGCATGGCGCCCCATCACCTCGACGAGCATCACCCGCTGATGCGACTCGGCCGTGCTGTGCAGCCGGTCGATGGCCTCGGTGGCGATCATCAGCGCGGTGTCGTGGCCGAAAGTGACGTCGGTGCAATCGATGTCGTTGTCGATGGTCTTGGGCACACCCACGACGGGGACGTTCTCTTCGGCCAGCCAGTGCGCCGCCGTCAGCGTGCCTTCGCCGCCGATCGGGATCAGCACGTCGATGCCGTTGTCCTCGAGCGTCTGCTTGATCTGGTCCAGCCCGGCCCGCAGCTTGTCGGGGTTGACGCGCGCCGTGCCCAGCATGGTGCCGCCCTTGGCCAGCAGCCGGTCGTTGCGGTCGTCGTTCTTGAGCTGCTCGCGGCGGTTCTCCAGCAGGCCACGCCAGCCGTCCCGGAACCCGACGACCGTCGAGCCGTACCGGGCATCGCAGGTGCGAACCACCGCCCGGATCACCGCATTCAGGCCAGGACAGTCACCACCACCGGTCAGCACACCTATCCGCATGACCCCATACTGCCCGCTCGCGGGTTCTCGTTCTCGCCGAATGTGCGGCGGGGTCGCCTCTAGAGTGCGGTGGGCAGGGCGCCGCGGGCGGCTTCGTAGGCCGCGCCGACGCGGTACAGCCGGTCGTCGGCCAGGGCCGGTGCCATGATCTGCAGCCCGACCGGCAGGTTGTCGTCCGGCGATAGGCCCGACGGCACCGACATGCCGCAGTGGCCGGCCAGGTTCAGCGGCAGCGTGCACAGGTCGAACAGGTACATCGCCAGCGGGTCGTCGACCTTCTCGCCCAGCCCGAACGCGGTGGTCGGGGTGGTCGGGGTGACCAGCACGTCGACCTTCTCGTAGGCGCGATCGAGGTCGCGCGCGATCAGGGTGCGCACCTTCTGAGCCTGGTTGTAGTAGGCGTCGTAGTACCCCGACGACAGCGCGTAGGTGCCGATCATGATGCGGCGCTTGACTTCTGGCCCGAATCCGGCGGCACGCGTCAGCGCCATGACCTCTTCGGCGCTGTGGGTGCCGTCGTCGCCGACCCGCAGGCCGTAGCGCATCGCGTCGAAGCGCGCGAGGTTCGACGACACCTCGGACGGCAGGATCAGGTAGTAGGCCGCCAGCGAGTAGTCGAAGTTCGGGCAGTCGACCTCGGTGATCTCGGCGCCGAGCTCGGTCAGCTGGTCCACCGCGGTGTTGAACGACGACAGCACGCCGGGCTGGTAACCCTCGCCGGTGTGCAGCTGCTTCACGACACCGATCCGGACGCCCTTGAGGTCGCCCGCGGCGCCGGCCCGGGCCGCCGCGACCACATCGGGCACGGGCGCGTCGACCGAGGTGGAGTCGCGCGGGTCGTGGCCGGCGATCACCTGGTGCAGCAGCGCGGTGTCGAGCACCGTGCGGGCGCACGGGCCGCCCTGATCCAGCGACGACGCGCAGGCGATCAAGCCGTACCGCGAGACGGTGCCGTAGGTGGGTTTGACGCCGACGGTCGCGGTCAGCGCGGCAGGCTGACGGATCGACCCACCGGTGTCGGTGCCGATCGCCAGCGGCGCCTGGAACGCGGCGAGCGCCGCGGCGCTACCGCCACCGGAACCACCCGGCACGCGGTTGACGTCCCACGGATTGCGGGTCGGGCCGTAGGCCGAGTTCTCGGTGGACGACCCCATGGCGAACTCGTCCATGTTGGTCTTGCCGAGGATCGGGATTCCGGCCGCGCGCAGCTTCGCGGTCACGGTCGCGTCGTACGGCGACCGCCAGCCCTCGAGAATCTTCGAGCCGGCCGTGGTCGGCGCGTCGGTGGTGGTGAAAACGTCCTTGAGCGCCAACGGAACACCGGCGAGCGGCGATGCCAGCGGCTCGCCGGCAGCCACCTGCTTGTCGACCGCGGCGGCAGCGGCGAGTGCCTCCTGGGCACCCACATGCAGGAACGCGTGGTAGGTCTCGTCGGTGGCGGCGATCTGGTCCAGGTGCGCCTGGGTGACCTCGGTGGCCGACACGTCGCCGGCGGCGATCTTCTCGCCGAGCGTGGCGGCGTCGAAACGGATCAGGTCGCTCACTCTGCTTCTCCCAAGATGCGGGGCACGGCGAACCGGCCGTCCTCGGCCCGCGGGGCCTGCGCCAGCGCCTGGTCCTGCGTCAGGCTGGCCACCTCGGCGTCGGGCCGGGTGATGTTGACCTCTTTGAGCGGATTGCCGGTCGCCTCGATACCGGTGACGTCGACGGCCTGAATCTTGCCGACGTGCGCCAGGATGGCATCGAGCTGGCCTGCGAAACTGTCCAGCTCACCATCGGTCAGGGCGAGCCGGGCCAGATTCGCCAGATGGGCGACATCGTCCCGGGAAATCTTCGACACGTCGAAACAGCCTAGTGGGGAGCCCGATGGGCGCCGCGACGGGGAACGTATCCGTGACACGCGCCGCACCGGCACGTCCTGCCATCGCCACGACGCTGTGCAACAGTTGTCGCGTGTCCTCCTATCTGCTGCGGGTGCAGCTCGAAGACCGCCCCGGTAGCCTCGGCTCGCTGGCGGTGGCTCTCGGCTCGGTGGGCGCCGACATCCTGTCGCTCGACGTCGTCGAGCGCGGTCCGGGCTACGCGATCGACGATCTGGTGGTCGAACTGCCGCTCGGGTCCATGCCCGACGCCCTGATCACCGCCGCGGAGGCCCTCAAGGGCGTGTACGTGGACAGCATTCGGCCCCACACCGGGTTGCTCGAGGCCCATCGCGAGCTGGAACTCATCGACCACGTGGCGGCCGCCAAAGGCAAGGCCGCGCGCCTCCAGACGCTGGCCGACGAGGCACCGCGCGTGTTGCGGGTCGGGTGGTGTGTCGTGGTGGCCGGCGGCAAGGACGGCGTGGCGCCCCATCGCATCACCGGCAGTCCGGGCGCGCCCGAGACGCTCGCCAGCTCAGCGCCGTGGCTGCCGCTCGAGCACGCCGCCGCACTGGACGCCACCGGCGACTGGGTGCCGCAGTTCTGGCAGGACATCGACACCACCCTGGCCGCCGCGCCGTTGGGTGACCCCCACACGGCGATCATGCTGGGCCGCCCGGGTGGGCCGGCCTTCCGTCCGTCTGAGGTCGCGCGGCTGGGGTATCTCGCCGGCATCGTCGCGACCATCGTGCGATAGCGGTCAGCGGTAGCGCACCGAGGCGACGAGCACCGCGGTCAGCGCCGCGCTGACCGCCGGCCGAGCAAGGCCGAGCCCACCGGCCTGACTTGCGTTGGTCAGCAGGAAGGCGACCGCCGCGCCCAACGGACGAGTCAGGACAAAACAACCCCAGAAGCCCGCCGTCGACATGCCACCGGACAAGCGGCATGTCACCGCCACACCGGCGATCAGCACTGCCCACAGCACGAGCTGAAGAACCGGGTCGGGCAAGATGCGAGTCGGCGTCATGTGGGTCAGCGCAGTCCCGATTCCGAACGCCGCCAGAGCGGTTGCCCAGAACCAGCATTCGGCTCGCCGGGTGCGGACAGCGATCAACTCCGTCATTCCGACGTGCGCATGCCCGAGCGCCAGCAGTCCCACGACGCCGGCGCAACAAACGACAGCGATCACCAGGTACCGCAGACCGAACGCGACGTGCAACCCGTTCGCGATCTCCGTGCCCACCGCACTGGTCGCCAGCATCGCGAGCCAGAATGCCCACGGCCGCAAGCGGTCTGCGCGCAGTTGAACCAACAGCGCTACGGCGCATGCCGCCACCAGCAGCGTTGTCGCGATCCAGCGGCCCAGGTGGTCGTAGAGGTGGTCCGGCCAGAACACCGATGCGGCGGTGATCAACGTCTTGCTCACCCAGAATCGCGTGGTGATTGCCGGGATTCTGCGGGACATCGGCGCCGCCATCGAGCTCAGAGCGCGTCCGGCCCCTCTTCCAACAACCGCCGGAAGCCGTCTTCGTCGAGAATCGGCACGCCGAGTTCGACAGCCTTGTCGTACTTGGATCCCGGCGCGTCGCCGGCCACCACGTAGGCGGTCTTCTTCGACACCGAACCCGCCGCCTTGCCGCCGCGCACCAGGATCGCCTCTTTGGCCTCGTCCCGCGAGAACCCGGTCAGCGAGCCGGTCACCACGATCGACAGGCCTTCCAGCGTGCGCTCGATGCTCGCGTCGCGTTCGTCGGCCATGCGCACGCCCGCCGCGCGCCACTTGTCGACGATGGCACGGTGCCAGTCGACGGTGAACCAGTCGATCACGGCGGCGGCGATGGTGGGGCCGACGCCCTCGACAGCGGCCAGCCGCTCCTCGGAGGCTTCGGTGATCGCTTGCAGGTCACCGAATTCCGCGGCCAGCGCCCGAGCGGCCGTCGGACCGACGTGCCGGATGGACAGCGCCACCAGCACCCGCCACAACGGCTGTTGCTTGGCCTTGCCGAGGTTGGCCAGCAGCCTGGCTCCGTTGGCCGAGAGCTCGCCCTTCTGGGTCTTGAACAGGCTGGTGCGCAACAGGTCGTCTTGCGTGAGGTTGAAGACGTCGCCCTCATCGGTGATGACGCCGGCTGCCAGCAGTGCGGTGGCCGCCTCGTAGCCGAGGCCCTCGATGTCGAAGGCGCCGCGGCCCGCGACGTGGAAAACCCGCTCACGCAGCTGCGCGGGGCAGGATCGGGTGTTGGGGCAGCGGATGTCGGCGTCACCCTCCTTCGACGGCGCCAGCGTGCTACCGCATTCGGGACACGTTGCGGGCATGACGAATTCACGTTCAGTACCGTCACGCAGATCGACGACCGGGCCGAGCACCTCGGGGATGACGTCGCCGGCCTTGCGGATCACCACGGTGTCGCCGATCAGCACGCCCTTGCGCTTCACCTCGGTGGCGTTGTGCAACGTCGCGAGCCCGACCGTTGAACCTGCGACGGTGACGGGCTCCATGTACGCGAACGGCGTGACGCGGCCGGTACGGCCCACACTCACCCGGATGTCGAGCAGCTTGGTGGTGACCTCCTCGGGCGGGTACTTGTACGCGATGGCCCACCGCGGCGCCCGGCTGGTGGCGCCGAGGCGGCGCTGCAGCGTGCGGTCGTCCAATTTGACCACCAGACCGTCGATTTCGTGATCGACGTCATGACGGTGCTCGCCCCAGTACGCGACGCGTTCGGCCACCGCCGCGATGCCGGTGACGCGGGTTGTGTGGTCCGACACCGGCAGCCCCCATGCCTGCAGCGCACGGTACGCGTCGTGCAGCGATGCCGGCTCGAAGCCTTCGGTGTAGCCCAGACCGTGGCAGATCATGTGCAGCCGGCGACGTGCGGTGACGGCAGGATTCTTCTGTCGCAGCGACCCGGCGGCACTGTTGCGCGGATTGGCGAACGGCGCCTTGCCCTCCTCGATGAGGCTGACGTTGAGCGCGGCGAAATCCTCCACACGGAAGTACACCTCACCGCGGACTTCCAGCACCGCCGGCACCGGGAATTCGTCGGTGCCGGTCAGCTGCTCCGGTACGTCGGTGATGGTGCGGGCGTTGAGCGTGACATCCTCGCCCGTGCGGCCGTCGCCGCGCGTGGCGCCCCGGACCAGCTTGCCGTCGCGGTAGACCAGTGCCAGCGCGACGCCGTCGACCTTGAGCTCGCAGAGGTACTCGAGTTCGCGGCCCAGCTCGTTGGTGAGCCGCGCGGCCCACGCCGTCAGCTCATCGGTGTTGAAGGCATTGTCTAGCGACAGCATCCGCTCCAGGTGCTGTGCCTCGCCGAACTCGGTCGCGAACCCGGCGCCGCCGACCAGCTGCGTCGGCGAATCCGGCGTCCGCAGCTCGGGGTACCGCTCTTCGATCTCCTGCAATTCACCGAGCAGCTTGTCGAACTCACCGTCGGAGATGATCGGTGCATCTTTGACGTAGTAGCGGAACTGGTGACCGCGGACTTCTTCGGCCAGTTCCTGCCATTGCCGGCGCACGTCGGGATCGGGTGAGCTCACCCGGTAAGGCTAGCGAAGGGCTGTGACATCAAGCCGCGATGATCCCCGCCGACGTGCCGCATGCCACGAGGACCGTGCAAGCAGCTGCCGGGGCCGGGTCCTCGGTACCGACCAGCGGCGGCAGCGGCGGGATGAAGATCGGCACGAGGCTGGCCCCGGTGACTCCGGTCAGCCTGGCGACGACCTGCGCGACGACGTTCGTCGCGGCGTACGTCAGGCTGCCGACCAGCTGCACGGGCACGGTCATCGCCTGTGCCAGCGGGCTGATGACGAAGATGTTCTTCTCGGCGATCGACCGCAACTGCGCCGTCACCTGCTGGAACGCCTGGTTGAGGAAGTAGGGCACGGACGCGGCGACGGTGCGCACGCCGAGCGTCAGGTCGGTGCCGATGTTGGGGTACCCGTACTTGCCGATGACGTCCAGCACGGCGGCCCGCAGTGCCGCGTCGTCGTCGATCGGCGTGACGGTGCTGCCGCCGAGGCCCGTGATGGAGACGCCGTCGGACTTGGGCGCCGGCGTGCCGCCGAACAACGTCACGACCGTCGGGGTGACGTCGACGATCTGGTATTTCAGGTTGACGCCACCGGCGGTGAACAGATCGGGATTGTTGGCGATGACGAAAGTCGATGTCTCATTGGGTGATTGGAACCCATGGCCGAAGCCCTTGCTGTCCTGGTGACCGTGGTCGGTGACGACGATGACGGTCCACTGCTCGCCGGTCGCCGCTTCCCAGTCGTTGACCGACTGCATGATCTCGCCGATGTTGCGGTCGACGTTCCGCACCGCCTCGGCGTATGCCGTGGACGCGCCGCCGTAGTTGTGCCCGTTCTCGTCGACGCCGACGAAGTAGCTGAACACGAAGTTCGGCTTGTTCGGGTCGGCGGCGGCGATCGCGGCCTCGGTCGCGTCGCCGACGGCGTCGTCGGTGAGCGACCAGTTGGAGTCACCCGCGATGTGCGAGATGTTGACGACGTGGTCGGCGCCGACCGAACCCGACACGGCGATGGCCGAGATGACGTCCCAGTTCGCGATCGCCGTGGTCTGGATGCCGGGATTGAACGTCTCCAGTTGGTTGAACACCGTCGGGAACCGGTTGTAGACCGCTGGATTGAAGATGTTGTTGATGACGCCGGTCCTCTCACCCCAGACGCCGGTGAGGATGGCGGTCCATGACGGATTGCTGATCGTGGTGTGCCCGACGATGCTCGCCGGTGCCGTGGTGCCGCCCTGCATGAGCTGGAAGAAGTTGGCGTTGGCCGGGTCGGCCAGCACCCGGCTCAGATTGGTGCCGTCGACGCCGATCACCAGCACATTGGGTGTGGTGTCGGCGAGCGTCGAAACCGACTGCGGCGCAACGGCACTGGTTGGCTTGAGGGTCTTGCGTTCCAGTTCGTCGCGCACCGCGGCGAGGGCCACCAGCACCGATGTCGAGCTGAGCGGAGACACCGGCGCCTGCAGCGACCGCAGGGCCCTGGTGAGTTTGGCGATGGGATCTGCCGACACCGCGGCCACCTTGACCGTGGGCTGTGCGGAGCTCGCTTGCGTCGAGATCGCGGCGGTGACTGTCGGCGTGCCGGCAGTCTTGGCCGCGGCCGTCGGGTGCTCTTCGCGGTTGAGGCCGGCGACGCGCGGCGGGGCTGTCCGCGGCGCGGGCTTCGTGCGCTCGGCGGCCTTCATCTGGTTGGCGGCGGGCTGGTCAGCGGCGGGCTTGTCGGCGGTGGGCTTGTCGCGCTTCTTGTCCGGCTTTCCGGCCTGTTCCTCGTTGGCGGGCTTCGACTTCGACTTGGCGGGCTTGCGCTGCTTTTTCGGCTTCTTGGCAGGAGCGGCTGCCGCCTGGGATGCCTGCGAGGTCGAGGAGGTCTGGGATGTCGATCCCGCCCCGGCTCCCGATCCTGTGGCGTCAGCCCAGGCCGGGCAGTCGCTCCACCCCGCGAGCGCGGTTCCGATCCCCAGGGCGACCGCCAGTCCCCCGACCCGGCCAATGCATCTTCCCGCTGTCATCCGGAATGTATAACGCGCGACAATTATCGGCCGCACAGGAATCGCGAACCTGACGCACAGTCATCTCGAAGGTTGGGCACCCTCCGCCCCGCCGCGGGTTACCGTGGCAACGTGCCGCATCCGATCATGTTCGACGATGACGACCCCGGCCTGGCAGAGCTGCGCGCGGTCGCGCTGAGCTTTCCCGAGGCCTTCGAGAAGGTGTCGTGGGGCCGGCCGGTGTTCTGCGCGCCCAAGATGTTCGCGATGTACGGCGGCAATTCGAAGACGACGGGCGAGATGGTCGCCTACCCGCATTCCCTGCTGGTCAAGGTCGACGAGTCCGACCGCGCAGCACTGGAACAGGATTCGCGCTTCTACTACCCCGCCTACATGGGTCCGTCAGGCTGGCTCGGGCTGGATTTCACCGCGGCGAAGGTCGACTGGGACGAGGTCCGAGAACTGCTCGACGCATCGTTCCGGCTCGTCGCGACCAAGCGATTGATCAAGCTGCTCGACGCGCAATGAGGTAGGCCTGCGGCGTGGATTCGGCCGCGTCTTCGTCGGGTTGCCGGACCGTTTCCGCATAGACGCGAAACCCGCTGTCCGACAACACGTCTGCGACGAGCTCGGGCCGCCGGCGGATGAACGTCAAGTGCACCGACTCGCCGTCGAAGTCCGTCAGCACCCGCGGCTCATCACCGACCTGAAATGCCAACAGCAACACCCCGCCCGGCGACAGGACCCGGTGGAACTCGGCGAAGACTCGCGACAGGTACTCATCCGGAACATGGATGATCGAGTACCAGGCACAGAGCCCGCCGACGCTGCCCTCGGCCACGTCGAGGTCGAGCATCGACCCGACGCGGAACTCCAGAGCCGGATTGTGCTGCCGCGCCTGCGCGATCATGTTGGGAGACAGATCGATTCCGGTGACGTCGAGGCCGGCCGCTGCCAGTGCCGCAGTGGCCACACCGGTGCCGCAGCCCACGTCCAGCACGCTGGCCCCGCGGTCCACCAGTTCGGCGAACGCGCCGATCATGGCCCGGTCCACCGGCCGGTCGTCGAGATGGTTTTGGAAGCGAGCGACGTAGTGCGCGGCCGCACGGTCATAGCCGTCGCGGGTCGTGGCCAGGAAATCGGGCATCGGCCAACGGTACGCGGGAACGCCGACACGGTCGGCCGGACGTGCGGCTACCGCAGCGCGACCTGGTGTCGTGCTGCCGGGCAGCATGGGGCGCCGAATCACCCTGCGGTCCTGTCTGTTTCACCCTCGTCGCCTTCACTCTCGGGTGGGTAGAGGGTTGGGTGCCAGTAGTGGTTGGTTCGTGGTTGACCGACGTCCAGTAGTGGCGGTGGGGTCCAGTGGGCGCGGCCGTCGGGGCCCATGGTGGTGTGCCAGCCGCCGGTGTCGGCGAGGCGGTTATCGCAGCCGCACGCGAGGGCAAGGGTGGTGATGTTGGTGAGGCCGCCGTCGCGCCAGTCGGCGTCGACATGGTGGGCTTGGCAGCGCGAGGTCGGCGCGGTGCAGTTGGGTTTGGTGCAGCCACGATCCCGGGCGAACAGCGCGAAGCGTTGAGCGACGGTGGCGGTGCGCCGCGCCCGGCCCAGGTACAGCAGCTGTTCACTGTGCCGGTCGAACACCGCCAGGTAGTGGTCGGCACCGTTGGTGGCGGCCATCTGCAGCAGATCCTTAATGGGCAGCGTGCTGCCGGTGTGGGTGAGTGTGACCCCGGTGCGCTGCTCCAGTTCGGTGACGGTGCAGGTGGCCACGACGCTGACCGGGACGCCGTTGTGCTCACCGAGCGTTCCGGAGGACAACAGCATCTGGAATAGCGTTGTGCAGGCGTCGTGGCGGCGCTGGGCCGGGCTGCGGGTGTCGGAGGCGATCTGCTCGGCTGACGGGGTTCCGGAAATGCAGGGCTGCGGGTCAGCCGGATTGCACATGCCGGGGGCGGCGTACTTCTCCAACAAGGTGTCGAGGTAGGCGCGGGCTTCCGGGGTCAAGGTGCCCTGCAGATCCGACATCCCGTCCGGTCGTTGTTTCGACACGGTCAGGCCGCGCTGGCGGGCCCGTTCGGCATCATCAGGGAGCGGCCCGTCCTGATCGAGCAGGTAGAGCAGGGCTTCGGCGGCGGCGCGCAGTTCTTCCGGGGTCTGGTGCCGCGCACCAGCAACGAGGGACTGTTCGAACTGTCCACTGGTGGTGGGGTCCACCCACCCGGGGAGTTTGTTGATGAACTGGCCGATCACTCTCACGTGCTCGGTGTTGATCGCACCCTCGGCCTGGGCCGCGGCCACGAACTCCCACAGCGGCGGCAACGGCTCCCCGGTCAACCCGGTGCGGGGCGCCACATGCAGAGCGTCGCGGACCCGACGGTTCGCTTCAGTGGTATCCACGCGCAACCGGATGCGCAGCACCTCGGCCCAGTTTTTCGCGCCCAGCTCCCGGGCCGTGGCCTGAGACTGTGCCGCGGTAAGAATCCGGTGATCGACCGCCTCGGCCGCGCACCTCAAGGTTTCGCGGCGCGACTGCAACTCCAACAATGTCGGCACATCCAGACCGCTGTAATCCAAGGCCGCGAGCCGCGCATGCGCCGCCTCGTAGGCGGCGTACGCCTCCTCGACAACGGCCGGATCGGTCAATCCCATACATCGAACACTAGTTCGACCCACTGACAAATTTCTGCAGTTTGGGACGCCTGTGCCGAAAGTGAACAATGAGGTCAAACATGTTGCCCAGCAAGGTGTTCCACCAGCCGCAACGACTCCGGCGCTACCGCGCCGAACTCGTCAGTCCTCGCGGAACCCGGGCACCCACTTGTCGACGATCTCGGCGTAGTTGATGGTCGCGTCCAGCTGTGCGGCAATGCCGAGCAGACCGCCGAGCACCCGGAACATCATCAGATAGTTGGGCGGCAGATTCAGCTGGCGGCTGGTCTTGAAAGTGGCGGCGAACTGCTCGCTGCGGATGTCCGCGGCGGTGGCGGCGATGCCCTGCAGCCATCTGCGGCTGAAGTGGAAGCTCTCGTGGCGCAACGGCTCGATGTACGGCAGCAGATAAGCGTTGATCTCTTCGTGCGAGACGGTGGCCCCGGCGGGGATGAAGCCTTCCTCGCGCAGATACGCCGTCATCTCCTCCCACTTCTCGTCGCGCGCGAGCCGCAGGATGGGGCCGGTCGCGCGCGGCAGACCGCCTTCGTGAACCGCAACGGCACCGAAGTCCATGACACCGAACCGGCCGTCGTCGAGCAGCATGAAATTGCCGGGATGGGTGTCCACGTGGAGCAGCCCGCAGCGGTACGGAGCACTGATGGTGACCTCCAGCAGCAGGTGCGCGCACCGGTTGCGTTCGTCTTCCGTGCCACCCGCGATGATCTCGGAGAGCTTGCGGCCCTCCATCCATTCGGTGATGACGACCTTCGGTGACGACGCGACGACCGCCGGGACGTAGAACTGCGGGTCCCCCGCGAAGGCCTTGGCGAACGCCCGCTGATAGTCCGCCTCGATGCGGTAGTTCAGTTCCTCCTCGGTGCGCTCGATGAGCTCGTCGATGATGCTCTTGACGTCGGCGCCCGGAACCACCTGCTTGAACAGTGTGGTCAGCATGCGCAGCGTCTTGAGGTCGGCGCGCACGGCCTCATCGGCGCCCGGATACTGCACCTTGACCGCAACGCGGCGGCCGTCGCTCCACACCGCGCTGTGCACCTGCCCGATGCTGGCGGAGGCGACGGGCGTGTCGTCGAACGACTGGAAACGCTCACGCCACTTGGTGCCCAGCTGGGCATCGAGCACGCGGTGCACCTTTTCGGCGGGCAGCGGCGGGGCGTCGCTCTGGAGCTTGGTCAGGGCCTCGCGGTAGGGCTCGGCATACGCCGGCGGGATCGCGGCCTCCATGACCGAAAGTGCTTGCCCCAGCTTCATGGCCGCGCCCTTGAGCTCCCCCAGCACCTGAAAGAGCTGTTCGGCGGCCTTCTCGACGAGCTCGGCGTTGACGTCCTCTTTCGACTTGCCGGCCATGCGCTTGCCGACGCCCAGGACGGCGCGGCCCGCGATCCCGGCAGGAAGGGTTGCCAGCTTGGCGGCACGTCCCGTGCGGCCACGGCGGATTTCAGCCATGGCCTCGATCTTGGCTTTCTTAGCCGATCTTGACAACAGCCCGCTACGAAACCGGGACAACCACCAGATCGTGCGGCCGGTTGTTCATCGACACACAGCCGTCGTCGGTGACGACGACGATGTCCTCGATCCGGGCGCCCCAGTGCCCGGCGAAGTACACACCGGGCTCGACGCTGAACGCCATGCCGGGCTCGAGCGGCAATGCGTTGCCCGCCACGATGTACGGCTCCTCGTGGACCGAAAGGCCGATGCCGTGACCGGTGCGGTGGACGAACACCTCGGCCAGCCCTTCGGCGGCCAGCACGTCGCGGGCCGCGGCGTCGATCTGCTCGGCCGTCATCCCGGGCCGGACCGCGGCCACCGCCGCGGCCTGCGCCCGCTGCAGCACCGAATACTGTTGTGCCACCGCGGGATCGGGCTCGCCGATGCTGTAGGTCCTGGTGCAGTCCGAGTTGTAGCCGGGCTCGACGGGCCCGCCGATGTCGACGACGACGATGTCCCCCACCTGCAATTCACGGTCCGAGCATTCATGGTGCGGGTCGGCACCGTTCGGTCCGGAGCCGACGATGATGAATGCCACCTCCGAATGCCCTTCGGCGACAATCGCTTCGGCGATGTCCGCGGCGACGTCGGCCTCGGTGCGGCCCGGCTTCAGGAATTCGGGCACCCGCGCGTGGACGCGGTCGATGGCTGCGCCCGCCTTCGTCAGGGCGTCGATCTCACTGGCGTCCTTGATCATTCGCAACTGCCGCAGCACGTCGGTGGCGAGTACCGGCACCGCGCCGAGCACCGATGCCAGCGGCAGCAGGTGCAGCGCGGGCATCGCGTCGGTCACCGCGACGGCACTGCCCGGCAGCGCCGCGGCGACCAGCGCGTAGGGGTCGTCGCCGTCGACCCAATCCTGCACCGCCAGGCCCAGTTCCAGGATCGCCGACTCCTTCAGCGACGCCAGTTCCAGCCGCGGCACCACGACCGTCGGCGTCGAACCGTCGGCGGGCACCACGAGTGCCGTCAACCGCTCGAATGTCTGCGCCCGCGACCCCACCAGATACCGGAGGTCGTACCCCGGGGTGATGACGAGTCCCGCCAGGCCGGCGGCCTGGGCGGCCGCGGCGGCCGAGCGCAGACGCGCGGCATAGACGTCGGTGTTGAATCGACCTGCTGTCACATTCCCCGTCACTTCGCTCGCCCGCATAGCAATAGGCTAGTGCGATGCCGACCGACATCCGCGACAGGCGGGCCTGAGCATGAACCAGCCGATCCTCCTGCTCGACGGAGCCAGCATGTGGTTCCGGTCGTACTTCGGGGTGCCGTCCTCGATCACCGCGCCGGACGGCCGCCCCGTCAACGCGGTCCGCGGCTTCATCGACAACATCGCGGCCCTGGTCACCCAGCACCGTCCCGGCCGCCTGGTGGTGTGCCTGGATCTGGATTGGCGGCCGCAGTGGCGCGTCGACCTGATCCCGTCCTACAAGGCGCACCGCGTGCTCGAGGAGAACCCGGACGGCGAGCCCGATATCGAGGAGGTGCCCGACGATCTGACACCCCAGGTCGCCGTGATCATGGAGCTGCTCGACGCTTTCGGCATCGCCACCGCGGGCGCACCAGGTTTCGAGGCGGACGACGTGCTGGGCACGCTGGCGACCCGGGAACAGACCGACCCCGCGATCGTGGTGAGCGGTGACCGCGACCTGCTGCAGCTGGCCAGTGATGACGGACCTGGAATCAGGGTGTTCTATATCGGCCGCGGCCTGGCCAAGGCGGTGCTGTACGGGCCTGCCGAGGTCGCCGGGACCTACGGCGTCCCGCTGGATCGCGCGGGCGCGGCATACGCCGAACTCGCCCTGATGCGCGGCGACGCGTCCGACGGTCTGCCGGGCGTCGCCGGCATCGGCGAGAAGACGGCGGCAACCCTGCTGCAGACCTACGGTTCACTGGCCGCCATCGAGGCGGCCGCCCAGGACCCGACCTCCAAAATGGCTGCGGCGCAACGCAAGAAAATCCTGGCCGCGGCGGACTACATCACGGCCGCGCTGCCCGTCGTCCTCGTCGCGACCGATGCGCCGGTGTCCCTGTCGACGGAGTCCGACGCCCTGCCGCTCGCGGCCCGCGACCCGCAGCGCGTGGCCGACCTGGCCGGAAAGTACGGCATCACCAATTCCATCGCGCGGCTGCAGAAGGCGCTCGACAAGCTGTAATCCGCCGGTTCATGCGACGAGTGTGCCGTCAGATCGCAGATCTGCTCGGTGGGGCGATCCAGCCGCACGCTCGACGGCGTAAACGACTCAGGCCGGAACCCTCGTGTCACATATGACGTAGAGGTTCCGGCCTGGGCCTGGTGAGAGTTGAGTGGAACTACTTCGGGCGGCCGACCTCGTAGGTGCCCTTGTCGTCCTTGAAGGTGACCTTGACGGTGCGCTTGGTGCCGTCGATGTTCACGTCGCAGTCGAACGTCTGCCCGGACTTGACCTCAGGGTCGGTGCCATTGTTGCACTTGACGTCCTTGACGTTCTTGGCGCCGTAGCCGTTGGTCTCGTCGGTCAGAATCTTCTGCACGCCCGACTGCGCGGCGTTGATGTCGAGCTTGGTGGTGACGAAGAAGCCCGGCCACAGGAAACCGAGGACACCGACGACCGCGACGACAACCGCGGCCACGACCCCACCGATGATCATCAGCGTCTTGCTGCTGGCCTTCTTGGCAGCCGGGGCGCCGAACTGCTGGTCGAACTGCTGACCCGCGGCACCCTCACCGAACTGCGGCTGGCCGTACTGACCCGGCTGGCCGTACTGGGGCTGACCGTACTGACCCGGCTGGCCGTACTGCGGCTGACCGTAGGCGCCCTGCTGCGGGTAACCCTGCTGCGGGTAACCGGGGTACTGCTGCTGGGGGTAGCCCGGAACCTGCTGTGCCCCAGGCTGCGCGGCGCCCGGCTGCACCGCCGGGTACTGCTGCTGGTACTGCTCCGGGTTGTAGGCCGGCTGCTGCCCCCACGCCGGGGCGGCAGTGGTCGGCTGCTCGGCGCCGGACGCCGGCTGACCCCAAGCGGGCTGCTGACCTTGCCACTGCTGTGACGGATCAGTTCCCTCTGGACCGCTCATCGTCTCTCCCTCGGTGCTCTACTGCCCGGACGTCATCCGAGCTGCTGGTCAACCACACTACCGGTGTCACCGTTCCTGGATGACCCGCACGCGGGGCGCGTGTCTGGGCATCACCTGGCACGGCCGGCCTTAGTCTCGCGGTATGACGGACCGAATCCGGCTCGGCAACGCCGTCTTGACGCGCGTCGCGGAAACCCAGGTGCAAATCCCCACCACGCTGTGGCCGTCGACACCGCCGGAGGCCTGGCACGCCGAGGCCGAGCTGCTGGCGCCGCGATTCTGGAACCCCGAGACCGACCTGTTCCGGATCGCGATCCAGAGCTGGGTGCTGCAGGTGGACGGGCTGACCATCGTCATCGACACCGGCGCGGGCAATGACCGGCACCGGCCGCACATGCTGCCGCTCGACCACCTCGACACGCCATTCCTCGACAACATGCGGGCCGCGGGCATCGACCCGGCCGACGTCGACGTCGTCCTCAACACGCACCTGCACACCGATCACGTCGGCTGGAACACCCAACTGGTCGACGGCGCCTGGGTGCCCACCTTCCCCAACGCCCGCTACCTGATGCCGGAGGCCGACTACCGGTTCTTCGCGCCCGACAACCCCGAGACCACCGACGAGATGCGAACGGTGTTCGAGGACAGCGTCATCCCGGTGGCCGACCAGACCGTGCAGTTCTCCGGCGACCATCAGCTGAGTGACTCGGTGTGGCTGCGCCCGGCCCCCGGCCACACGCCCGGATCGTCGGTGCTGTGGCTCGATGCCGGCAAGCCGGCGGTGTTCGTCGGCGACCTGACGCACTGTCCGATCCAGATTCCCCGGCCGGATGATCCGTGCGCTTTCGACGTCGACGCGGCCGAGGCGACCGTCACCCGCAAGCGGGTGTTCACCGAGGCATCGCGGCGCCGGGCGGCCGTGGTGCCGGCGCACTACGCCGGCCATGGCGGCGCCACCATCGTGGCGCGCGGCGACCGGTTCATGGTCGACGACTGGCTGGATCTCGGCCTGGCCTGAGGCGCGGCAGGTCACATGGTGTCGATGGCGACGACGCCGCGACGCACGGCCCCGATGGCACGTTTGGCCGTGACCCTCAGCTGCGGCGCCGGCGCAGCGAGCCGCACCTGGTCCAGCAGGTCCAGCACCTGACGGCACCACCGCACGAAATCACCTGCGGGAAGCGCATTTCCGTTGCCGTTGTCGGACATCAACAGCGCCGCGGTCAGGTCGCCATAGGTCGCCCAGCTGTACATCGCCGCGGCGAACCCGGCGTCGGGTTCCCTGCTGAACGGCAACCGGTGCCGGCGCTCGTCGCCCCGGATGTCGGTCCACAACCTGCGGGTCTTGGCCAGTGCCCGTCGCACCTCGTCGGTGACCTGCTCGGAGCCCGGCGGTACCGACGGGCCGTCACCGCGCGATTCGAACAGCACCGCCGAGACGACGGCAGCCAGTTCGGCAGGGTTCAGGTCATCCCACACCCCGCCGCGCAGGCATTCGGCGACCAGAAGGTCACTCTCGCTGTAGATCCGGGCCAGCAGCCGTCCGTCTTCGGTCACCGCCGGCTCGCCTTCGGCGCCTTCGATGAAGCCCCGCTCGCTCAACAGCGACACGATGCGGTCGAAGGTGCGGGCCAGGGAGTTGGTGGCCGCCGCGACCTTCTGCTGGGTCTGGTCGTTGTCGCGTTCGATGCGCAGGTAGCGCTCGGCGGCGCGCACTCTGGCCTCGCGGTCGGGCAGTTGGTGCGCGGGGTGACGGCGCATCTGTTCCCGCAGGCCGGCCAGCTCCGGGTCGATGTCCGGCGTCGCCTCGGCGGATCCGCGACTGCGCCGCACCGACGGCACGTCGAGCGCTTCGGCCGCCGACAGCAGGGCCGACGCCAGGTCACGGCGCACCTTGGGTTGCCGGTGTTCCACCCGCTTGGGCAGCGACATGCTGCCCAGGCGCTGCGACGTCCCCGCGTAGTCGGCCGCGGAAATCCTTCCCGCCCAACGGTGTTCGGTCAGCACCAGCGGGCGGGGATCGTCTGCGTCGTACGCCGGCTCCAGCACCACGGCCAGCCCGCTGCGGCGGCCCAGGCCGATGGCGATGACGTCGCCACGCTTCAGCGCGGCCAGCGCGTCGTTGATGCCCTTGCGCCGCGTCAGGCGACCGGCCCGGGATTGCGCCCGTTCGCGTTCGGTGATGCGCGCCCGCAGCCGGGCGTACTCGAGCACCGACTCCCAGTCGTCCCCCTGCTCGGCTGCGATCTCGGCGAGCATCCGCTCACCGCGCCTGATGCCGCGCACCAGCCCGGTGACCGACCGGTCGGCCTGGTACTGCGCGAACGACTGCTCGAGCAGCCGGTGCGCCGCAGCCGGCGTCATGTGCTGCACCAGGTTGATAGTCATGTTGTACGACGGCGCAAAGGAACTGCGCAGCGGGAACGTTCGGGTCGACGCCAGGCCGGCGACCTGGGCCGGATCGGCCATCTCGTCGGTGGCGTGCCACAGCACCACGGCGTGGCCCTCGACGTCGATGCCGCGGCGCCCGGCGCGGCCGGTCAGCTGCGTGTACTCCCCCGGCGTCAACGGGGCATGCTGCTCGCCGTTGTACTTGACCAGCCGTTCCAGCACCACGGTGCGGGCGGGCATGTTGATGCCCAAAGCCAGTGTCTCCGTGGCGAAGACGGCCTTCACCAGGCCGGCCGTGAACAGCTCCTCGACGGTGTGCCGGAACACCGGCAGCAAGCCGGCGTGGTGGGCAGCCAGGCCGCGCAGCAGGCCTTCGCGCCACTCGTGGTAGTCGAGCACCGCCAGATCGGACTCGGCCAGATCGGCGCAGCGCCGGTCGACGATCTCGGCGATCCGCTCGCGCTCGGCCTTGTTGGTCAGCCGCACCGCGGACCGCAGACACTGTTTGACCGCGGCGTCGCACCCGGCGCGGGAGAACACGAACGTGATGGCCGGCAGCAGGCCGGCCTGGTCGAGCGTGCCGATGACGTCGGGACGGCTCGGTGGCCGGTACATGGCAGGCCGGCCCCGGTGCCCGTCGCGGCCGCGCCCGCGGGGCTGCCAGTCCATCAGCCGGTCCGCCTCGCGGCGATGCGCGATGTGCCGCAACAACTCCGGGTCGACGCGCGCCTTGCCCTTGGCTCCCGATGTCCCCTTCGACAGGTCGAACAGATCGAACAGCCGCTTGCCGACGAGCATGTGCTGCCACAGCGGCACCGGGCGGTGTTCGTCGACGACGACGGTCGTGTCACCGCGAACCGTCTGAATCCAGCCGCCGAACTCCTCGGCGTTGCTCACGGTCGCCGACAGGCTGACCAGCCGGACCTCGTCGGGCAGGTGCAGGATCACTTCCTCCCACACCGCGCCGCGCATGCGGTCGGCCAGGAAGTGGACCTCGTCCATCACGACGTACGCCAGGCCGTGCAGCGCGTGCGAATCGGCGTACAGCATGTTGCGCAGCACTTCGGTGGTCATCACGACGATGTCGGCGTCACCGTTGATCGCCTGGTCACCGGTGAGCAGGCCGATACGTTCGGCGCCGTAGCGGGCCACGAGATCGTTGTGCTTCTGGTTGCTCAGCGCCTTGATCGGGGTGGTGTAGAAGCACTTGCGCCCGGCCGCCAGCGCCAGATGTACCGCGAATTCGCCGACGACGGTCTTGCCGGCGCCGGTCGGGGCGCACACCAGGACGCCGCGCCCGTTCTCGAGCGCCACGCAGGCCTCGGTCTGGAACGGGTCAAGCGTGAACGACAGACCGGCGGCGAAGTCGCGGAGCTGTGGCCCCGGTTCGGCCGGAGTCACGTCCTGCGGGTCAGGTGGCGTCGTCATCGATGGTCAGCCGGGTCGGGGTGGGCACGGCAGCCGGCGCATCGATGGGCTCGACCGACCCGATCGGGGCGGCCTCGTCGTCGGGAACGGCCTGGGCTTCGAGCTCGGCCTCGCGCCGGGCCTTGCGCCGGTCGTGCAGCCGCGCCACCTGGATCGACATCTCCAGCAGCACGGTGAGCGCGAGCGACAGTGCCAGCATCGAGAACGGATCGGAGCCGGGCGTCACGAACGCCGCGAACACGAACAGGCCGAAGATCAGCCCGCGGCGCCAGGCCTTGAGCTTCTCGTAGGTGAGCACCCCGACCAGGTTCAGCATGATGATCAGCAGCGGGAACTCGAAGCTGATGCCGAACACGATCAGCAGGTTGATCAGGAAGCCGAAGTACTGCTCACCGGACAGCGCGGTGATCTGTACGTCGCTGCCGACGGTCAACAGGAACGACAGGGCCGTGGACAGCACCACGTAGGCCAAGATCGAACCGGACACGAACAGCAGCGCGCCGACGCCGACGAACAACGACGCGAAGCGCCGTTCCTTCTTGTAGAGGCCCGGGGTGATGAACGCCCAGATCTGGTAGAGCCACACCGGGCAGGCCAGGATGATGCCCGCCGCCATACCGACCTTCAGACGCAGCATGAACTGGTCGAAGGGCGCGGTGGCCAACAGCCGGCACTCCCCGTCCGGCGCAATGGATGCCCGCGACGACGCCGGCAGCGAGCAGTACGGGCCGCGCAGCCAGTCACCGAGGCTGGGGAATCCGAAGAAGCTGTGGCCGTACCAGAGAAAGCCGACGACGGTCGTCAACAGGACCGCGATGACCGCGATCAGCAGCCGGGTCCGGAGCTCCTCGAGGTGATCGACGAGCGACATGGTGCCGTCAGGATTGACCCGCGACCGTCGGCGGCGCGGGTCGAGCTTTCGGAAAATTGCGGTTACTGGCACGTGAGTGTGAAAGACGCCGACCGCCGCGTGCGCTGGGCCCGCGGCGGGATCACGGCAAAGGTCAGGCCGGGTGCTTGTCCGCGGCGTCCGGCGCCGCCTGCGGTGCGGGTGCCGGGTTCTCGACGCGCTCAGCAGTGATGGGACGCGGCGCAGGCTGCTGCTCCGTCGTACCGTCCGACTGCATCTCCTTCAACTCGGACTTGAAGATGCGCATCGACTTACCGAGCGAACGCGCGGCGTCCGGCAGCTTCTTCGCGCCGAAGAGCAGCACGAACACCGCGATGACGATCAACCAGTGCCACGGTTGCAAACCGCCCAATTTGGGTCACCTCCAGAAGTTGAGGCCGAGTCTACTCGCCAGGGCCGGGTTCATACGCCGCCAGCGCCGCTACCGCGGACTCCCGCACGCGGTCGGCGAGTTCGGGCGGGTCCAGCACGCGGACCGCCGAACCGAAACCGAGGACGAACCGGGCCATCCAGTCGGTCGACGCGTAACTCATGGTGGCTTCCCAGCTGCCGTCGGGAATCTCGCGCTGCACCGCCAGCGGGTAGTAGTCGAACATCCACGCCGCGGACTCGTCGATCAGCAGCGTCGCCACCGGGAGTGTCGGGTCCGCGGTCTCCGCGGAGAACAGCGACGTGTCCGGTCCGGCCTGCACCGCGGGTGCCGGCGGCGCGGCGGGTTCGTCCAGCGCGGTGGCGTCGACGACGCGGTCGAAGCGGAACAGCCGCACCCCCTCGGCGGTGCGGCACCACGCCTCGAGGTAGCTGTGGTCACCGATCAGGGCCACCCGGATCGGGTCGACGACGCGCTGCGAGACGGTGTCGTGCGAAGCGGAGTAGTACTCGAGGGACAACGCCCGCTTGTCGCGCACCGCGGCCCGCACCGTCGCCGTCGCCTTGTTCTCGACGTCGCCGGTGACGTCCGGGGCCGGCACCGCCGCGGCCGTCGCGCCGGCGGTCCCGGCAGCGGCCTCGATCTTGGCGATCACGCTGCGCGCCACGTCGGGATCCACCACACCGGGTACGTCGACCAGCGCGCGCAGCGCCATCAGCACACCGGTGGCCTCCGGCGACGTCAGCCGCAGTGCGCGGTCCATGCCCGCGGAAAAGATCACCTCGATGGTGTCGCCCTCGAAGTCGAGGTCGATCAGTTCCCCGGGGCCTCCGCCGGGCAGCCCGCAGACGAACAGCTGCCAGAGGTCGGCTTCCAGCTGCTTGCGTGTCACGCCCAGATCAGCGGCGGCCTTGGTGTGGCTGACCCGCGGATTGGCCTGGAAATACGGGACCATGTTCAACAGCCGCACGAGGCGGGTGGATACGTTGCTCACTTGTGAAGGCTCTCCCCCGCCTGCGCACGCAACCGTCCGATCACGTTGTCCCGCAAAGATTTCGGCTCCAGCGCGACCGCGTCGGCGCCGTAGCCGGCGATCTCCCGGGCCAGCCGGTCGACCATGCCGATGTCGACGACGATCTCGTCGCCGCTGCGCCCGCCGCGCGTGCTGGGTGAGGAGCTGACGGCCTGCCGGCGCAACGCCGTCGCCCGCCCCTCGGCGACCCAGATCCGGGCCTGCTCGCCGGCCGGCCACTCGGAGACCGCACGGTGCACGATGTCCCGCAGGTTGACGCCCTCGGGCCGGGTGACGGCGTGGTCGGGTCCGACGGCGCGCACCTCACCGGCGATGCGCGACACCCGGAAGGTGCGCGCGTCGTTGCGGTCGCGGTCGTGACCGACGACGTACCACCGGCCGCGGTAGGTGACCACGCCCCAGGGCTCGAGGGTGCGGTCGACGTACGGCGAACTCCGATTGGGACGGTGCGCGAACTGCACGGCACGGCCGGAGTCGATGGCCGACAACAGAATTCCCAGGGCCTCCTCGGAACCGCGCAGCCCCTGCGTGGTTCCGGTGGTGATCGCGACGCCCGCGTCGGGCGCGTCGACGTCCACGCCCGCGGCCCGCAGCTTGAGCAGCGCGCTCTGCGTGGCGGTGACCATCTCCTGCGATTCCCACAGCTGGGTGGCGATCGCGACGACGGCGCGCTCGTCGCCCGTCAGCTCGACGGGCGGCAGCTCGTAGGCGGTGCGGTTGATGCGGTAGCCGTCATTGACGTCCATCATCGAGGCGCGCCCGGTCTCCAGTGGGATGCCGAGGTCGCGCAGCTCGTTCTTGTCGCGCTCAAACATCCGGGAGAACGCCTCGTCGGTCGGCGGGTCCTGGTAGCCCGTGACGTTGGCCCGGATCTGCTCTGCGGACAGGTAGCTACGGGTGGACAGGAGCGCAATGACGAGGTTCATCAACCGCTCAACCTTGGACGTCGCCACGTCCAACAGACTAAGTGGTTGCTGTGCGCCACCCGGTTACCGGCGCGCCCGCGGTGACGGACGCGCCCGTCACATGCTGGCGATCAGCCGGTTCACCCGCTCGTCGACCGACCGGAACGGGTCCTTGCAGAGCACCGTGCGTTGCGCCTGGTCGTTGAGCTTCAGGTGCACCCAGTCGACGGTGAAGTCGCGCCCGGCTTCCTGTGCGGCGGTGATGAATTCGCCGCGCAGCTTGGCCCGGGTGGTTTGCGGCGGGGTGTTGACCGCCGCGTCGATCTCCTCGTCGGTGGTGACGCGGGCGGCCAGGCCCTTGCGCTGCAACAGATCGAACACGCCGCGTCCGCGCTTGATGTCGTGGTAGGCCAGGTCCAGCTGCGCGATCTTGGGGTCGGACAGCTCCATGCTGTAGCGATCCTGGTAGCGCTGGAACAACTTCCGCTTGATCACCCAGTCGATCTCGGTGTCGACCTTGGCGAAGTCCTGGCTCTCGACGGCGTCGAGCTGGCGGCCCCACAGGTCGACGACCTGCTCGAGCTGCACGTTGGGCTCGCGGGTCTGCAGGTAATCGACGGCGCGCGAATGGTATTCGCGCTGGATGTCCAGCGCCGAGGCCTGCCGCCCGCCCGCCAGCCGCACGGCGCGCCGGCCGGTCAGGTCATGGCTGACCTCACGGATGGCCCGGATCGGGTTGTCCAGCGAGAAGTCCCGGAACGGCACGCCCGCCTCGATCATCTCCAGCACCAGCGAGGCGCTGCCCACCTTGAGCATGGTGGTGGACTCGCACATGTTGGAGTCGCCGACGATGACGTGCAACCGGCGGTACTTCTCGGCGTCGGCGTGCGGCTCGTCGCGGGTGTTGATGATGGGCCGTGACCTGGTGGTCGCGCTGGAGACACCCTCCCAGATGTGCTCGGCGCGCTGGCTCAGACAGAACGTCGCGGCCTTCGGCGTCTGCAGCACCTTGCCCGCGCCGCAGATCAGCTGGCGGGTGACCAGGAACGGCAACAGCACGTCCGAAATCCGGGAGAACTCCCCGGCCCGCACGATCAGGTAGTTCTCGTGGCAGCCGTAGGAGTTGCCCGCCGAGTCGGTGTTGTTCTTGAACAGGTAGATGTCGCCGCCGATGCCCTCGTCGGCGAGCCGCTGCTCGGCGTCGACCAGCAGATCTTCGAGCACGCGCTCACCCGCGCGATCGTGGGTGACCAGCTGCGCGAGGTTGTCGCATTCGGCGGTCGCGTACTCGGGGTGGCTGCCCACATCGAGGTACAGGCGTGCACCGTTTCGCAAGAAGACGTTGGAACTGCGGCCCCACGACACCACTCGCCGGAACAGATACCGCGCTACCTCGTCAGGGCTGAGCCGGCGGTGACCATGAAAAGTGCAGGTCACGCCAAACTCGGTCTCGATTCCCATGATCCGTCGCTGCACACAATCGAGCTTACGGGTTGGGCATGGGTATTAGGTGGGCAACAGGCCGCGCATCACCGAGAGATACCCGCGGCCTGCCGGGCGGCCCGGACGAAGGCGGTCTGGGTCGAGTCGATTCCGTCGAGGTATCCGCCGACCAGCGCGGCGTCCCGCAGCAGCACGAGCGATGCCGCGACCTGCTCGGCGTCGTCGCAAGCGCCGGCCGCGTCCTGCAGCGCACCGCGAAACCAGTTGCGGTGCCGGGCGATGAGTTGCCGCACCGGACTGTCCGGCGCGGGGTACTCGGCGGCGGCGTTGATGAACGGACAACCGCGGGTGTGGTACCTCGCGATGTCTTCGGCGATGCCGTCGATCACCAGCTCGAGCATGTCGGCATCCGGGCCGGCGGTGGCCGCGGCGTCGCGGAAGTAGCCGCGGATGGTCTCGTCCTCGAGCCCGAGGTACGCCTCGACGAGCCCTTCCTTGCCCTTGAAGTGGCGGTACATGGTGGCGCGCGTGACGCCCGCCGCGGCGAGTATCCGGTCGACGCCGACGGCGTGGATTCCTTCGCGATAGAACAGCTCCGCCGCGACCCGCAGCAGCCGCTCGCGTGGTCGCAGAGCCGCTTCGGCACTGTCCATGACCCCAGCGTACTCGCGAGCTAGAACGTTCTTTCTGATTTCGGGAACACATCCCGCGCGTCGCCGGTTACAGAGGCAGAACGACCGTTCTTTCTACTTTGAGGAGACGCCATGACCATCACCCGGACCGAACAGGCCGACATCGACCGCGCCAACCGCACCGGACGGCAGCCCGTCGTGTTCGTACACGGCCTGTGGCTGCTGCCGAACAGCTGGGACAGCTGGCGGACGTTGTTCGAGGAACAGGGTTTCGTGACCCTCGCCCCCGGTTGGCCCGACGATCCGGCGACAGTGGAGGACGCCCGTCGCGATCCGTCGGTGTTCGCCCGCAAGAGCATCGGTGACATCACGCAGCACTACGTCGACGTCATCGGCGCACTCGACCGCAAGCCGATCGTCATCGGCCACTCGTTCGGCGGATTGATCACCCAGAAGCTGGCGGGCCTCGGCCTGGCCAAGGTCGCGGTCGCGATCGATCCCGCGCCGTTCCGCGGCGTGCTGCCGCTGCCGATCGCGGCCCTGCGCTCGGCGTTCCCCGTCCTCGGCAACCCGCTCAACCGTGACCGCGCGGTCGCCTTGACCCCCAAGCAGTTCCGGTTCGGGTTCGGCAATGCCGTGTCCGAAGAGGAGTCGGCAAAGCTGTACGAGAACTACTCGGTCGCCGGCTCGGGCCTGCCGCTGTTCCAGGCCGCCACCGCCAACTTCCATTCGAGCACCGAGGCCAAGGTCGACACCCGGAATCCGGAACGTGGTCCGCTGCTGATCATCTCGGGCGAGAAGGACCACACCGTGCCGTGGGCCATCGCCAACGCGTCGTACAAGCGGCAGCAGAAGAACCCGAACGTCACCGAGATCGTCGAAATCCCGGGACGCGGCCACTCCCTCGTCATCGACAGTGGGTGGCGCGACGTCGCCGCCACCGCACTGGATTTCGTCCGGCGCTTCTGACACATCCAGAAACGGCTCCGTCCGCCACCCGAGGTGGGTGGCGGACGGAGCCGTGCCGGTTCGGCGGGGATCAGAACGACGTATCCAGGTAGCCGGCGCTCTGGTTGGCCTCGTCATGGTTGGAGAAGTGCTCGCCCAACACGTACGACGAGTGCGGGTCGGTTCCGTTGGGGATCAGCGGATCGGTGTCGGCGCTGGCGATCGGCGCCAGCAGGAGGGCACCGGCAATACCGGCCACGGCCATTGCGGGAGCGATGAACTTGATCGGGTTCTTCATGATCGGTGCGCTTTCTGTCGAAGGGCTCGTCCGCTTTCGGACTGCCTCAATCGTCGGCCCTGACCAGGCAAAAGTCGCTACCGCAGGCATCAATTCCGTATTGCAGCCAGCAGGAAGACGCGGTTGGGTGCCAGCGCTGACGACAACGGCCCGGACGCCGGTGAATCTGTCCACATGATGATCAATCGACGGACGATGCTCGGCGGTGCGGGCGCAGTCGGGGTTGCGGCGATCGCCGGCGCCGGCGCCGACCGCGCGTTCTCAACCCCTCTGCCCCGCAAGGAAACTCAGGAAAACACCATGACCGACAACGCCGCCCGGTTCGGCAACCCGCGCATCCCGGCCGAGCTGAACACGGCACAGCCGCACATGTTCCACCTCGGCGCCCTGGCGCCCACCCAGTTCGAGGGCGGCACGCTGCGCCAAGCCTACGAAGGCAATTGGCCGATACTCACCGGACAGGAAGCCAGCGTGGTGATGGTCACCCTGGAGCCCGGTGGCATCCGGGAACCGCACTGGCACCCCAGCGCCTGGGAGATCAATGTCATCACCAGCGGTGTGGCGACCTGGACCCTGCTCGATCCGATGGGGCACTCCGAGCAGTTCGAGGCCAACGTCGGCGACGTGGTGTTCGCGCCGCAGGGCTCACTGCACTACTTCGAGAACAAGGGCACCCAGAATCTGAGTCTGCTGATCGTGTTCAACGCCAGCACCCAGGAGGGCGAAGACGACATCGGCATCGGAGCGTCCATCAGCAAGCTGCCGCCCGATGTTCTCGGCGCCGTGTTCGGCGTTCCCGCAGACACTTTCACCAAGTTCAAGAAGATCGACCAGTCGCTCACCATCATCAAGCGGCCGGCCCACTGAGCCGGCCTCACGCCAGCGACAGGAACAGCTTCTCCAACTCGGCCTCGGTCATCGGGTCACGGCCCTCCGCGGCGTTGCCGGCCAGGCACTCGCGGAGGCCCGTGGCGACGATCTTGAATCCCGCCCGGTCGAGTGCCTTCGACACCGCCGCGAGCTGCGTGACGATGTCCTTGCATTCGCGGCCCTGCTCGATCATCGAGATGACACCGGCCAGCTGTCCCTGCGCGCGGCGCAACCGGGCCAGAACGGCGGCCATGGCCTCTTCATCGCCGACCATGTCGCACCTGCCTTTCCTTGGTTCACGGTCCGAGCCCGCTATACCCCTCAGGGTATCAGCGGCCGGCCGGGACGGCAGCGCGCTCCCACAGCGCCCGCCACTCGTTCTCTTCGGTCTGCTTGTCGCGGTGGAGCAGTTCGGACGGCTCGGTCAGATGGATCGTCGGGTGCGGCGTCGCAAAGAAGTTGCCCTTGCCCTGCGCCGAGACATGGCCGCCGACGTCGATGTAGCAGTAGCCCTCGCCCGACATCGCCGCACCGTCGCCGACCCGCCCGAGGTAGCGCAGCGCGTTGCGGGCCGCCGCCCTCGCCCCGTTCTTCGCGAAGATCGCCGCCTTGGGCAGCGGTCGCCCCGACTCGGCGGTCACGGCGGCCGCGTCACCGATGGCGAAGATGCCCGGGTACCCGGTGGCCATCTCGGCGTCGACGGTGATCCAACCCGCGCCGTCGATCGTCACGGCCGGCTCGTGGGGCGGGACGAACACCAGGAGATCGAACTCGGTGGCGGTGCCGTCGGCGAAGTGGATCACCTTGTGCTCGGCGTCGATGCGCTCGACGGCATGCTCGCCATGGAAGCCGATGTCGTTGGCGCCCAGCATCTCCACCAGTTCCAGCCCGGCGTACGGCCCTGCCGAGGGCATGGGCTGCTTCTCCGGGGTGTACACCGCGATGTCGGTGGCCTCCCGGTGACCGTTGTCCCGCAACAGGTCCGCGGCCAGCAGCGCACCCTCGTAGGGGGCGACCGGACAGCGGTACGGCAACGAGGTGACCAGGAAGACGAGCCTGCCACCGGAGAACTGCTGCAACGCGGCGTGCGCGGCCGCGGCAGCCTCGGCGCTGTAGTAGTGCACAGCGGACCCGGCATCGACGGAATCACGCAGCCCCGGCACCTTGTCGATGACGTTGCGGGCACCGGTGGCGATGATCAATGCGTCGAACCCGATCTCGTCGCCGTCGGCCAGCGTCACGACGCGAGCCGAATGATCGATGTCGGCAACGGTCCCGGTGACGGTGTTGACGCCGCGCAGGGCGGAGACCGTGGGCTCGATGGGCACGCTGCCCTCCTCGCGCCAACCGCGCAGTACCCAGGGCAGGGTGAAGCCTAGGAAGTGCGAGAAGTCCTCGTCGACGATGGTCAGGTCGAGATCGTCAAGGGCCACTCCGGATTCGGCGAGTTCCTTGATGACCGACAGACCGCCGATACCGGCGCCGAGGATGACGAGCTTCGTGTCTTTCACGTTCCTACCTCCAGAACTTCATGCGGGACGGTCGATCGGATTTGGGGTGCCCGTCGCACCACTGGCCGGCGGGTACCGTGGCCTTGACGGCGTCGACGTGCATCCCACAGCCCGACCAGGTGGTCTTGCCGCATTGCGAACAACGCTTGGCCTGGCACATGATTCACTCCCTCCGGTGGCCGCGCGGATGATCGAGCCGGTGAGCCATGTTGTGCTCCTTGGCGATTCGATCCGATCAGGCTCTCCGCCGCGGCTCGTACCATTCCTTCATAGCATGCCCCCTGGGGTATGCGCCAACGAACTTGTCGGAGATCTCACACTGACAGCCATACCCTAGGGGGTATGGTACGTTTGGCTTGATTCAATACCCCGAGGGGTATCGCATATTGCGCGTCCACGGGCTACAGCCTGCGTCGTGCGCTGTGAGGGGAGACAACGATGCCACCTGTCCTGGCGAGAATCTGGGTGCCTGCGGTGACCGTGGTCGCCGTCGCGCTGGGCGCGACGGCAGTCACGCAACTGCGCGGCGCGTTCGGCTCCGAACCGATCTTCACCGCCACCGGCCGCACTGCCGAGCCACTCGAGCCGACGCATGTCAAGCATGTGGTCTATGAGGTTTTCGGCCCCACCGGCACCGCGGGCAGCGTCAACTACCTCGATGAGAACGCCCAGCCGGTGCAGGCAAGTTTCGCCGCCCTGCCGTGGACCGTGGAGATCACCACGACCGCACCGGCGACGATCGCGAGCATCGTCGCGCAGGGCGACGGCGACCGGCTCGGATGTCGTATCACCGTGGATGGCGAGGCCCGCCAGGAGCAGTCCGCCCTCGGGCGTGATGCCCAGACCTCGTGTCTGGTCAAGAACGCATGAGCGCCAACAACAGTGACCACGACACCCGCCCGGCGTACATGCGATTCATCCGGCGGTTCGCCTGGCCCATCGTCATCGGCTGGCTGCTGCTCACCGTCGCCCTGAATGTCCTTGTGCCACAGATCGAGTCGGTGGCCCGCGAACACGCGGTGACGATGTCGCCGCAGGACGCCCCGGCTTTGATCGCCGCCAAGAAGATCGGTGCGACGTACCGCGAGTCGGATTCCGACAGCATCGCAATGGTCATCCTCGAAAGCGACGAGAAACTCGGCGACGAGGCCCACCGCTTCTACGACGGCCTGGTGCGGGCGCTGCGGGCCGATTCCGCGCACGTACAACACGTGCAGGACGTCTGGGGCGACCCGCTGACCTCCGCGGGCGTGCAGAGCCGCGACGGCAAGGCGGCGTACGTCCAGCTGAATCTCGCCGGCGACCAGGGCAGCACGCTGGGTAATGAATCGGTCGACCGCGTGCGGGAGATCGTCGAGCGGCAGACGCCGCCCCCGGGGCTGAAGGTCTACGTGACGGGGCCGGCGCCACTGACCACCGACATGAACGAGGCCGCCGACAAGAGCATGCTCACGATGATGGGCGTCACAGGCGTCGTGATCATCATCATGCTGGCCGTGGCCTACCGCTCCGCGAGCACTGTCGCGCTCGTGCTGGTGATGGTCGGTTTCGAGATGGGCACCGCAAGGGGCCTGGTCGCGCTGCTCGGCGACCACGGTCTGCTGAGCTTCTCGACATTCGTGGTCGCCATGCTGTCCTCGCTGGCCATCGCCGCGGGAACCGACTACGCCATATTCCTGGTGGGCCGCTACCACGAGGCCCGCCAAGCCGGACAGACCCCGGAAGCCGCCTACTACACCATGTTTCGCGGCACCGCCCACATCATCCTGGGTTCCGGCCTGACCATCGCCGGCGCGACGCTCTGCCTGCACCTGGCACGGCTGTCGTACTTCAAGGCGCTGGGCATCCCCTCCGCCCTGGGGCTCGTCGTGGTCGTTGCGGGCGCGTTGACCGCGGCGCCGGCCGTGGTGGCCGTCGCCACCCGCCGCGGCCTGCTCGAACCGAAACGGATGACCAAGACCACGGGCTGGCGACGCATCGGCACCGCCACCGTCCGCTGGCCGGCGCCGATCTTCGTCGCGTCCCTACTGGTCGCGCTCGTCGGAATCATGTTCATGCCCAGCATGAAACTGAGCTTCGACGACCGCTTCTACATCCCTCGCGACCTGCCGTCGAACGTCGGATACGACGCCGCCGAGCGCCACTTCAGCGCTGCCACGATGAATCCCGACATCCTGATGGTCGAGACGGATCACGACATGCGCAACAGCGCCGACATGATCATCCTGGACAAGCTGGCCAAGGACATCTTCAAGTTGCCCGGAATCGCGATGGTGCAGAGCATCACTCGCCCGTTCGGCGGGCCGACCGAACACACCTCCATCCCCTTCCAGGTCAGCGCCCAGTCCATCCCGATCCAGCAGAACCTCCGGATCATGAAAGACCGGATGGGCGACATCCTGAAGATGAGTGACGACCTAGGCGGCCTGATCGGACCGATGAAGCGCCTGCAGGCGTTGGTGGACCAGATGAGTGGCGCCACGGGGCACCTGGCGACGGACGTGCACGAAATGCACATCACCATGGGCGAACTGCGCGACCATCTGGCGGACTTCGATGACTTCGCCCGGCCGCTGCGCAACTACTTCTACTGGGAGCAGCACTGCAGCGACATCCCGGTCTGCGCGGCAACCAGATCGGTCTTCGACGCCATCGACAACGTCGACACGTTCAGTTCGGACATGGCCGCACTGGGCACCGACATGGACAGCACGGTCGCGCTGTTGCCACAGATGAGGGCCCAGTTCCCGCCCATGATCGCGACGGTGGAGTCCATGCGCGGCACGCTGCTCACATTGCACAGCAGCTTCTCCGGGCTGATCACCCAGATGTCCGCAATGACCGACACCGCCGGCGCCATGGGCCAGGCCTTCGACGCGTCCCGCAGTGGCGACTACTTCTACCTGCCACCGGAAGCCTTTGCCAATGCGGACTTTCAGCGCGGCCTCAAGCTGTTCCTGTCCCCCGACGGCAAGGCCGCGCGCTTCATCATCACGCACGCCGAAGATCCGGCCACCCCGGACGGCATCGCCGCGGTCCTGCCGACGCTCGAGACCGCGCATCAATCGGTGAAGGGATCGGCCCTCACCGGTGCCAAGTTCTACCTCGCCGGCACCGCCGCGATCTATCGAGACATCCAGTCGGGCTCGCAGTACGACCTGCTGATCGTCGGCACCGCCGCACTGACCCTGATCTTCGTCGTCATGCTGCTCATCACGCGGGCGCTGGTCGCATCGCTGGTCATCGTCGGCACCGTGCTGCTGTCCCTCGGTGCGGCGTTCGGACTCTCGGTGCTGGTGTGGCAGAACCTGTTGGGCCTCGAGTTGAACTGGATCGCACCGGTTTTCGGCCTGATCATCCTGCTGGCGGTCGGCTCCGACTACAACCTGCTGCTGGTCTCCCGGTTCCAGGAGGAAATCGGCGCCGGACTGAAAACCGGCATCATCCGCTCGATGGGCGAGACCGGCAGTGTCGTGACCACAGCCGGCCTGGTGTTCGCCTTCACCATGATGTCGATGGCCGCCAGCGATCTGAGCTCCATCGGTCAGGCCGGCACGACCATCGGACTCGGATTGTTGTTCGACACCTTGATCGTTCGGTCATTGATGACGCCGTCCGTCGCGGCGCTCCTCGGCCGGTGGTTCTGGTGGCCGCTGCGGCCCCGCCGCACGGCGGCGGCAACCGAGCAGCACTCCCCTGCGCCGGTGGGCTGATCAGTCGCCCGGCGTCCGCGCCAGGATCGCCAGCAGCAGTTCGGCGCGGACCCGGGCGATCGCGAGGTCGACGCCGAGCAGCGCCTCGGCGGTCTCGATGCGCTTGCGCATGGTGTGCCGATGCACGCCGACGGCCGCGGCCGCGGATTCCCAGTGGCCGTTGGCTTCCAGGAATGCACGCAGCGAGGTGAGCAATCCCGAACCGAACTCGGCGTCGTGGTCGAGGACCGGAGTCAGTACCGCCGCGCCGAGGGCAACCAGCACGTCGCGACTCTCCCCGAATGCCAGCAGCGCGCTGCCGGCCAGCGCCGAGAATTCGAGCGGAGGCCGGCCGCATTCGGCGACGGAGGCCGCCAACCGGGCGTTGTCGACGGCCTCGGCGAGCTTGGCCAGCGGCTGAATTCCGCTGAGCCCCAGGCGGATGGTCCGGCGCAACGACGCATCGATCCGGGACACCAGGGCAGCGGCGATCTCCTCGGCCTCCGCTCCCGGCAACAGCACCGCGAGCCACGTGTCGGCGCCGTGCACGAATGCGGGTTGACCCGCCTGGTCCAACTGCTCATGGATCGCCGCGCTCACCTTCTTGAGCAGGTTGGCGGTGTCGGCGTCGGCGTTCGTGTCCGAGTCCGCCTGCGCGACCAGCACCCTGATCCGGCCCCGGTGATCGGCGGCCTGCGACAGTTGCGCCCAGGCCGGTTCCAGGTTGGCCTCACCGGTGAGGATGAGGCCGAGCGCCTGCTCGTTGAGCCGCTGCTGCGCCTCCTTCAAGCGCACCGGTTTCTCGAAATCCAAGGCGAGCAACGAGTTTGCGTGGCCCAACAGCACCTGATCGACCGGACTCAATGCCGTTTCACTGACCACGCCGAGCACCCCGTGTGAACGGCCGCCGACGCGGATGGACTGCTGCGCGACGGTGACACCTTCGGCCAGCACCGCGACGGCCGACGCGGCCCCGGGCTCGATGGCATCACGCACCAGGTTGACCGTGGTGACGTTGAGATTGCGCGGGTGGGAAGCGATCACCGTGCCGGACGGATCCAGCACCACCACGCTGGCGCGCAGCGCTCGCCCCAGTTCGGCGGCAACCTCTTGCGGGCCACCACTGACGACAGCCCGGGTGATTCGCGGCTGTGCGCGGGACGCCCGCAGCACCGCGTCGTACTGCAGTGCCGCGATACGCGAGCTGACCCGCTGCACGACGGCCGCGAACGGCGTCCGCAGCGGAATCTCCAGCAGCGGCAGCCCCAACTCCTCCGCGGCGGACACCAGTTCTTCCGGCACCTCGTCGAAGGTCAGCCCGATACCGAATCCCACACCGGCGACGCCACTTTCGTGGAGGCGGCGGAGGTAGTCCCGCCGGTCGGCAGACGCCGGCGGCAGACTGATCCCGGTGGTCAGCACCAGCTCACCACCGGACAGCCATTTGGCCGGGTCGGCCAACTCGGTGGTCAGGACCAGACTGATCTCACCACCGACGCCGACGGCGCCGCCACGCAGCCGGATCCGCAGATCAGCTTGGTCCAGCACCCATCGCACCGGAACAGTCACCGCCTGAATGTACAGAATGTCGAAAAACTCCGCCGAAAATCCCCGGATTGTCCGATGCTGAGGGGTGTGTCCTGGCGCACACTAAGGCCGCCAGACACTTCTGAACTTCACGAGAGAGCGGCGGTACGAGATGCCCGACGGCCTACTGCAGAACTACATCGACGGCCAGTTCGTCGAATCGTCATCGTCGGAGACCATCGACCTGATCAGCCCCGTCGACGGCTCGGTGGTCGGGCAGGCTCCGGTATCGAACCGCGCCGACGTAGACGCCGCAGTGGCCGCCGCTGAGCGGGCCTTCGCCACCTGGGGCCGCACCACGCCCAGCGTGCGTCAGCAGGCACTGCTCAAGCTCGCGGACGCGATCGAGGCGCACAGTGACGAGATCGTCGAGGCACAGTGCCGCAACACGGGCCAACTCAAGTCGATGATCGCCGCCGAGGAAGTCGCCGTCAGTGCCGACCAGGTGCGATTCTTCGCGGGCGCCGCACGCATGGTCGAAGGGCTGTCCGCCGGCGAGTACCTGGAGGGCTTCACCTCCTACGTGCGGCGCGAGCCGATCGGCGTCGTGGGTCAGGTGACGCCGTGGAATTACCCGTTCATGATGGCGATCTGGAAGATCTGTCCGGCCCTGGCCACCGGCAACACCGTCGTCCTCAAGCCCAGCGACACCACCCCGGAGAGCACCTTGGTGCTGGCCCGCATCAGCAAGGGCATCCTGCCCGACGGCGTGTTCAACGTCGTCCTGGGCACCGGTGCGACGGGCGCCGAGTTGGTCGACCATCCGGCCATCGGACTGGTCTCCATCACGGGCTCGGTCCGCGCCGGCATCGCCGTGGCCTCGGCAGCCGCCCAGCAGCTCAAGCGCAGCCACCTCGAACTCGGCGGCAAGGCGCCCGCGGTGGTGTTCGGCGACGTCGACATCAAGAAGGCCGCAACGGGAATCGCCCAGGCCGCCTTCTTCAACGCCGGGCAGGACTGCACCGCGGCCACCCGCGCGATCGTCCACGAGTCCATCCACGACCAGTTCGTCGACGCCCTGGTCGAGGCCGCGCAGACGCTGCGCCCGGGCCTGCCCGATGACGCCGACGCGTTCTACGGGCCGCTGAACAACGTCAACCACTTCACGGCGGTCAGCCAGAAGATCGCCGCGCTGCCGGACCACGCCACCATCGTCACCGGCGGAAAGCAGCTGGGCGACAAGGGCTTCTATTTCGAACCGACCGTGATCACCGGCGTGCGCCAGGACGACCCCATCGTCCAGGACGAGACTTTCGGCCCCATCCTCACCGTGCAGTCGTTCAGCACCGACGAGGAGGCCATCGACTACGCGAACGACGTGCGCTACGCCCTGGCCTCGAGCGTGTGGACCAAGGACCACGCGACCGCGGAAAAGTTCAGCCGCGCACTTGATTTCGGTGCCGTGTGGATCAACTGCCACATCCCACTGGTGGCCGAGATGCCCCACGGCGGCTTCAAGTACTCCGGCTACGGCAAGGACCTGTCGATCTACGGCGTCGAGGACTACACCCGGATCAAGCACGTCATGAGCGCCCACGACTGATCCGTCTTCCCCCTCTTTTCACCCCACCGACTCGACCCGTGCCGACAGGAGTTGCACCGATGCCCGACACCTTCCACCCCCTCGACCCACTGACCGCAGCCGAATTCACCAAGGTCGCCGAGATTCTCGCGGCGGCGCACGGCGTCGGGGACGGCTGGCGGTACACCTCCGTCGAGATGATCGAACCCGCCAAGGCCGAGGTGGCCGCATTCGACGCCACCGGCGCCAAGCCGGACCGGCGTGCGCTGGCGACGCTGCTCGACACCGCGAACAACCGCACCTACAAGAGCGTGGTGTCGCTGACCGACGAATCGGTGCTGTCGTGGGACCACATCCCGGGCGTGCAGCCGAACTTCACCGTCGACGAATGGGAAGAGGCCGACGAGGTGCTGCGCAAGCACCCGGATGTCATTGCGGCCCTGGCGAAGCGCGGCATCACCGACATGGACCTGGTGTTCATGGACACCTGGACCTACGGCGACGTCGTGATGCCGGAGCAGTACAAGGACCGCCGCCTGGGCTGGACCGACACCTGGGTGCGGGCCGCCGACGGCGCGAACCCCTACGCCGGCCCCGTCAACGGATTCCACTGTGTCATCGACATGAACACCATGGAACTGCTGGAGATCGAGGACACCTTCACCGTCGATCGGCCGGACATGATGGGTGAGTATGTGCCGCAGCACATTCCCGAACGCATCCGCAATGTGGGCACCCGGGAGCCGCTGCAGCCGCTGAACATCACTCAGCCCGAAGGCGTTTCGTTCACCCTCGAGGGCAATCTGCTGAAGTGGCAGAACTGGTCGCTGCGCGTCGGGTTCAACTACCGCGAGGGCATGACGCTGCACGCGGTGAGCTACAACGACAACGGCAACGTGCGGTCGGTGGCCAACCGGATGTCGTTCGCCGAGATGATGGTCCCCTACCGCGACCACTGCACCGACCATTACCGCCGAACGGCTTTCGACATCGGCGAGTGGGGCATCGGCTTCATGACCACCTCATTGGAGCTGGGCTGTGACTGTCTCGGCGAGATCCGGTACCTGGACGCCGTGCTGCACAACAGCAAGGGCGAGCCCTACACCATCAAGAACGCCATCTGCATCCACGAAGAAGACAACGCCGTGCTGTGGAAGCACGTCGACCACCACCACGGCGCCGAGGTGCGCCGCATGCGCCGGCTCACGGTGTCGTTCCACGTCACCGTCGCCAACTACGAGTACCTCACCTACTGGCGGTTCTACCAGGACGGCAACATCGAATGCGAGGTCCGCGCAACGGGAATCATGGTGGTGAGCAACTTCCCGGAGGGCCAGGCCCACCCCCACGGCACGCTGGTCGACAACCGCACCTATGCGCCGTACCACCAGCACTTCCTCGTCGCCCGGCTCGACCTCGACATCGATGGCACCGAGAACACGGTGTACGCCAGCGAGACCGAGATCGAACCGATGGGGCCGGACAATCCCTACGGGCTGTCGCTGCGGCAGCGCAACACCCCGCTGCGCACCGAGGCCGAGGGCAAGCAGGACATGAACTTCCAGACCCAGCGGGCATGGAAGGTCGTCAACGACAACGTCCGCAACGGCATCGGAACCCCACCGGCGTACAAGCTTGTGCCCGGCGGCGCCTTCCCCGCCATGTTCGATCCGAACTCCCCGGTTCTGGCACGCTGCCGCGCCATCGAGCACACCGTGTGGGTCACCCCCAACTCCCCCGAAGAGCGTTGGCCCGCAGGTGAATTCGTCACACAGAGCAAGGAAGACACCGGCCTGCCGATGTGGACCGAGGCGAACCGCTCGATCGAGAACACCGACGTGGTGCTGTGGTACGTGTTCGGCATCCACCACATCACCCGGCCGGAAGACTGGCCGATCATGCCGGTCGACACCGTCAACTTCTGGCTCAAGCCCGTCGGCTTCTTCGATCGCAACCCGTCGATCGACGTCGCACCGACGCCGCCGAAGGCCTGCCACATGTCCTCCAACTGTGAAGAAGGCTGAGCCGTGACCACTCCGCGAATCGCCGTCGCGTATCTCGCGACGCCCGGCGGTGACGACGCCGTCGCCGTCGGCGAGCAGATCGCCCGCACCCTCGGCGCCGAGATCGACCTGTGCATGGTGCTGCCCAGCGACCGGTCGGCGCTGGCCACCACGCCCGGCGGCATCCTGCAGCGCGAAGCCGAAAGTTGGCTCGCCGCAGCCGCGGCCGGCGTCCCCAGCGACCTCAAGGTGACGACCCACCTGAGCTTCGACGAGTCCAGCACCGCGGGCCTGATCGCCGCGGCAGAAGCCGCCGGGGCCGAGGCCCTCGTGGTCGGCGGCGCGGGCGGCGGTATCGCCGGCTCGTTGTCCCTCGGCTCGGTGGTCAACGACCTGGTCCACGCGTCGCCGATTCCCGTGGTCATCGCGCCGCGCGGCGCCCGCCTGAAGCACAATGACCGGATTCGGGAAGTCACGTGCGCCGTCGGCACCCGGCCGGGCGCCAAGGCGCTCCTGGACAGCGCGCTGCGGCTCTGCCGGGACACCGGGACGCCGCTGCGTCTGGTGTCGCTGGTCGCCGTCGACGACGCCGACGATCTCGAGCTGGCACAGCAGCACGCACAGAAGGCCCTCGACCAAGCGAAAGCATTTCTGCCGGAGGGTATTCCGGTCAGCTCGCGCGTGGCCACCGGCGCCGGCGTCGAGGACGCCGTCAACAAGCTCGGCTGGCATGACGGCGACGTGATCATGGTCGGGTCCAGCCGGCTCGCACAGCCCCGCCGGCTCTTCCTGGGATCGACCGCGGCAAAAATGCTGCGCGTCCTGCAGGTCCCCATGATCGTGGTTCCGAAAGCTGAAGGGGCTGATAATGACTGAACAACTGGCCGATTCCGACCTCGCTCGCGTAGAGCGGGAAGAAGGCCTCGTCGCCAAGGGCCTCGCCGCAGGCAGAATCGGCACCTTCACCGGGGCCATCCTCGGTATCTCGACCGTGGCACCGGGCTACACGCTCACCGCCAGCATCGGGCTGATCGTCGCGGCGGTCGGGCTGAAGATGCCCGCCATCCTGATCGCCGGCTTCATCCCCATGTTCCTGACCGCCTACGCATACCGCGAACTGAACTCGCGGGCACCCGACTGCGGCGCGTCATTCACGTGGTCCACCAAGGCTTTCGGCCCGTACGTCGGCTGGATGTGCGGGTGGGGCATGGTGATCGCCACCATCATCGTGCTGTCCAATCTCGCGTCGATCGGCGTCCAGTTCGGCTACGAGTTCCTGGGCAAGGTGCTCCACAACGAGAGTCTCGCCACGCTCTCCGCCGACAACGTCTGGGTCAACATCGGCTCGACCGTCGCGCTGCTGGCCATCGCCACCTACATCTCGTGCCGTGGCATCACGACCAGCGAGAAGGTGCAGTACGTCCTGGTCGGCTTCCAGATGATCGTGCTCATCACGTTCTCGATCGTCGCGATCGTGCGGTCCGGCGGGGCCGAAGGGCACCTGAGCTTCGACATCGATTGGTTCGACCCCTTCACCGGACTCACCATGAGCGCCTTCGTGATCGGGCTCATCGGCTCCATCTTCGCGTTCTGGGGCTGGGACACCTGTCTGACCCTCGGTGAGGAATGCAAGGACCCCACCAAGGTGCCCGGTCGTGCCGGATTGCTCTGCGTTCTGTCGATCCTGCTGACGTACCTCCTGGTCGCGGTCGCCGTGATGATGTATGCCGGGATCGGCGACACCGGCCTCGGACTGGGCAACAAGGACAATGCGGCCAACGTCTTCGGCGCGCTGGCCTATCCGGTCCTCGGCGAATGGGGCGGGCCGCTGCTCCTGCTGGCGGTGTTCGCCTCGTCGATCGCCAGCCTGCAGACCACCGTGCTGCCGGCCGCCCGCACCATGCTGGCCATGGGCACCTACGGGGCCTTCCCCAAGCGGTTCGCCAGCGTCAGCCCGCGCACCCTGTCGCCGGTGTACAGCACCGTCGTCGCCGGGGTGGTGACCGCCGCGTTCTACACCATCGTGACGCTGCTGTCCGAACGCACGCTGCTGGATACCATTGCCGCCCTTGGCATCATGATCTGCTGGTACTACGGCATCACGGCGTTCGCCTGTGTCTGGTTCTTCCGCAAGGAACTGTTCCTCAACGCGCACAACGTCATCTACAAGCTGGTGTTCCCCCTGCTCGGTGGCATCATGCTGCTGTCCGTGTTCGTCAAATCGGTGCTCGTCAGCATGGATCCGACGGCCAGCGGCAGCGGCGCGGAGATCGGCGGCATCGGCCTCGTGTTCTATCTGGGCTTCGGCATCCTGCTCTTCGGCGCGGTGCTGATGCTCGTGATGCGCGCGTCCCAGCCGGCGTTCTTCCGTGGCGAGACGCTGACGATGGACACGCCCCCGCTGCCCTGAGGCGGCTCGATCTGACGCGCCCCGTCACGCTTCGGCGTGGCGGGGCGCGTTTCGTGTGTGTGGCCGTTGACTCTGCATCGTGGGCGCAAAAAGCCGAGTAACCGTGTGCCTGAGCACAGGATCAACACCCAAGCCGGGCATTCCCGCGTTCACCCTGAAACCTGGGCGCACAAGGCCGAGTAACTGAGTGTGTGGGCACAGGATCAATGCCCGCATCCCGGTTCACCCGCACTTCCGCAGGTCGCAGTAGCCGCACAACGCGACACTCCCGGACGCTCGACAAAATGGCGCGGCCATCGCTCTCGGAATCGACAATGTGGACATAGTTATCCGCGCCACAACCGCAGAGAATCAGCAGTACACAAGCCGTTCGATCACCAGGAGCAACCGATGACCGACATCACCTATCGACTGGCGCAGAAGCGCAACATCGTCACCGCGCTGCCCGGTCCGCGATCGGCCGAGATGTCGGCGCGCCGGCAGGCTGCCGTGGCCGGTGGCGTCAGCTCCTCGGCCCCGGTCTACGCCGCGGACGCCGACGGCGGCGTCATCGTGGACATCGACGGCAACTCGCTCATCGACCTGGGTTCGGGCATCGCCGTCACCAGCGTCGGCGCATCGCATCCCGCCGTCGCCGCGGCGGTGGCCCAGCAGGCAGCCCGCTTCACCCACACCTGTTTCATGATCACCCCGTACGAGGGCTACGTGGCACTCGCCGAGCGCCTCAACGCCATGACCCCCGGCGATCACGAGAAGCGCACCGCATTCTTCAACTCCGGCTCCGAGGCCGTCGAGAACGCCGTCAAGGTCGCGCGCCTGGCCACCGGCCGGCAGGCCGTCGTCGCCTTCGACCACGCCTACCACGGCCGCACCAACATGACGATGGCGCTGACCGCCAAGGCCATGCCTTACAAGACGCAGTTCGGCCCGTTCGCGCCCGAGATCTACCGGATGCCCGCGTCGTACCCGTACCGCGATGGCCTGACCGGTGAGGCTGCCGCCAAGGCCGCCATCAGCCGCATCGAGACCCAGATCGGCGCCGCGTCGCTCGCCGCGGTCATCATCGAGCCCATCCAGGGCGAGGGCGGCTTCATCGTGCCCGCACCGGGATTCGTTGCCACCATTGTCGATTGGTGCAAGGCCAACGGCGTCGTGTTCATCGCCGACGAGGTGCAGACGGGCTTCGCCCGCACCGGATCGTGGTTCGCTTCCGACCACGAGGGCATCGTCCCCGACATCATCACCATGGCCAAGGGCATCGCCGGCGGCATGCCGCTGGCCGCCATCACCGGCCGCGCCGACCTGCTGGACGCCGTGCACCCCGGCGGTCTGGGCGGCACCTACGGCGGTAACCCCGTCGCCTGTGCCGCGGCGCTCGCCACGCTCGACGCCATGGCCGAGATGGACCTGCCCGCCCGGGCCCGCGCCATCGAAGCGTCGGTGCTGCCGAAGCTGCGGGCCCTCAGCGACACCGGGGTCATCGGCGACGTCCGCGGCCGCGGCGGCATGCTGGCCATCGAGATCGTCAAACCGGGCACCAGCGATCCCGATCCGGTGCTCACGAAAGCCATTGCGGCAGAGGCATTCAAGCGCGGTGTCATCCTGCTGACCTGCGGCTCGTACGGCAACATCATCCGCCTGCTCCCGCCGCTGGTGATCAGCGACGAACTGCTCGACGAGGGCATCGCCGTCCTGGGCGACATCGTGCGCGAAATGGTGGCAGCCCGATGATCGATCGCACCACGCTGCTGGAGTCCATGCCCACCGAGCTGTGGCTCGGCGGCCTGCAGGTCCCCGCGTCCACCGGAGCCCGGTTCGCCGTGCACGACCCCGCGACGGACGCCGTGCTCATCGAGGTCGCCGACGCCTCGCCCGCCGACGGCGCCCGCGCGCTCGACGAAGCGGTCGCCGCCCAGGCGTCGTGGGCCGCCACCCCGGCCCGCGAACGCGCCGAAATCCTGCGGCGCGCTTGGGAACTCGTCATGGAGCGCCGCGACGACTTCGCCCTGACCATGACCCTCGAGATGGGCAAGCCCTTGGCCGAGAGCCAGGGCGAGGTCAACTACGGCGGCGAGTTCCTGCGCTGGTTCGCCGAAGAAGCGGTCCGGATCAACGGCCGCTACACGCAGTCCCCCACCGGCACCGGCCGCATCCTCGTGACCAAGCAGCCCGTCGGACCGACCCTGGCGATCACGCCGTGGAACTTCCCGCTGGCCATGGGCACCCGCAAGATCGGCCCCGCGCTGGCGGCGGGTTGCACCATGATCGTCAAACCCGCGGCCGAAACCCCGCTGACCATGCTGCTGCTGGGCCAGGTGTTCGCCGACGCCGGCCTGCCCGCCGGCGTGCTGTCGATCCTGCCGACCACCGACGCCGCCGGCCTGACCGGCCCGCTCCTGGCCGACGCGCGCTTGCGCAAGCTGACCTTCACCGGCTCCACCGGTGTCGGCCGAAAGCTGTTGGCGCAGTCCGCGGATCGGGTGCTGCGCACCTCGATGGAACTCGGCGGCAACGCCCCGTTCGTGGTGTTCGACGACGCCGATCTGGACGCCGCGGTCGACGGCGCGATGGCCGCCAAGATGCGCAACATGGGTGAGGCCTGTACCGCCGCCAACCGCATCCACGTCGACAACGCCGTGCGCGCCGAGTTCACCGAGAAGCTCGCCGCCCGCATGGCGGCACTGGCCACCGGTCCGGGCGACCAGGCCGGCAGCCAGGTCGGACCGCTGATCACCGCCAAGCAGCGCGCCACGGTCGACGAACTGGTGCAGGACGCCGTCAACAAGGGCGCCACGGTGGCCACTGGCGGCAAACCGGTTGAAGGCGAAGGCTTCTTCTACCCGCCGACGGTGCTCGCCGACGTGTCGAGCGACGCCCGCCTCCTGCGCGAGGAGATCTTCGGGCCGGTCGCCGCGATCATCGGATTCGACGGCGAGCAGGCCGGCATCGATGCCGCCAACGACACCGAGTACGGCCTGGCCGCCTACGTCTACACGCAGGGCCTGGACCGGGCGCTGCGCGTCGCCGAAGCGATCGAGGCCGGGATGGTGGGCGTCAACCGCGGCGTCATCTCCGACGTGGCCGCGCCGTTCGGCGGCATCAAGGAATCCGGCATCGGTCGCGAAGCCGGCAGCGAGGGCATCGAGGAATACCTCGAGACCAAGTACATCGCCCTTCAGTAGTTGCGCGGCAACAACTTTCCCACTCCCCTCCAAAACAGACATCCAAGTAAATAGACCGGAGTAGTCCTCCCATGCAGAACAACGCTGCCCGGGTGTCTTTCGACGCCGACGGGCTGAACAACCACGCCCAAATCCAGTGGCCCGGGCAGCCCCCGCTGCTGGCCGACGTCTGCGCGATGTTCGAATCCTTCGGCCTGCGCGTCGCCTCCTACCACCATTCCGATGACGCCGGGCACTGCTACGAGTTCGGTGACCTCACGCTCTCCGGCGCGACACGTGACCTGGTCGCGCGGGCCTGCGAGGCCGCCATCGCGGGCCGCTGGAACGTCGACCGGTACGCGATGCTCATCACCGCGGCGGGGATCGATTGGCGCCGTGCGGTGCTGATCCGCGCCGCGTGCCGATTCCTCCGCCAGACGGGCCTCGGATTCTCCGAGGACTACATCATCGAATCCCTCGTCGCCGCACCCGATTTCGTGAATGCGCTGCTGGCCCTGTTCGATGCCCGGTTCAACCCGGACACCGACGCCGACATCGAGCAGGCGGATCGCGACGTCGCCGGTCTGGTGGAAGCCGCCACCTCACTCGACGACGACCGGATCCGCCGGGCGCTGCACGCCTTCGTCACTGCGACGCTGCGCACCAACTGGTTCCAGGTCGGCGCCGATGGTCAGCCCAAGGACTACGTGTCGTTCAAGATCGACTCGTCGCGGCTGTCGATCACCGGACCCGTCGTGCCCTACCGCGAGATCTTCGTGCACTCCGACACCGTGGAAGGTGTGCACCTGCGCAGTGGTGCCATCGCCCGCGGCGGGCTGCGCTGGTCCAACCGCGCCGAGGACTTCCGCACCGAGGTACTGGGGCTGATGAAGACGCAGGCCGTGAAGAACGCCCCGATCGTGCCGACCGGCGCCAAGGGCGCCTTCGTCTTGCGGTCGACTGCGGCCGATCCCACTTCCGTTGATCCTGCAGCGGGCTACCGCACCTTCATCCGCGGCCTGCTCGATGTCACCGACAACATCGTCGACGGCACCGTCCGTCACCCCGACCGCACGGTGTGCCCCGACGGCGATGACGCCTACCTCGTGGTGGCCGCCGACAAGGGCACGGCCACCTTCTCCGACCTCGCCAATTCGATTGCCGCCGAGTACGACTTCTGGCTGGGCGACGCCTTCGCCTCGGGCGGATCGGCCGGATACGACCACAAGGCCATGGGCATCACCGCCCGCGGCGCGTGGCTGTCGGTGCGGCGGCACTTCGCCGAAGCCGGCCATGACATCGATGTCGAACCGTTCACGGTCGCCGGCATCGGCGACATGTCGGGCGACGTGTTCGGCAACGGAATGCTGTTGTCCCGCAACATCAAGCTGGTCGCGGCATTCGACCACCGGCACATCTTCCTGGATCCGAATCCAGACCCCGAGACCTCGTACGTCGAGCGCGAGCGTCTCTTCCGGCTCCCCCGGTCCAGCTGGCAGGACTACGACCCGGCACTGATCTCCGCCGGCGGTGGCGTGTGGCCGCGCACCGCAAAGTCGATCCGGCTGTCGGAGCAGGCCAGGACGAGCCTCGGCTTCCAGGCCACCGAGTGCACGCCCGACGAGCTGATCAGCGCGGTGCTGCGGGCACCGGTCGATCTGCTGTGGAACGGCGGCGTCGGCACCTACGTCCGCGCCGACGACGAGACCGATGCCGACGCCCAGGACAAGGCGAACGACCGGGTCCGCGTCACCGCATCGCAGTTGCGCTGCAAGGTGATCGGCGAGGGCGGCAACCTCGGCCTGACGCAGCAGGCCCGCATCGCGTTCGCGCTGAAGGGCGGCCGAGTCAACGCCGACTTCATCGACAACGCCGCGGGCGTCGCCACCTCCGACCTCGAGGTCAACCTCAAGATCGCGCTGGACTCCGGCAATATCGCCACCGCACAACGCAATACACTGCTCGCCGACGCCACCGACGACGTCGCCGCGCGGGTGCTGGCCGACAACGCCGACCAGATTCTCGCGATCAGCATGGCGGCCGCGGAGGCCGGCTCGTTGTTGGAGCGGCACGTCCGGCTGATCGGCAACCTGCGGGACGTGGCCGGTGTCGACCCCGATGTCGAAGGACTGCCGTCGAAGCAGGAACTGGACCGCCGCCGACTCGTCGGACTCGGGCTCACCCGTCCCGAAATCGCCGTGCTGCTGGCACAATCCAAGAACCTGGTGTCGCAGGAGCTGTTGGCCTCCGACGTGCCGGATCACGAGATGTTCGTCGACCGTCTGACGCAGTACTTCCCGGCCGGCATCGCCGAGCACGCCCGGGCCGAGATCGCGAACCACCCGCTGCGCCGCGAGATCGTCGCCACGTCGGTCGCCGGCGAGCTGATCAACCGGGTCGGTCCCGGCACCATCTACCGCATGCAGGAACGGCTGTCGGTGAGTACGGCCGACGTCGCGATGGCGTATGCGACGGTGCGCGACATCCTCGATCTCGACACCCTGTGGTCCGAGGTGCTGACCGGTAAGACCGATGAGAGCGGGCGCATTCAGGAGCTGCTGGAGATTCGGGAGCTGCTCGAACACCTGACGTCGTGGGTGGTGCGCAACGGCGCGGGCAACCGCGACCGGGTGAGCGCGGCGGTCAGCCGATTGATGGCCGTCAGCTCTTCTTGAGCTCTTCGGCGAACATCACGATGATGCCGCTCGGCCCACGAACGTACGTCAGCTTGTAGATGTCCTCGTAGGTGGCCACGCCACGGAGTGGATGACATCCGTGGCGGGCGGCGATCTCGAGTGCCGCGTCGATGTCGTCGACCGAGAATGCGACGCGGTGCATCCCAATGCCGTTGGGGCGGGTGGGTTCCGACTCGATCGCCTCGGGATGGATGTACTCGAAGAGCTCGATGCGGCCGTGACCGTCGGGCGTCTCGAGCATCGCGATATTGGCGTGGTTGCCGTCGAGACCCACGGCGGTTTCGGTCCATTCGCCACTGACCGTGGCACGGCCCACCACCGTGAGCCCGAGGTCGGTGAAGAACGCGATGGTCGCGTCGAGATCGCGCACGGCGATGCCGACGTTCTCGAGTTTGATGGCCATATCCCGGATGCTACCCAGCAGGGCACTGACCAAACCCGGGACCGTCGGTCGCCGTGACACCGCCGCTAGCTGTACAGCTTGGCGACGATCGCGCCGAACTCGTCGTCTTCGAGTACCGGGGTGGCTTCGATCTGGAGATACTCCTGCCATTCGGAGATGAGCTCGAACACCGGCTTGGCGTCAGCAGCCTCGATCACCGAGCAGCCGCTGCCGTTGAGGCCGAACCACCTGCCGAGTTGGGTCGCTCCGTCGGGCGGTTTCGCACCCGTCTGCAGGAAGTGTTCGGCCGTCGCCCGCATCCGAGCCGGATCGATGGCATGCCATTGCACCAGATATTTCATGAGAAGCCGCCTTTGAAGTCAGTTGTCGGGCACTGCGGGTCGCGGCCGAGGAGCCGTCGCGACCTCCCGAACATCAGCGGCGTCCATGGGGCGATGACTTCAATAAAGCACCACCCGGGCAGCTGGGGCATCAGCCAAATGGCTGAGATCAGATCACTGCGCCGACGGCTGGTGCTGCGTGATGCAGTGGATGCCACCGCCGCGCTCGAACAGCGGCCGGGCGTCGACGCTGACCACGCGCCGGCCGGGGTACTGCTCGGCCAGGATCGCGGCCGCGTCGGCGTCGCGCGGATCACCGAACGCACATGCGATGACGCCGCAGTTGACCACCAGGTGGTTGATGTAGCTGTAGTCGACGTAGCCCTCGGCGTCGGTCAGCAGATCCGGCGCCGGGAGTTCGACGATGTCCCACGGCCGGCCCGCGGCGTCGCAGGTGTCGGCGAGCGCTTCGCGAATCTCCTTGCACACCAGGTGGTCCGGATGTGCATCGGAGCGCTGCGCGTGCAGCAACAGGCGCCCCGGCGACGTGATGGCCGCGACGATGTCGACGTGTCCACGGGTGCCGAAGCGCTCCGAGTCGCGGGTCAGGCCCCGCGGCAACCAGACGGCATGGGTGGCGCCGATGGTGCGGGCCAGTTCGGCCTCGATGTCGGCCTTGGTGGCGCCGGGATTGCGGCCGGGGTCGAGTTGGACGGTCTCGGTGACCAGCACCGTGCCCTGCCCGTCGACCTGGATGCCGCCGCCTTCATTGACCAGGTTCGAGCTGACCACCGGAACGCCGGCCCAACCGGCCACGGCGGCACCGATTTTCGCGTCATGATCCCAGCGCGCCCAGTCCTGGCCACCCCAGCCGTTGAACACCCAGTCCACCGCGGCCACCGAACCGTCGCCGGCATGCACGAAGGTGGGTCCGATATCGCGCATCCAGGCGTCGTTCAGCGGTGCCTCGACGATGTCGACGTCGGCCGACAGATACCGCCGCGCGGCGGCCATCTCTGCCGGGTCCACCACGACGGTCACCGGCTCGAATTCCAGTACCGCATGGGCGACGGCGGCCCACGTCGAGCGGGCCTCGTGGTGCTCGGTCTCGTCGTCCCCCAACGAATAACCGGCCGAGGGGAACGCCATCCACACCCGGTCCTGCGGCGCGCTCTCCGCAGGCATCACATAGTCGGTCATTTCACCACCGCGGTGGCTTCGTGGCCGGCGCCGTACGGGCGCTGGGCGTCGACGGGTGCGGTCAGCGCACCGTAGCTCTCCGGACGCCGGGTCAGCAGGAACGGGAACAGCTCGAGCCAGTCGCGGCGCTGGTCGAGGTCCAGGTCGGCAACCAACACCGCCTCTTCGTCGCGCGGGGCCTGCACCAGCACCCGGCCGTACGGGTCGGAGATGAACGACGAGCCGTAGAAGGTCACGGTGCCCTCGTCGCCAATCCGGTTGGGTACCACCATGAACAGGCCACTGTTGATGCCGTTGGCGACGATGACCTGCTGCCACAGCGGCTGGGTGTCGAAGGCGGGAAAGACCGGCTCGGAGCCGATGGCCGTCGGGTAGACGACGATCTCGGCACCGCCGAGCGAGTAGTTGCGGGCCACCTCGGGGAACCATTCGTCCCAGCACGTCGGCATGCCCAGCTTGGCGCCGAGCCCCTCCGGCTCGTAGACCGGGTACGGGTTGCCCTCGGCAGGGCCCGCCCGGAAATAGGTGTCCTCGTAGTAGCCCGCCGAGATGGGGATGTGCATCTTGCGGGTGCGGCCGGCCAGCTCGCCCGACGGGGACACCAGGATCGCCGTGTTGAAGCCCAAACCGTCTGCCGCCGGCGACTTTTCGTAGAGCGACGCGTGCACGAAGATCCCGTTGGCACGGGCGGCCTCGGCGGCGAGTGCGAACGTCGGGCCGTCGAGCAGGTCTTCTGCGGTGTCACCCGGGTTCGGACCGGCCGGGGTGTCGGCGGGGTACCGCAGCAGGGTGATCTCCGGCAGACACACCAGCGCGGCACCCTCTCCCGCGGCGCGGTCGATGCCGTCGCGCAGCACCTTGGCGAGTTCGTCGGCGTCGGGACGCCAGCGGTGCTGCACCAGACCGACCCGCACCGGCGGGCGCGTCGACTCGGTGCTGCGGGACAGCGACTCGGGTGCGGTGGCGGTCAGGGTGATCATCAGCTCGACTCCTAAAACGAATTAGATTCGTTTTATTCTGGCCCCACTTACCCCCGCTTGTAAAGAGGTAGTAGACATATGCCATGGGCCGCCCCTCCAAACCGCTGCTTTCCACGGATCGCATCGCCGGCGCAGCAATGGATTTGGTCAACAAGACCGGCGGCTTCACCGTGCCGGAACTGGCCCGGGCCCTCAAGGTCAGCCCGTCATCGCTGTACAACCACGTCGCAGGACGTGAACAGATCGTCGAGCTGCTGCGTGAACGGGCGATGTCCGGGGTCGCACTGCCCGCCGACGACCCGCAGCGCCCGTGGACCGACGTCGTCGCCGACATCATGCGGTCCTACCGCCAGAGCTACGCCCGCTACCCGCGGCTCATCCCCCTGCTGACGTCGCACGCGGTGAACAGCGACCACGCCCTCACCATGTACAACGTGCTGGCTGTGGCGTTCGACCGGGCCGGGTTCGATCCCGCGGACACGCTACGGGCCATCACCCTGATCGACTCGTTCGTGCTGGGCTCGGCACTCGACGTGGCCGCGCCCGACGAACCCTGGCAGGCCGGTGCCGATGTCGGTCCGGAGTTCGCGGCCGCACTGGCCACCGGCAGCACCAAACCCGAACGCGCCGACGATGCCTTCGAATTCGGCATCACGGTGCTACTGCGCGGACTGGCGGCGGTCCCCTCGGCCGAGTGACTACTCGGCGGCGTCGCCCTCGGGCTTGCCCTCGCCCTCGGCGGCCTTGTCGCCGTCCTTGGCCTCCACCTCAACCTTCGGCAGAACCGCGTCCAGCGCCGCCCCGGTGATCCGGCGGAACGCGCGGCGCGGCTTCTTGGCATCGAGGATCGCCACCTCGAGCGTCGCGGCCCCCAACACGCGGTCGCCGGCCCCGGCGTGCAGCGCGTCGACGGCGATCTTCACCGCGTCGGCCAGGCTCGCGTTCTCCTGGTAGGAGTCGTTGAGTGCGGCAATGATCGGCTCGGTGGTACCACCCATGACGACGAAATGCGGCTCGTCGGCGATGGACCCGTCGTACGTGATCCGGTACAGCTCAGGGGCTTTCGTCTCGCCGTAGTGCGCCACCTCGGCGACGCACAGTTCGACCTCGTAGGGCTTGGCCTGCTCGGTGAAGATGGTGCCGAGGGTCTGGGCGTACACGTTGGCCAACTGGCGGCCGGTGACGTCGCGCCGGTCGTAGGCGTAGCCCCGGGTGTCGGCGAACTGGATGCCGCCACGACGCAGGTTGTCGAACTCGTTGAACCGGCCGACCGCGGCGAAACCGACGCGGTCATACAGCTCGCTGACCTTCTGCAGTGACCGCGACGGGTTCTCCGCCACGAACAGCACGCCCCCGTCGTAGGCCAGCACGACAACGCTGCGACCCCGCGAAATACCTTTGCGCGCAAGCTCGGACCGTTCCCGCATCGCCTGTTCGGGCGAGATGAAATACGGAAAGCTCATCAGGCATTACCTCTCGCGCGCGTCCGGTTGGCGATGACTTCCCGGGCCAGCGCGGCGATGCGCTCCTCGGTGACCTCTTCGGCGCCCTCGGCACCGATCAGTACCGCGGTCGGATAGATGCCACGCGTCAGATCCGGTCCGCCGGTGGCCGAATCGTCGTCGGCCGCGTCGTACAGCGACTCGATGGCGACCTTCAGCGCCGAATCGGCGTCGGTCACATGCGAATACAGCTTCTTGATCGATGACTTGGCGAACAGCGAACCCGAGCCCACCGACTGGTAGCCCTCTTCCTCGATGTTCCAGCCACCCGCGGCGTCGAACGAGACGATGCGACCGGCATTGCCCGGGTCGGAGTCGTCCAGGTCGTAGCCCACCAGCAGCGGCAGCGCGACGAAGCCCTGCAGGGCCGCACCGAGATTGCCGCGCACCATGATGGCGAGCCGGTTGACCTTGCCGCGGAACGTCAGCGGCACGCCCTCGAGCTTCTCGTAATGCTCGAGTTCGACGGCGTACAGCCGTGCGAACTCCACGGCGATGGCCGCGGTGCCGGCGATACCGGTCGCGGTGTAATCGTCGGCGATGTGCACCTTCTGCACGTCGCGGCTGGCGATCATGTTGCCCTGGGTGGCGCGGCGGTCACCCGCGATCAGCACGCCACCGGGGAACTTGATCGCGACGATCGTCGTGCCGTGGGGCAAGTCGGCACCGCTGGTCACAGAATCACCCACCACCGGCAGCAGGTGGGGCGCCTGCCGGCTGAGGAAGTCCGAAAACGAGGACAGGTTCAGGTGGGGTGAGTTGACATCCAGTCGATCAGAGAAAGGCCCGAACGCTGCCGTCACTGGCCGCCCTTTTGGACGTACGCGCGCACGAAGTCCTCAGCGTTCTCTTCCAGCACGTCGTCGATCTCGTCGAGCAGGTCGTCGGTGTCCTCAGCGAGCTTCTCGCGACGTTCCTGACCTGCTGCGGACGGGCCGGAGAGGTCGTCGTCCTCGCCGCCGCCACCGCCGCGCTTGGTCTGTTCCTGAGCCATCGCCGCCTCCTGATTGCTCGATTCTCTGACTTCACACTACCGGTCCGCGCCCGGGTTCCCCGGGAACACAACCAGTTACGTCGTGAGCTGCTCCACCAACTCGACCGCACTGTCCACCGAATCGAGCAACGCACCGACGTGAGCCTTGCTTCCACGCAGCGGTTCCAGCGTCGGAATCCGCACCAGCGACTCGCCGCCGAGATCGAAAATCACCGAGTCCCAGCTGGCCGCGGCGATGTCCGCGCCGAACCGGCGCAGGCACTCACCACGGAAGTAGGCGCGGGTATCGGTGGGCGGATTCTCCACCGCGTCGAGCACCTGCTGCTCGGTGACCAGCCGCTTCATCGAGCCGCGCGCCACCAGGCGGTTGTACAGACCCTTGTCCAGCCGCACATCGGAGTACTGCAGGTCCACCAGGTGCAGGCGCGGCGCGTTCCAACTCAGGTTCTCCCGCTGCCGGAAGCCCTCCAGCAGGCGCAGCTTGGCCGGCCAGTCCAGCAGGTCGGCGCATTCCATCGGATCGCGTTCCAGCAGGTCCAGGACGTGGGCCCAGGTCTCGAGAACATGGTCCGCGCGCGGGTCGGGATCGCGGCGCTCCTGCAGCTTGGCCACTCGGTCCAGGTAGATACGTTGCAGCGCAAGGCCGGTGAGCTCGCGGCCGTCGGCCAGGGCCACGGTCGCGCGCAGCGACGGGTCCCGGCTGATGACGTGCACCGCGTGCACCGGCCGGGCCAGCGCCAGATCGGACAGGTCGAGGCCCTCGGCCGGGCCGAACTCGATGAGGTCGAGCACCAGCGACGTGGTGCCCACCTTGAGGTACGTCGACGTCTCGGCCAGGTTGGCGTCACCGATGATGACGTGCAGCCGGCGGTACTTGTCGGCGTCGGCGTGCGGCTCGTCGCGCGTGTTGATGATGCCGCGCTTGAGCGTGGTCTCGAGGCCGACCTCGACCTCGATGTAGTCGGCGCGCTGCGTCAGCTGGAAGCCCGGCTCATCCCCCGACTGCCCGATGCCGACGCGGCCGGACCCCGTCACGACCTGACGGGACACGAAGAACGGCGTCAGACCCGCGATCACCGAGTTGAACGGCGTCTGCCGGCTCATCAGGTAGTTCTCGTGCGTGCCGTACGACGCGCCCTTGCCGTCGACGTTGTTCTTGTACAGCTGCAGCCGGGCCGCGCCCGGGACGCTGGCCACATACCGGGCCGCGGCCTCCATGACGCGTTCGCCGGCCTTGTCCCAGATGACCGCGTCCATCGGGTCGGTGACCTCGGGAGCGGAGTACTCCGGGTGAGCGTGGTCGACGTACAGCCGGGCGCCGTTGGTGAGGATCATGTTGGCCGCGCCGATCTCGTCGGCGTCGACGATCGGGGCCGGGCCCGTGGAGCGGCTCAGATCGAAGCCACGCGCGTCGCGCAGCGGAGACTCGACCTCGTAGTCCCACCGCGTGCGCTTGGCCCGCTGGATGCCGCTGGCCGCCGCGTACGCCAGCACCGCCTGGGTGGACGTGAGGATCGGGTTCGCGGTCGGATCAGACGGCGAGGAAATGCCGTATTCGACCTCTGTTCCGATGATCCGTTGCATGCCGCCAAGACTAGACGGCTGTTGATACGCGACGATTAGCCGCATGACCACATCTGGGCGAGTGGAGCGACGGGGCGAGCCGTCCCGGAGCGACCGAGTCGCCGCCGAGACCTGGTTTCTGCGCCGCGGCCTGCCCGCCGTGCTGCGTCCGGGCGCGCTGGTGCGACGGCTGTGGCAACGCTCGGCACCGGCGCTGGCCGGGTTCGCGGTGTTCATGGCCAACTCGATCCTCGTCACTGCCGTCACCGGCAAGCACACCATCAACATCGAGGGCCAGCCCACGCGGACCGAATGGTTCATCCTCGCCCTGCTCCTGCTGGTGGCCCCGCTGGCCGCACTGGCGGGCTGGCTGGTGTCGCGCATCACGTCGTGGCGCGACCGGGCCACCGCGGCCGCGGTGTCGGTGGCGATATGCCTGGCCGGCGCGGTGTTCGGCGGCCCCGGCGCCTACGTCAGCACCAACGTGATCTACGTCGGCGTGGTCATCGCCGTCATCCTGGCCTGCACCGCAACCGGCATCGGCTCGATCCTGGGGTGGGCCCTGGACACCACGGCGCACAACCTGAGCCTCGTCGGGAGCCTCTTCGTGCGGGCCCTGCCGATCATGCTGTTGACGGTGCTGGTGTTCTTCAACACCTACGTCTGGCTGATGGCGGCCAACGTCAGCCGGGCCCGGCTGTGGTCCGCGCTGGGCTTCCTGGCGCTGATCGCCGTGGCATTCGTCATCGCCACCACCATCGACCGGGTCCGGCCGATCTTGACGGCCACGACGCCCGACACACCGGATGCCCAGCGCGAAACCCTGGCCGGCACCCCCTTCGAGCAGCTACCCGCGTCCGACCACCGAATCCCGTTGTCCCGCATCGAACGTGTCAACGTGGTGTTCGTCCTGGCCATGTCGCAGGTGTTGCAGCTGCTGATCGTCGCGCTGGTGACGGCATTCATCTTCCTGGTGCTCGGCCTGATCCTGATCAGCCCGAAGCTGCTGGCGGAATGGACGCGCAACAACGGCTCGCCCGAGGGCACCATCTTCGGCATGACGCTGCCCATTCCGGAGTCGCTGATCCAGACGACGCTCTTCCTGGGCGCCCTGACCTTCATGTACATCACCGCGCGCACCACGACCGACGCCGAGTACCGCGCCGAGTTCGTCGACCCACAGGTCGACAGCCTGCGGCGCCGGCTCGACGCGCGGGACCGCTACCTCGCCGACCGCGCGCGCTGAGCCGCGACCGCCCGGCAGACGCAAAACCGCCCCTTCTCCGCGGAGAAGGGGCGGTTTTGCGTGCGGGTCTACAGGTACTGACCCAGGTTGCTCTCGGTGTCGATGGCCCGGCTCGCGGACGAGCTCTTGCCGGTGACCAGCGTGCGGATGTAGACGATCCGCTCGCCCTTCTTGCCCGAAATCCGTGCCCAGTCATCGGGATTGGTGGTGTTGGGCAGGTCTTCGTTCTCGGCGAACTCGTCGACGATGGAGTCCAGCAGATGCTGCACCCGCAGACCGCGCTGCCCGGTTTCCAGCACCGACTTGATCGCGTACTTCTTGGCCCGGTCCACGACGTTCTGGATCATGGCGCCGGAGTTGAAGTCCTTGAAGTACATGACCTCCTTGTCGCCGTTGGCGTAGGTGACCTCGAGGAAGCGGTTGTCGTCGATCTCGGCGTACATCCGGTCCACGATCTTCTCGATCATGGCCTTGATGGTCAGCGCCCGGTCGCCGTTGAACTCGGCCAGGTCGTCGGCGTGCACCGGCAGTTCCTCGGTGAGGTACTTGCTGAAGATGTCCTGCGCCGCTTCGGCATCCGGCCGCTCGATCTTGATCTTCACGTCCAGGCGGCCGGGCCGCAGGATGGCCGGGTCGATCATGTCCTCGCGGTTGGAGGCGCCGATGACGATGACGTTCTCCAGCCCCTCGACACCGTCGATCTCACTGAGAAGCTGTGGCACCACAGTGGTTTCGACGTCGGAGCTGACGCCCGTGCCACGGGTGCGGAAGATCGAGTCCATCTCGTCGAAGAACACGATCACCGGGGTGCCCTCGGAGGCCTTCTCGCGCGCCCGCTGGAAGATCAGGCGGATGTGCCGCTCGGTCTCGCCGACGAACTTGTTGAGCAGCTCGGGACCCTTGATGTTCAAGAAGTAGCTCTTGGCTTCCCGCGCGTCGTCGCCACGCAGCTCGGCCATCTTCTTGGCCAGCGAGTTGGCGACGGCCTTCGCGATGAGCGTCTTGCCGCAACCCGGAGGGCCGTACAGCAGCACGCCCTTCGGCGGCCGCAGCGCGTACTCCCGGTACAGGTCCTTGTGCAGGAACGGCAGCTCGACGGCGTCGCGGATCAGCTCGATCTGCCGCGTCAGGCCACCGATGTCGCTGTAGGCCACGTCCGGCACCTCTTCGAGGACCAGATCCTCGACCTCGGCCTTGGGGATGCGCTCGAAGGCGTACCCGGCCTTGCTGTCGACCAGCAGCGAGTCGCCCGGCCGGAGTTTGCGCGAGCGCTCGTCCGCCAGTTCGTCGACGCCCTCGAGCACCTCGGCGACCTCGGGGTCCAGGTATTCGAGCGCGACCAGCGGCTCGGCGAGCCAGACGATGCGCTCCTCGTCGGCATGGCCGACGACGAGGGCACGCTTCCCGTCGTTCAGGATTTCGCGCAGGGTGCTGATCTCGCCGACCGCCTCGAACGAGCCGGCCTCGACCACCGTCAGTGCCTCGTTGAGGCGGACGGTCTGGCCCTGCTTGAGTTCGGACACCTCGATGTTCGGCGACACCGACAGCCGCATCTTGCGACCGGAGGTGAAGACGTCGACGGTGTCGTCGTCGTGAGTGAGCAGCAAGACGCCGTATCCGCTGGGCGGCTGCCCCAGCCGATCGACTTCCTCACGAAGCGCCAGCAACTGCTGCCGCGCCTCTTTGAGGGTGTCCATCAACTTGCCGTTGCGGGTCGTCAGCGAATCGATACGGGCTTCGAGCTGCTGCACGTCACGCGGTCCGCGATGCGTCGCGGCCGCGTTCGTGAGCTGCTCTCGCAGCGCCGCCGTCTCGCTACGAAGCCGCGCCAGCTCGGCGGCATCGGTACTGGACATGGGGTTCTGACGAGGTATGCCCGGGTTGCCGAAGGCGTCCGGGCGATCCATTTCAGACATCTTGCGCTCCTTTCCCACACCGGAAGTTGGTGCGGCGGATACCTCAACGCTACCGGCGATCTGCCATTCATGGGCGTCGAAGGAATTGCGACACACGGGTGTCCCTCTCACCGCGCTGTTAATCTCATACCCGAGTCGGGCTCATCGAAAGGACCGCAGTGATCGTCAAATCCCTCGTCACCGGCATCGCAGCCACCGCCCTCGTCGGTGCCGCAGCCGTCGGTACGACCGTGGCTGCGCCGTCGGCCATCCCGACCACTGGAACGTCGACCGCGGTCGCGCCGGTCGTCCGCCAGGTGCCGCTGCCCCAGGCGCCCGCGCCGGGCCTGCAGGCGTCGCTGGTGTCGACGCTCACCGGGCTGACGGCCGCCGGGAGCTTCGCCGGGTCCAAGGGCAGCTACATCCAGGGTGGCGTCGGGCGGCTCGAGGCGATCACCGCCGACCGGGCCTACAGCAACGCCGTGAAGCAGGGCGTGTTCCCCCTGAGCTTCGCCGTTGCCGACATCGATGACCTCGGAGACGGCACCGCAACGGCCAACGTCACCGCCACCGCCGCCACCGGTGCCACCGCATCGCAGCCGCTGACCTTCGTCGCCGGCCCCAGCCCCACCGGCTGGCAACTGTCCAAGGGGTCGGCCATGGCCCTGCTGTCCTCGGTGAAGTAGGCGCCAGGACCAGCCCGGTGAATCCGACCCGAGGAACCCTGATCGCCGTCGTCGTGGCGGCGATCGGGTTGGCCGGGTGCAGTGAACACGTCGAGCCGCCGGCCGACCCGATGCCCCGTTCACTGCTGACCACCGACGCCAAGGCGCCCGAGGCAGCGCCGCTGCCGCCGCCGGACGCGATCACCGCGGTGCTGTACAAGATCGCCGACCCCGCGGTGCCCTCGGCACAAAAGATCGGGCTGATCCAATACGGCACCGCCGAGGATCAGGCCGGGCTGGACAACTTCACCAGGGCGCTGCGCGACAACGGCTTCAATCCGATGAACGTGACGGCGACGGACCTGCTGTGGTCGGCCGGGCAGCCGGGCGACATCATCGCCACGATCACCATCAGCTCGGTCGCCGCACCGGACAACAAGTTCACGTTCCCCATGGAGTTCAGTCCCATCCGGGACGCCTGGCAGCTGAACCGGCAAACCGCCAATCTGCTGCTCAAGCTGGGGCAGCCGGGCGGGCCGGGCGCTCCGGCCGCTCCGCCGACACCTGGCCGCTGAGCCGTTCATGTGGGTCGGGTGGCTGGAATTCGACCTGTTGCTGGGCAATGTGCACTCGCTGAAAGAGAAGCGCTCGGTGATCCGGCCGATCATCGCCGAACTGCAGCGCAAGTTCTACGTGTCCGCCGCCGAGAGCGGCAATCAGGATCTGCACCGGCGGGCGGCCATCGGGGTGTCGGTCGTCGCGGCTGACCGCCATCACGTCGTCGAGGTTCTCGATGCCGCCGAACGCCAGGTCGCGGGCCGCCCGGAGATCGAGCTGCTGTCCGTGCGGCGCGGCCTCGCCAACAGCGAGGACTAGATGTTGCGCTTGCGCCGCAGCGGCTGCGGCGTCACCGCACCCGGTGCGAGACGGCGCGCGCTGATCAGGAACGCGGTGTGGCCCCGCATCGAATGCTGCGGGCGCACCGCGAGGCCGACGACGTCCCAGCCGCGCTGCAGCGACTCCCACGACCGCGGTTCGGTCCAGCACTGCTGCTCACGCAGCGCCTCGACCGTCTTCGACAACTGCGTGACGGTCGCGACGTAGACGATCAGCACGCCGCCCGGGACCAGCGCCTTCGACACCGTCTCCAGCACCTCCCACGGCGCGAGCATGTCGAGCACGACGCGGTCGACCTCGCCACCGTCGTAGTCGTTGAGATCGGCGATGACGAGGTTCCAGTTCTCCGGCCGCTCGCCGAAGAAGGTCTCGACATTGCGCACTGCGTGCACCGCATGGTCGTCGCGCACCTCGTAGGACGTCACCGAACCGCCCGGGCCGACGGCCCGCAGCAGCGAACACGTCAGCGCACCCGAACCGGCGCCGGCCTCCAAAACCCTTGCCCCCGGGAAGATGTCGCCCTCGTGCACGATCTGCGCGGCGTCCTTCGGGTAGATGACCTGCGCACCGCGCGGCATCGAGAGGACGTAGTCGATCAGCAGCGGGCGCAGCACCAGGAAGGGGTCACCGTTGGTGGATTTCACGACGCTGCCCTCGGGCTGGTCGATCACCGAATCGTGGGCGATGATGCCGCGATGGGTGTGGAATTCCCCACCTGTCGCCAGCACCATCGTGTAGTGCCGGCCTTTGGCATCGGTCAGTTGGACGCGGTCGCCGACGGTGAAGGGTCCGGTGATTCTCACCGGGCCAGCCTGCCAGCCGACCCGTCCCGGCAGTCGGCCGGGGTTCGGCAACTTTGTCGTGGTCCCCACTTAAGCTGCTGGCATGAGTACCGCCATCGAGGAGCCGAAGGCGGATCGCGCATGACCGCCACCGTCCCCACCCGGCGGCCGGCGCTGTCGCCGTCGCGCGCCGGCGACTTCAAACAGTGCCCCCTGCTCTACCGGTTCCGGGCCATCGACCGGCTGCCGGAGCCACCGTCGACCGCGCAGTTGCGGGGCTCGCTGGTGCACGCCGCCTTGGAGCAGCTGTACGCACTGCCCGCCACCGACCGGGTGCCGGAGACCGCGCTGTCCCTGGTCACGCCGGCGTGGGACGCCGTGGTCGCGGAGAAGCCCGAGCTGGCCGAGGAGATCGCACCCGAACTGCGGGAGACGCTGCTCAAAGAGGCGCGGGCCCTGCTGTCGGGGTACTACCGGCTCGAGGATCCGACGCGCTTCGACCCGCAGAGCTGTGAACAACGCGTCGAGGTCGAGCTGTCCGACGGCACCCTGCTGCGCGGCTTCGTCGACCGGATCGACGTCGCGCCGACCGGTGAGCTGCGGGTCGTCGACTACAAGACCGGGAAGGCCCCGCCGGAAGCGCGCGCACTGGCCGAGTTCAAGGCCATGTTCCAGATGAAGTTCTACGCGGTGGCCCTGCTCCGGCTGCGCGGCGTGGTGCCGGCACGGCTGCGGCTGCTGTACCTCGCCGACGGCCAGGTCCTCGACTACAGCCCCGACCTGGCCGAGTTGGAGCGGTTCGAGAAGACCCTGATGGCCATCTGGCACGCCATCCAGAAGTCGGGCGAGACCGGCGACTTCCGGCCCAACCCGTCCAAGCTATGTTCCTGGTGCACGCACCAAGACCTGTGCCCCGCGTTCGGCGGCACTCCCCCGCCCTATCCGGGCTGGCCCGACGGTTTCGGAATCGCATGATCGACTGCTACTACCGTCGGCTCGACGCCGACGGTGATGTTCAACGCTTCGAATCGACCGAAGGCACCGGCAGCAACTGGGATTCGAGCATTCAGCACGGATCACCGCCCTTGGCGCTGCTGACCAAGTCGATCGAGGAGCTCGCCGCCGGTACCGGCATGCAGGTCGGCCGGCTGACTCTCGACATCCTCGGCGCCATTCCGGTTGCGCCGGTTGCGGTTCGGGCGTGGGTGTCGCGGCCCGGTTCGCGGATCTGCATGATGACCGCGGAGATGACGGCCGCGCAGCGCGACGGTTCCGAACGTGCGGTCGCGCGGATGTCGGCCTGGTTGTTGGCAACAACTGATACGAGAGACGCCGCCCTGGACCGCTACCCGCCGATGAAGCGGTTGCCCGACACCGGTTTCCGGCATCACTGGCAGGGCCGGCCCGGCTACCTGGAGACGGTCACCTGGGTTCCGCAGCCTGACGACGCGGGCGCGGCCGTCGTGTGGATGCAGCCGCTGGTCTCGTTGGTCGACGACGAGAAACCGACCGACCTGCAACGGCTGGCGATGGTCGTCGACTCCGCGAATGGCGTTGGCGCCGCGCTGGATCCGAACGAGTTCATGTTCATGAACACCGACACCACGGTGCACCTGCACCGCGCGCCCGTCGGCTCGGAGTTCTGCCTGCGGGCGCGTGGTTCGATCGGGCCCGACGGTCTCGGGTCGACCACCGCCGAGCTGTTCGACGAACAGGGCTTCATCGGGACGTCAGCGCAGACGCTGCTGGTGCAGCGACGCTGAGTCGGGATCACTTGCCGACGTCGACCGCCGACGTGGGCGCGTCGAAGAAAACGCGCAACGCCGCGAGGTCGCCGCTGATGTCCACGAGTGGCGCGACGTCATCGAGGGCGAGCAGGCCTGCCGCGAGCCCGAGCACAATCTGAGCCTCGGCCGTCAGCACGGCTTCGAGCTGGCGGCCATCGGGCCAGCCGACGTCGATGCCGGACTCGGTCGCACTCAGTTGGACGGTGACGCCGTCCACCACGATTCCCACCGTGGTCGGCCGATCGCCGGGCACACGCGTGGACAACAAGGCCGGCAGCGCCAGGAGCAGTCCGTCGGCGCGGAAGGAATCGCCCTCCGGGCCGCGGATCATCAGCGGCGTCGACCATCGGATCATGGCGTAGATCGGCTCCCGCAGCCGAGCACCCCAGTCGGTGAGGGCGTACGTGATCGCGTTGGCCTCCCCGGACAGGCGCCGTTCCACCACGCCGGCGGATTCGAGATCGCGGAGCCGGTCGGTCAATAGGTTCGTCGCGATCCCCGGCAGCCCCTCCCGCAGCTCACCGAAGCGTGCCGGCCCGATCAGGAGCTGGCGGACGACCAGCAGATTCCACCTGTCACCCACCACATCCAGCGCCCTGGCAAGACCGCAGTACTGGCCGTAGTCTCGACTCATCATCACCCACTTGCTAATTTAAAGTACAGTTCACTATATCAACCATCTCGAGGGACGGCGGCCATGACCATCGAACAACCAACTCGGCCTGCGCGCCGCAAGGCGGGCATCCTGGCCGCCGTCTACGTCGCCGTGCTGGCCATCAACCTCGACGTGACGATCGTCAACGTCGCCCTGCCCAGCATCGCGACCCAACTGCACGCCGACACCCGCGGCCTGCAATGGGTCGTCGACGGTTACACCCTGACCTTCGCGGCCCTCGTCTTGGCCGCAGGCGGCCTGTCTGACCGCTACGGCCGCCGCCCGGCGCTCCTCATCGGATTGCTCGGATTCGCCGTCACCAGCGGCATCGGCGCGGCGTCCACCAGCACCGAAGCCCTCGTCGCGGCGCGGTTCGGCACGGGCGTCTTCGCCGCGCTGATCTTCCCCACCACCCTGTCGATCATCACCAACACGTTCGACGACCGCCGCCAACGCGCGGCGGCACTCGGCGGTTGGGGCGCCGTGGTCGGCGTCGGCGTCGCCGCCGGACCGGTCACCGGAGGCCTTCTGCTCGAACACTTTTCGTGGAGCAGCGTCTTCTGGGCGCTCATCCCGCTGGCGCTGCTGGCCGCGGTTCTCGGGTTCTTCCTGGTGCCAGAATCGCGCGACCCGGGTGTGCCACCGCTCGACATCCGGGGCCTGATCACGTCGACCGCGCTCCTCGGGGTGCTCGTCTACACCATCATCGAAGCCCCCGCCCGCGGCTGGCACAGCCCCGCGACGCTGTCCGGATTTGTCGCTGCCGCGGCGCTGACCCCGGCCTTCGTGACGATCGAGCAGGCCGCAGAGCACCCCATGCTCGACGTCAGGCTCTTCACCGACCGCAGGTTCAGCGCCGCCAGTGCGTCGGTGGCCGTCACCTTCTTCGCACTGTCCGGCTTCATCTTCCTGATCACGCAGTACTTCCAGGTGCTGCGCGGATTCAGCCCGTTCTCGACCGGTGCCCGCATCCTGCCCGTCGCCGGGTCCATCGCCATCGGCTCCATCGCCGGCGGGCTGCTCGCACCGCGTATCGGTACTCGTGTCGTCGTGGTCAGCGGGCTGGCGTCCTTCGGCACCGCGATGGCCTGGATTGCCGGCACCATCGACACCGACACCCCCTACTGGGCCACCATCGTTGCGCAGATGGTGCTCATGGGCCTGGGCATCGGTCTGGTCTCCACTCCCGCAACAGAATCCATCATGCTGGTGCTGCCGCCGGCCCGCGCCGGTATCGGTTCGGCGGTCAACGACGCCACGCGCGAGCTGGGCGCCACACTCGGCGTGGCCATCGTCGGTTCGCTCTTCTCGTCGATCTTCAGCGCCCGTCTCGCCGACAGCGCCTTCGCGGCGACCGGGAGAGCCGAGGAGGCCGGCGACTCCGTGCCGACCGCGTTCGGGATCGCCACCGCACACCCCGAACTCCTTGCCGCCGTGCAACATTCATTCCTCAGCGGCATCACCGCGGCGTGCGCCGTCGTCGCGGCGCTGTGCTACGCCGCGGCTGCCGCCGGCGTCTTTGCGCTACCCGGACGACGGTTTCAGCCTCCGGTCGTCGCGCCGAGCGCGTCACACCAACCGGGGCCGACCACACCGGTGGCCCAGCAAGCTTGACTCCTGGCGTTCGTGCGCCGGCGCCGCCGTTTGTTGTGCGCTAG